>JAUYPV010000034.1 GCA_030697555.1 Hyphomonadaceae bacterium
GTCACCGGCCCGCACCAGTACGAACAGGTGATGGACGCGGTGCACACGCACCTGCCCGCGCCGGACCATCCCTTCGTGTCGCTGGTGCCGGAGAGCGGCTACCGCCTCACCCCGCGCCACTACGCCTACCTGAAGATCTCCGAAGGCTGCAACAATCGTTGCTCCTTCTGCATCATCCCGAGCCTGCGGGGCGATCTTGTCTCCCGCCGCATCGATGCGGTACTCCGCGAAGCCGAACAGCTCGTGAAGGCCGGCGTGAAGGAACTGCTTGTCATCAGCCAGGACACATCCGCCTACGGCCTCGATGTGAAATACGCGCCCTACAAATGGCGCGACAAGGAACGCCAGACGCGCTTCAGGGATCTCTGCGAAGGCCTGGGTGAGTTCGCCAAAGAGAGTGGAGTCTGGACCCGTCTCCACTACGTCTACCCCTATCCGCACGTCGACGACGTCATGCCGATGATGGCCGACGGCCGCATCCTTCCCTACCTCGACATTCCCTTCCAGCACTCGTCCCCGAACGTGCTGAAGGCGATGAAGCGCCCCGCCAACATCGACAAGACGCTCGACCGCATCGGCAAATGGCGCCGCGAAGTGCCTGACCTCGTCCTGCGCTCCTCGTTCATCGTCGGCTTCCCGGGCGAGACCGACGCCGATTTCGAGCACCTGCTCAACTGGCTGAAGGAAGCCAAGATCGAGCGCGCCGGCTGCTTCAAATACGAGAACGTCACCGGCGCCGCGTCATCCGCGCTCCCCAATCACGTCCCCGAAGAAGTGAAGGAAGAACGCTGGCATCGCTTCATGGCGCTGCAGGCCGAGCTTTCTGATGCCCGCTCAAAGTCCCTGATCGGCCAGACCATCGACGTGCTGATCGACGAGGTCGACGACGACGGCGCCGTCGGCCGCTCCAAGGCGGACGCGCCCGAGATCGACGGCGAGGTGTTCATCGCAGAGGCCGGCGATCTCAAGTCCGGCGACCTGGTGAAAGCGCGCGTCGTCGCGGGCGAGGGCGTCGACCTCTGGGCCGAGATCTAGCCCTACTGTGCAACCGAAGCGAACGCGCTGCAGGCACGGTCGCCATAGGCCCCGTCCTTATCCACTGTCGTGAAGCGCTGCATGACCTCGGTATAGCGCGCCTTGGTCATGCCGATCCGCACCCGCTCGGCCTCGGCCGCAGCCAGCGCGCCGTCCATGTCCGCGATATTGCCCTGCGCGTCGATGAATTTGTTGATCGCTCCGACGATGCGATATTCGTCTTCCTGCAGTCGTCCGGCGAAGAAGCCAGCCACGCAGGCGCATTCGGCCGAACCGCCTTGCGTGTTGGCGATGCAGGCCGTGTAGAGTTTCGTCGCGGCTTCGCCGAGCGCGTCCTGCTGCGCCGCCGCGGGCAGCGGGGCCGCGAAAAAGCCAAGCGCCAGCAGCGCCGTTGAAATCGCAAACCTGCTCATGTGTGCGTCCCCGACTACCCCCGTCCCATCACGCGCGAGCGTGCG
This sequence comes from Hyphomonadaceae bacterium, assembly GCA_030697555.1. Classification (GTDB taxonomy): domain Bacteria; phylum Pseudomonadota; class Alphaproteobacteria; order Caulobacterales; family Hyphomonadaceae; genus UBA7672. The sequence continues at coordinate 1,494 of JAUYPV010000034.1, forward strand.
GTCGATGCCAGCCACACGTCCAGCGGAAACATAGGGTGCAGCCGGCCACTCCTTCCACCTTCACAAAACCCGTTGCCCCGGCCTCGCAACTAAGATACTAGTTGATCAAGAGCCTGAAGTCGGAAGCAGGCTCGAAACGCCACTCAAGCGGAGACAATCTCCCATGCACAAACTTCTGACCCTTACCCTCGCAGCAGCCGCTCTCGCCGCCCCTGCCTTTGCCGACACGAAGAGCTACAACTTCACCGGCTTCACGAAGATCGACGTCGACAGCGCGTTCGAGATCGAGTTCACCCAATCGCCCAACTACTCCGTCGTCGTCGACAGCAACCCCAACCACCTCGACAAGATCATCGTCGAGAAGGACGGCGACACGCTGCGCATCACCCGCCCGAACAACACGCACATCAGGGGCGAGATGCACGACATCGTCCGCATCTCGGCGCCGGATCTCGATGCGCTGACGCTCGACGCGGCGATCAAATTCTCCGCCGACAGCCTCAACGTGGACACGCTCAACATCGACGCCGAAGCGGCGACCTCGATCAGCATCCGGTCGCTCAAGGCCGACACGGTCGATGTCGATATCGACTCCGCCTCGTCGCTGAAGCTCGCCGGGACATGCAACCGCTTCACGCTCGACCTCGGCGCCGCCGCGAGCGTGGTTGCTTCCGACTTCAAATGCCGCGAAGCCACCATCACGGGCGGCGAAGCTTCCAGCGCACAGGTCTATGCGTCGGAAAGAGCGGTCGCCGCGACCGGCACGGCGTCGAGCATCAAGGTCAGCGGCAACCCACGTGACTTTCAGAAGAAGGCCGGCTTCGCGTCGTCGATTTCCCTGGCTGACTGACACCGCCAGCGAACGGACCGGCGGCTGTGTGTTGCGTCCCCGTCTCCCTGCCGCCGGTTGCGCCTTCGAAACGTGCCTATCCGGTCCTTATTGTTTTTCGATATGAACTAAGTTATTAGGGTGAACCTGGTCCACCCGCGAAAGAGGCGAAAAATCCCCCGCGCGGGCGTCGGATTGGAGAAAAAGACGAAACAAAACAAGAAGAAGGAAGCTTCCTGATGCGCCACTCCCTGTTGCTGATCCCCGCCGCCGCCGTCGGTCTCGTCACCGCCGCCGTCGTGTTCCCCGCCTTTGCCGACACCAAGAGCTACAGCCTGTCGAACTTCGACAAGCTCAGCGTCTCGGCCGGCATCGAGGTCGATGTCGTGCAAGGTCCCTTCTCCGTGAAGGTCGACACGCCGAACAATAATTTCGACAACCTCGTCATCGAAGTCCGCGGTTCGACGCTGCGCCTCGGCCGCAAGAACACGAGCTGGTTCACGCGCGGTCCCGAATACCACGTCACCGTGTCGGCGCCGTCCTACTCGGCTTTCGACGTTTCCTCCGGCGCTCATGTCGAAGCGGACAACCTCACCATGAAGGATGTCAGCGTCGACGTGTCGTCGGGCGCTCACATCGAACTCGAAGGCTCCTGCGCTGCGCTCAAGCTCGACGTCTCCTCCGGCGCGCACTTCAATGGCGAAGACCTGAAGTGCCAGTCCGCTTCGGTCGATGCCTCCTCCGGCGCCCATGCCGATGCGTTCGCGACACAAAAGGCCAGCGGCAACGCTTCCTCCGGCGCTCACATCAGCTTCCACGGCAAGCCGGCGTCGGTGTCGAAGGACACATCGAGCGGCGGTTCCGTGAAAGCGCTCTAGGGTACAAAGGGGTCACATCGTCATGAAGATCGCCATTCAATGGATCATCCCCGCCGTGGCGCTGGCCGCGTCGGGCGGATGCATCGCCACCTCGTCCGAGGTGGCTAGCCGCACCTATAATTTCGACGGCTTCGACAGCGTTTCGGCGCGCGCCGGCGTCAATGTCGTGCTGAAGGAAGGTCCCTACTCCGTCAGCGCCGAGGCGCCGAAGAACAGGCTCGAGAAGATTGTCATCGAGCGCGAAGGCTCCACGCTGGTCGTGCGCCAGGAACCGCACGTCTCCTGGATGGGCTGGTCGACCACGCCATCGATCGTCACGGTTGTGGCGCCAGCCTATTCCAGGGTCGAAGCGTCCGGCGGCGCCGACGTCGATGCGTCGAGCCTTAACGGAAAGGCTCTTGAACTACACGCCTCCGGCGGGGCGGACATCAATGTGGGCTCAATCGCCGTGGCCACGCTGGCCATCAATGCCGGTGGCGGCGCGGACATCAATGCCACCTCGATCACCGTCGATACGGCGACCATCCACGCCGGCGGCGGCGCCGACGTCGACGTCAAGACCATCAAGGTCGCAACGCTCGGCGTCGATGCATCCGGCGGCGCCGACATCAGCCTAGCGGGTACATGCACCACCCTGACGGCGGCAGCTTCCGGCGGCGCTGACTTCAACGGCGGCAAGCTTACCTGCACCGATGGCGTCGTCACCGCGTCCGGCGGCTCTGATGCCGACATAACGCTCACCGCCAAGGCGTCAGGCCGCGCAAGTTCGGGCGCAGACGTCCGCATCCGCGGCAACCCGACCAGCGTCGACACCGACTCCTCCGGCGGCGGCGACGTCGAGGTGGCTTCGGGATCGTAGAAAACGCTCATCCCGCTCCGGATGAGATCCGGAGCGGGATCCAGGCGCCGTCGTTTTACGATCTGGCGAGGTGCTGGATGTCCTGGGACCCGATACGCGGTCGGGACGAGCGCGGGGAGGAAGCCCGCCGGCCTAGCGGCCGATGGAGTTCATCAGCATCAGCCGAGCGTTCGCCGGAATGCCGAGTTCGGAAAAAGTCCACGTCATGCTGCGGCCGTCGGGCACAAGCGCCTTGCAGTTGTCAGGCGTGGTGCGGCGGAAGCCGACATCGAACCGCTGGTCGCCGCGGTCGCGCACGGTCGGCTCGAAATGTTCTTTCTGCGTGCAGCCGTTCGAGTGCGCCGTGATCGTGATCTCCGGGGCCCGCGCGCTGATGTCAGCGCCCAGCAGGTAGCCGTAGTCATCATTGTCCCAGTGCCGCTCGGTGATGTCGGCGTCGACCACCAGGCATCCGCTCAGCATCAGGCTCGATGCGATGGCCGCCGCTGCCGCTAAGAATTTCATGTCCTGCCCCTGTCCAAAGGTGAGGACTCGTATTATCGATATTCGATATGAATGCTCGATGAACGGCTTATCTAGTTGAGGCCCAATAGTGGGTGAAGTCAGTCGATCGAGAACTGCTCCGGCCGGTAACCAGGGTCGGGATATTCCGGCTTCATTGCCTCGAGCTCTCCGCGGATCAGCTTCGCGGCGATGGCGTCCCTCCGCGACCGGCTGTCCGACGGCACAACATGCCAGGGCGCCCACGGCGTCGAGCAACGCTGCAGCACCGTCTCGTAAGCCGCCTCGTACTCAGGCCACAGCTTGCGGTCCTCGAGATCGCTTGGATTGAACTTCCAGCGCTTCTCCGGAACCTCCAGCCGCTCCCGCAACCGATCGCCCTGCTCCTTTTTCGACATATGCAGCATGAGCTTCAGAACCCGCGTGCCGTTTTCGACGAGATGCTTCTCGAACTGGTTGATCTGCTCATACCGCTGCTCGACCAGCTCCGGCGGCGCTAGCTTCCGCACCTTCACCACCAGCACATCCTCGTACTGCGACCGGTTGAACACACCGATGTGGCCCCTGCGCGGAGTGCGCTTGTGCAGGCGCCAGAGATAGTCGTGCGCCAGATCCTCCTCGGTCGGCTTGCCGAATGCGTGCACATGTACGCCCAGTGGGCTGGTATATTTGAACGCTTCCTTAGTTGTCCCGTCCTTGCCGGACGTATCGATGCCCTGCATCACGATCAGTAGCGCGCCCGCCTTGCCCGCGAACCTCGCGTCCTGCAGGCCGTTGATCGCCAGCGCGTCCTCCTCCAGCGACGCCTTCGCATCCTTTTTCGAGTCAAAAATCTTGCCGCCATGCGTCTCGAAATCGCTCAGCGAGACCGGCTTCTTTGCCTTGGGATTCACCAGCGTTGCGGCGCGGACATCCTTCAGGCTGGGCTGATCGGCCATGTTCATGCGCTCCTTCAAGACGTCACGACCCTAACGCGCCAGAAGCTGCAGAGTCTCGGCATTCGCCCGAAAAGCGAAAGGGCGGCCCGTTGCCGGCGCCGCCCCTTCTTGTGTTCCAAATTGCAGCCCGGCTTACGACGAGTAGAACTCGACCACCAGGTTCGGCTCCATCCGGGCCGCGAACGGAATGTCCGAGAGGCTCGGCATGCGGACGAACTTCGCCGTGCCGGCTTTCTGGTCGACCTCCACATATTCCGGCACATCGCGCTCGGCCGAACCCATGGCTTCGATCACCAGCGCCATGTTGCGCGAACGCTCGCGCACCTGGACGACGTCGCCCGGCTTCACGACCATCGAGCCGATGTTCGCCTTCTTGCCGTTCAGCGTGACGTGGCCATGGTTGACGAACTGCCGGGCCGCGAAAACCGTCGGCACGAACTTGGCGCGATAGACCACCGTGTCGAGGCGCGACTCGAGCAGGCCGACCAGAAGCTCGGCGGTGTTGCCGGTGCGGCGGGCCGCTTCCTCATAGGTCTTGCGGAACTGCTTTTCCGTGATGTCGCCGTAGAAGCCCTTCAGCTTCTGCTTGGCCATCAGCTGGATGCCGAAATCCGACGGCTTGTTCGTGCGGCGGGCGCCGTGCTGGCCGGGGCGGGTCTGGCGGTTGTTGATCGGAGACTTCGGGCGACCCCAGACGTTTTCACCAACGCGGCGGTCGAGCTTGTACTTGGCGTTCTGGCGCCTGGACATGGTAGCCTCTTCTTCGGCGCGCTCCGGCGGGACCCCATGGCCCTCGCGATCTCAACGGCGGTTGGCGCACCATCCGTAATTCCCGGCTCAAAGACCGAGGAAGGGGGCAAAAACAGGATCAGCGGCCAAAAGTCAAGGCGAGCGATAGCCGACGTTCGCAAACTGTCAGGTTTCTGTCAGTTCGGCTGCCTTCCGTTAGGGCGCGGCTCTGGAACCCCTTGAAAACCTTTCCCAAGTCGAGAATGTGAGCGCCTTGGTTGGCCGGGGTCCCGGCGGTGCGGAGCGCCTTGTCCGATGGACCTTATGAGTGTTTTCACGGTCGAAGGCGCCCAGGCGTTCCTTACAGTCGTGATGATCGATCTGGTGCTGGCCGGCGACAACGCCGTCGTTATCGGCCTCGCCGCCGCGGGCCTCGATCCCAAGCAGCGTGGCAAGGCGATCGTGATCGGCGTCATCGCCGCGACCGTGCTGCGCATCCTGTTCGCGCTTGTCGCCACCCAGCTTCTCGCCGTCATCGGCCTGCTCCTCGCCGGCGGCGTTCTCCTGCTGTGGGTGTGTTGGAAGATGTGGCGCGAGCTGAACACGCCGCACCAGCACGACGAGGAAGCGATCCAGGGCAAGGACCTGGATGGCGACGGCAGGATCGCCGGCCACGTCATGAGCAAGAAGAAAAGCCTGCGCCAGGCCGTCGTGCAGATCGTTATCGCCGACGTCTCCATGTCGCTCGACAACGTTCTGGCCGTCGCCGGCGCCGCGCACGAACATCCGTGGATCCTCGTGTTCGGCCTTGCCCTGTCGGTGGTGCTGATGGGCATCGCCGCCACGTTCATCGCCCGGCTTCTGACCAAGCACCGCTGGATCGCCTATATCGGCCTGCTGGTGATCCTCTATGTCTCGCTGCACATGATCTGGGATGGCGGCCGCGACGTCTGCTCGCGCGGGCTGCCCCTGCTCAATCTCGAGACGCCGGACTTCTGCGTCAGCATCGCTCCGCCACACTAGAAACGAGCCACACTAGAAACTAGCCACACTAGAAACTAGAATGTCCCCGACACGTTGAGCCGCACGATCGGTCCGAACGTCCTGTGCCGCTCCTCGGTAAAGTTGAGCGGATTGGTGCGCCGGCCGTTGAAGTAGACCTCGCGCTTGAAGTTCTCCGAGGTGTCGTTGAGGTTCACCACCTGCAGCCGCACCTTCATGCCGTAAACGTCCTTGTTCTCGATCGAGAAGAAGTTGGTCGACGGCGCCGTCCAGTCGCGCGCGATCTGGTCGAGGCGATAGCGGGCGTAGGATTGGTATTCCTCGATGCCAGCGACCAGCGTCCACGGCGTTTCGGGAACATCCCAGCGAAGGCTCATATTGCCGTTCAGCTTGGTCGAACCGGAGATTTCACGTGGGATCCCGGTCAGCGGATCGTCCACCTCGCTGTCGCCATAGCGCCAGTTGAAAGCGAACTGCAGGCCCTTGAGGCCAATCGGGTCGAAGTTGATCGTGCCCGACCCGGTGACCGACCAGGCCGTCGCTTCTTCGAGGTTACCGACGCCCGTGCCGCTCACCCCGATCGGAATCTGGTCGACCACGTCCTCGATCAGCCGCGAGTCGAGGATCAGCTTCAACGCGCCCCAGGCGCCAAGCTTCTTGTTGATCTCGGCCGATGCGATCCAGGATTGCTCCGGCACCAGCTCCACATTCCCCGATTGTGAGGCGCCCTGCTGCAGGTCGACCGCCGACAGGAAGTCGCCGAAGTCCAGCTGCCCCACGCGCCGCTCGCCCTTGAAGCTGATGTCGAGCTTGTCGTCGATCTTCCACACCAGCGCGAGGAAGCCCTTCTGACGCACGAACTCGCGCGGCGCCTGCTGCTGCGTCACGCCCGGCGGCAGCACGGGGAAATTCACGCTCAGTTCGGAATACTCGACGCCGAGCGAACTCTGCAGGCTCCACGCATCCGACAGCTTGCGGCTGTAGGACAGGTTCGTCTCGCCGCGCCGCTCCTCCACCCGCGCCGTGCCCTCGTCGAGCGTCGCGAGCGGATACCCGCCGTTCGCCTGGCGCTGCGCAAGCTGGGTATGCAGATCGCCAAAGTTGAACGCGCCCTCCGCCGCCCACTGCATGTCGCCGCCGAACGCGCCGAAATTGTATTCGCCCCGCGCGATGCTTTCGCCTTCCTCGGAATGCGCCAGCACGCGGTCGCCGCCGAGGATGAAACCGGTCGCGTCGTCGTAGGTCTCGACGGTGACCAGCTCGTCGCCCTCTTCCTGGCGATGCAGGCCGATCACCTTCAGCCGCCCCGGCCCGAGATCGAACTCCCAATCGGCGCCGACCTCGCCGCCCGTCTCGTCCTCGCCGATGGAAACGAAGCGGTTGCGTGGCGGCAGCGCGATATCGTCGCGGAAGGAATCCTCGCGCCCGACGAAGTTGAACGTGGTCAGCGCCAGGTTGACGTTGACGATCGAACCGGCCGTCGTCTCGTACGTAACCGTGGCGTTCAGCTCCGGCTCTTCGCCGGCGCCGTTGAACCCTTCGCGGCGCACATCCGTCACGACGCCCGCGCCGTTGATGATCACGCCCGGTCCGTCATGGCCGTTGTGGAACTCACGCCCCGTAAGCGCCGCCGACCATGACCAGCCGCCCGACTTGCCGTTGGCGCTGACCGAGCCGTTGTACCAGGAAGGCTGCAGGTTCTCGCGGAATTCCGGCTGGATGTACCAGTTGCCGCTCAGCGCATCGACTTTGGCGACGACGTTGGCGACCTGGCCCGACAGGCCCGGAATGTTCAGCGTTGCGCCGTCGATGATCTCGATGCGCAACACGGTGTCGGCGGCGATGCGGCTCAGCGCCGTCGCCGCGTCGTTGGACTTGCCCGACACGCGCCGCCCGTTGATCAGCACGTTCTGCTTGGCTTGGCCGAAGCCGCGCTCGTCGTCACTGCCGCTGATCTCGAAGCCGGCGATGTTGTTGACCATGTCCGCCGCCGTCTTCGGCGCGAACCGCGTGAAGTATGCCGGCTCGTAGATCTGCGACGAAGCCTGCGTCGGTGCGGAAGTCGAAACCTGCTCCTGCGCGAATGCGGGCAGTCCGCCCAGCATCGCCAGCCCGCCGGCAATCGCGCCATTGCAGAGCGATGATCCACGCGCCAAGGCTCGACGCCCGCCCGGATGGCGGCCGCCCCGTTGTCCTGTCGACATGCGTTCGCCCCCTGACCTTGACGTTGGGTTGGGAGACGCTGCGCCCTCCGACGGGGACAGCGACTCAACTGATTGAAAGTTAGACACGGCTACGCGCTACAGAAATCACATTCCAGTTTGTCGCTGCGTGCGGCGTGGACGGCATAGCCGCTTCCCATGCGCCGTCCCCTGCGCGGGCGTAGGTCATGACTGATTACCCCAGAGGGACGTGTCGTCCCGTACGTTTCCGCCTAGTTCGCCGCCTTCGGATTCAAGGTGGCTCCTTTGGAGCGGAGGTAATTGGCGACTGCGTCGTTTCCGTGGCGTTCCGCCATGTTGAGCGGCGAACGCAGCTCGGTTTTCTTGTCCGAGCCCCAGGTCTCGACGTTGTAGGCAAGGTTGACGTTGGCTCCCTTGTCGACCAGCAGCTTCGCGATGGCGAGTTCGCCCTGCTCGGCTGCGGCGATCAGCGGAGTTTCATCGCCCTTGACGTAACCGTTCACCTTCGCGCCGCGGTCGATCAGCATCTGCGCCATCTTGAGATTGCCGCGCTGGGCCGCGGCGATGAGCGGGTTGCCGTCACCCACGGAGCCGCCATTGACGTTCGCGCCACGGTCGATCAGCAGCTTCGCCACCTCCTCCTGGTTGCGATAGGCGGCGGCGATCAGCGGATTGCCATCGCCCGGCGAGGCGAGGTTCGCGTCGGCGCCGGCATTCAGCAGTGCGCGCACCGTGTCCACGCAGCCCTTGCGCGCCGCCATGATCAGGGGCGTGCCGTCGCCGACAACCTTCGTGTTCACATTGGCCTTGTCCTCGACGATCAGCCGGCGGACTTCCTCGTCATTGCACTTCGAGGCGGCGCGCATCAGCCTGCCGTTCGGCGTCGACGCATCGTCGTCCCAGCCGTCGCGAATGCGGATAGTCTTGTCTGTCTTGATGATGCCCTTGGCTTTCAGCTTCTCGGTGACTTCCTTGTCGATCTTGCTGTCGAAATCGAAGTCGAAGTTGAAATCGTGGTCGCCATCGAGATTGTCGAAGTCGCCGCGGGCGCGGGCGGCGTCGATCTCGGCGCGGACCCTCGCCATCGTCTCGCGGGCGATCACCATGCCGGCCCGGCTTTCTTCCATCGCGGCGCGGATCTCGTCCTTGTGCTCGGCGATATCGGCGCGGGCCTCTTCCATGGCGGCGCGGATTTCCTCGCGCATTTCCGGTCCAAGCTTCTCCTGGATCTCCTCGCGAGCTTCCTGCAGGGCCTGGCGCAATTCCTCGCGATCCTGCTCGGTCATCTCCTTGATCTGGTCGAGCTCATCCAGCTCATCGATGTCGATGCCTTCAGCCGCCAGTTCCAGGCGCACCTGCTCCATGATCTCCGGCATGCCGGCCATCACCTCATCGCTGACCGCCAGCCCGATCTCCGTGCCCAGCACCGCCATTTCGGCGGAAAGCGCCGCAAGCTCGGCTTCGAGTTCCGGCGAGAGGCCGGCGAATGCGATCTCCAACTCGGCGCCGAGGCCTTCCATCAGCGCACCGATCTCCTCGCCCAGCGCGGCGTAGTCGTGGGCCGATCCATCAAGGCGCTGGATGTCGCGAAGGCGTGAAGCGCGGTCTTCCTGATCGTCGCTGCGAGGTCCGGCAAGCGCTTCTTCGCGCGCCTGATCGCGGGCATCCTGCGAGAGAAGGTCGATCGCCTTCTCGGAGTCATTCGCCTGCTGGGCGTCCGCGGCAAAGCGCGGCGTGATCATCGCGGCGACCGCGACGGCGAGGGCTAAGCCCGCGAACGCCAGACGGCCGGCATACTTCGCGGGCGATGCGCCCTTGGCGATTTCAATCAGCCGCTTGATGCGGCGGCCGACCTGGCTGCGCGGACCGATGGCGCCCACGGCAAGCCGCGGCGCGCGCGCCCAGAGCTGGTTCTGCGCTTCGATCGTCAGCGAGCGGGCAAAAGCTTTCGCATCGCCAGTGCGGTCGACGGCGGTTTCATCGCACGCCACTTCGCGTTCCTCGTCGACGCGACGGCTGATCCAGTAGAGCGCCGGGCTCCACCACAGCAGCGCCAGCACGATGCGCTGGCCGAGGGCTGCAAGCATGTCCTGACGTTCGATGTGCGCGCGCTCGTGCTCAAGCAGCGCCGCCATGCCCGGCGAGTTGAGAGCGATATTCTCCGGCAGCACGATGCACGGACGGAACAGGCCCGCCGCCATCGGTCCCGGCGCTTCCGGGCTGATCGCGACGCGCACGCCCTTCATGCGGCGCTTCAGCGCCTCAGGCAGGTCCGCAGGCTTCGCACGCGAGACAAGCATCTCGACGGCAATGAGATCCCGGCCGATGCGCACGAACATGATCGCGACGCCAGCCAGCCACACCAGGGCGAGCGGTAGCGTCAGATCCGGCAGGTTGAGGTTGGGAATCTTGATCTCTGGGAAAGTGAACATCGGCGCGGGCGGCGGCGTTGCAACCACCGGTTCCGCGACAGCCGCCTGCAGCATGTTTCCGCCCAGGTTGAGCGCCCAAGCCGGCGCGCCGTCTTCAATGGCAGCCTTGCCCCAGAATGTCTCGCTCGCCGGCACGCCATCCGGCATCGCAGCCTTCACCACGCCCGGAGCAATGTTGCCGATCCAGTCCGGCACTTGTTCGTTTGCCGCCATCGTCTGCAGCAGCGTCGGCTGGGTCTCCGTCCTTGTCGCGGCCTGCTCCGCCACGCTCGCCGGGGCGTTGAGCCTGTCCATCAGTCCTGTCACCAGCGCTTCGCCCGGAATGAACGCCGCCAGCGGCAGCGCCAGGCACGCGGTGAACGCGACGCCTGCAAGGCCATAGCGCGTCGATCCGCGCATGCGCTTGCCGAGGATCAGCGCGCCCGCCAGCACGGCGGCCAGCGCCACGCTCTGCCACAGATGGCCGACGATCAGCGTCTGCAGGACATTGATATCCATCGTCTCAGTCCTCTTCAGAAGACATGTTGTCGAGTTCGTCCTTCAACGCCTGGAGCTCCTTGGCGTTGAGGTTTTCGGTGCGGATGAGGTGCTGCGCCAGTTCGGTGGGCGAACCCTCGAAGAAGGTCGACATCATCTTGCGCAGTGCACGCGATCGCGCGTCAGCCTTCGAGACCGATGGCGTATAGATGAAGGCGCGGCCGTCCTGGCGCGGCTTCACATAGTCCTTGTCGGTGAGGATACGCAGGATGGTGAGCACAGTGTTGTAGGCGACCGGATAGCTCGTCTCGAGCGCCTCGGTGACCTCACGCACGCTGGCCTCCCCCTTCTCCCACAGCACGCGCATCACGCGCTGTTCGGCCTCGGTCAGAACATCGGATTTGGGCTTGGGCATGACGTCCAATTCTGTGTTTCGGCCACGGCGCCCTGACCCTCGCGCCGACGACCAACTAGTACCTTAGGACTCACTGTGCGATTTATCGATAATCGAGTCAACTAGGGTCTTAGTTGAAATCGGCAAAATCTGCTGAAATGCCGGTGAGCGACATGCCGGGCGCCGCGCTGACCTGAACGGAAATAGATGCAGATCAAGGTACTCGCGCGTTTCCGGTAAAGGGCGGCCGTTCTGTCCTCGTTGTAATCGCGATTCCCGTTTTGGCGCGCACACGCACGTGAACCAGCTCAATGGAACTGCGTTTGTTTTCCCGATGGGGCGGGCACCGCCTCCTCTATTGGAGAATTCAAATGACGCGCACTGGAATCCTCGCCGGCATCGCCCTCGCGGCCATCGCCGTTGTACCGGCCCACGCCCAGCTTGGCGGCGGTCTCACTGGCGGCGCAGGCGGCGGCCTCACCGGCGGCCTCGGCGGCGCAACCGGAAATGCTACCGGCGCGCTGAACGGCGCAGCCTCGGTAGACACGACGACAGCCACCACCACGATTGATCGCGCGAAGCAACGCGCCGCCGACCGTGCGGCGAAAGCCCAGGCCAAAGCCGACAAGGCGGCGGCGACCGCGGCACCCGCCGAACCACAGGTCGGCGGCGGCCTCGCTGGCAGCGGCCAAGTGCAGGTTCCCGGCGTAAGCGCTGGCGGCTCCGGCAGCGCAGGCGCCACGATCGACGCGACGGGCGCGGCGAACACCGCGACAGCGACCGCGACCACCGCTGCGGACGCCGCGAAAGCAAAAGCCGCTCAAGCGAAGGCAACAGCCGAAGCCGCGAAACCGAACGCGACCGTGAACGGCAGCGCGGGCGCTTCAGGCAATACCTCGGTCAGCCCGAACGGCGCGACCGCTTCTGCCAGCACATCCGCAAGCGGAAGCGCAACCGTCGACAACTAGACGGCAACGCCAACCGCAAGCATGGCGGCGCGGCGGGAAGCAATTCCCGCTGCGTTTCCATTTGCGGTAACTACGGCGCCGCCGGGAACGACAACGGATCCGCCGCCTGCAATCCGAACGATCCCTTCGGATTGGCATAGTCGCCCAGCAGCAACTCGTAGTGCAGGTGCATCGGAATCTGATAGGCGGCCGTGTTGCCCATCAGCCCGATCTGCTCGCCAGCTCTCACAGTAACGCCCATGGACAGCCCCTTGCCGAACGAAGCGAGGTGCGCATAGCGCGTGTAGACCCCGCCGCCATGATCGATCAGCAGCATGTTGCCGTAGTCCTCGCGGTATTTCATCTCGACCACCGTTCCGTCTGCCGCAGCGAGGATCGGCGCGCCGGTTTCGGAATGATAATCGAGCCCCTTGTGCAGCCGGCTGTTGCGGGCGCCGAAGCCCGACGACAGGCACGCGCCTTTTGCCGGGAATGTTGCGAGCTTCACGCCTTGCACCGCGACCAGCGGCTTGTATGACGCGACGACGAGTTCGGCATCGCTTGCCGGAGCATTGGCGACCGTCATGCGCGGGCAAAGCTTCAGGTTCTGTTCGAAAACCTGCTTCATGTCGGTGCTCACCGGCCGCGTCACGATGATGCTGGTGATCGGCGCCGGCGTTGTCGCCGCCCCTGCAGCCGGCTTGTTTGCGTCGGACTGCGTCGCGGGCGGTGGGGGCGTCGCAGGAATCGGCACGACCTCTGTGCCCGCAGGCAGCGCCGTCTCCGCCGTCATGGCGAGGTTGTCGAGCTGCTCTTCGATCGAGCCGCTGTCGCGCTCCACGACGATCACCTCACCCGCGGCGGCGGCGTAGTCGCTCAGCTCGCCCTTTAGCTCGGCGAACTTCGCTTCCGACACAAGCCGGCGGAAGCCCTGGAAGTCGACACTCTCAAGCTTGAACTTCGTCCGCAGGTCGTTGGCCTCGCGATTGATCGCCTCCGTCCACTGCGGAGGCGCGGGATAGATGCTGCCGCCGAGATAACCTCCCACGCCAGTCGCGCCGGCAAACGCCAGCGTCAGTATCGTCTTGATCATGTCCCCGTCTCCACCACCCGGACGGTCATCGCGCCGCCATCCGGGACGAGCCTATGCCTCGCGTGGTGGAGTGTCAGCCCCGGGGTCGGGCGGCTTTCGCACCCTTCAACGCATCGCCCCACCAGACCAGATGGTCGAACAGCGCGGTCCTCGCCTCGACCAGATACGCAAAGTCATCCAGCGATTTTCCGCCTTGAATTACACCGAGGTAAGCCTCGCGGCCGATATTTACCTCATGCTTGATCGGCGCCATCTGCAGCTCGATCGCGACGCCGCGCAGCTGTTCGATCGCGCGGACGCCGCCTGCCCCGCCATGGCCCACGAACGCGATGGGCTTCCTGTTCCACTCGAAGAACGCACTGTCGAACGCGTTCTTCAGAACGGCAGTGGGCCCGTGGTTGTATTCGGCCACGGTTGCAATGAAACCGTCATACGTCCCGATCTTCCGCCGCCACGCTTCGGCCGCTGGCTCATTATACTTGCCACCCGGCGAATAGATCGGCGGCGCCGGCTCGTTGAAGAACGGCAGCGGATAGTCACGCAGGTCCAGCACATCGAGAGCAAGATCGCTCCGCGCCTTCGCTCCTTCCGCAATCCATTTTGCCGGGTGATCGGCAAACCGGTTGGGGCGCGTTGAGCCGATGATCAAAGCGATCTTGAGCATTTTTGCATCCTACTGGTAACAAAGAAGAACCAGCACTAGATTGGTAACCACCTACGCACCTCGCAAGGAGGCACATCAATGGCACGCGGTACCCATCATGTTACCGAGAGCTGCCGGCCGGTGACGGAGATCCTCCAGCTCATCGGCGACAAATGGACCGTGCTGGTCGTGCGCGCACTCTACGACGGCTCACGACGATTTTCGGAAATCCGGCGCGATATGCCTGCCGTATCGCAGCGCATGCTCACGCTCACGCTGCGCAATCTCGAGCGCAACGGACTGGTGACGCGCACCGTGACGCCGAGCATTCCGCCGCGCGTCGACTATGAGCTGACGAAGCTTGGACGCTCGCTGGAAGTTCCGCTGCGCGGGCTCGGCGAATGGGCGGCGGACAATTCCACGGCGCTGGATGCAGCGCGTGCGAAATTCGATGTGCGGAACAAGGCAGAGAAGAAGCGGCAGCTCATAAAGGCTTGAGCTTTACTCCTCGCGCTTCACGCGATGCTTGCCGCGTCCGAGCGCCAGCGCCTTTATGGCCCCCCGGAACGTGCGCACTTCCTGCTCAGTCCAGCCCGCGCGCGTGAACGCGTTGCGCAGGTTCTGCACCATCACCTCTCGCTTCACTTCCGGCAGGAAAAACCCGGCGCGGTCGAGCTCGTCCTCGAAATGCTCCATCATGCCGAGCAAGTCTTCCTTGCTCGCCGGCGCATCGACCGGCGCTGCAAAACCCTCCGGCAGGCCAGCCTTGCCCTCGGCCCAGCCGTGCGCCGCCAGCGCCACCGCCTGCGCAAGATTGAGCGACGCGAAATCGGAGTTCACCGGAAAGGACAGTATCGCGTCGCTCAGCGTCACCGCCTCATTGGGCAGCCCCATGCGCTCGGCGCCGAACAGTATCCCCGTCCGGCCCGGGGTCGCCAGCATCCGCGCCCGTGCTTCCGCCAGTACCATGACCGGCTTCTCCAAGCCGCGCGGCCGCGCCGTCGTCGCGATCACCAGGCCGCAATCCGCGATCGCCGCCTCGACCGTGTCGAACACCGTGACCTTCACCACATCCGGCAAGGCGCCCGCGCTCATCGTCTCCGCCGCCGGATTGGGCCACCCGTCGCGTGGCGCGACGAGCCTTAGATCGGTCAGCCCGAAATTCGCCATCACGCGCGCCGCCGCGCCGATGTTTTCGCCCATCTGAGGAGCGACAAGGATGAAACTGGGCCCAGTCATGCTGCCGCCACGTATAGCCGTTCGCTCTCCGCTATTTTACCCCCCACTGGCATTTTCCTCGCCGCGGCGTCATGCTAGTTGCATATGAACAATAACTAACGCCGGGATGATTCTGGAGGAACGCCCAATGAAACGGATTTTCGGAAGCGCCGCGATCGGCGCATTTCTTCTGGCCGCCGCTTGCGCCGGAACGAGCAGCACGGCGGACGATCAGGTACAAGGCGCAGCGCCGGAAGGCGTCGCCAGAATGAGCTTCTTCGTTACCAGCGTCAGCCCGGGCAAGGGCGGCGACTATGGCGGGCTCGCCGGCGCAGACGCGCATTGCGCCACGCTCGCGCAGGCGGCCGGCTCGCCT
This sequence comes from Hyphomonadaceae bacterium, assembly GCA_030697555.1. Lineage (GTDB taxonomy): Bacteria > Pseudomonadota > Alphaproteobacteria > Caulobacterales > Hyphomonadaceae > UBA7672. Next base: position 16,993 of record JAUYPV010000034.1, read on the forward strand.
AGAGCCAAGACCTGGCGCGCCTATCTCAGCGCGGCGCCCATGAACGGCCAGCCGCAGGTCAATGCGCGCGACCGCATCGGCAAGGGCCCCTGGCACAACGCCAAGGGCGTCGAGATCGCGGCCAACATCGATGAGCTGCACAATCCGGACAACGCGAAGATGGCCAAGGAGACCAACCTCACCGAAAAGGGCGAGGTGAACCCGGGCCGGGGCGATCCGGTCAACATCCACGACGGGGTCACTGGATCCGACATGCAGGGCCGTCTTGCCCCGCCGGAGGTTGCGGCCGGCCGCGAAGGCGCGCCGCAGCTGCCGCTGCCGCCCAACATGACCTGCAACAACTGGACGAGCAGCGACCCACAGCTCTCCACCATGGTGGGGCATATCGACCGCCAGGGCTTCGTCCCCAACGCCAAATCGTGGACCACGGCCCACCCCTCGCGCGGCTGCAGCCAGCCAGGCCTGGTCTCGACAGGCGGCGCAGGACAGTTCTACTGCTTCGCGACGAACTAACCGCGCCTCCGCCGCAAAGGAGACCCATCGTGCGCGTCGCTTCGTTTCTGTTCGCGTCGCTTGTCGCCCTTGCTGCTTGCCAGGCGGCGCCGGTCAAGCCTGAAACTGCCCAGGTCTCGGGCCTTGCGCCCGCACCGGCCCCGCCGGTCGCCGCGCCTGCTCCACCCGCGGCGGCGCCCTCGGTTGCGCCGCCAGCGCCAGCAGCGGCCCCCGTTGTCCGCCCTCCTCCGCCCCCGCTCCCCTCCGCCACCACGCCTACCCCGCCGCGCACCGAGACGCGCCATCAGGAATTCCTCGCCGTCGCCAGGGCCGGGAACATCGATCTCCTGTTCGTCGGCGATTCCATCACCGACTGGTGGCGCCAGGACCAACGCGGCAAACCTGAGTGGGACAAAGCCTGGGCGCCGCTGAAGGCCGCCAATTTCGGCATCGCCGGCGACACCACGCAAGGCGTTCTGTGGCGCATGCAGAATGGCGAACTCGACGGCTTCAAGGCGAAGACCATCGTGCTGATGCTCGGCACCAACAATCTCCGCCGCAACGAGATCGCCGACATCGCAGCGGGCGACGCCGCCATCGTCGCCGAATTCCGCAAGCGCCAACCTCAGGCGAAAGTGCTGATCCTCGGCGTCTTCCCGCGCGGCGCCGCCGCGACCAACGACTTCCGGCCGATGATCAAGGAACTGAACGGCCATCTCGCCAAGCTCGCCGACAACAAGCAGATCTTTTATCTCGATATCGGCGACAAGTTTCTGGCCGCGGACGGAACGCTGCCAGCCGACATCATGCCGGACGGGCTGCATCCCAATCTCAAAGGCTACGAGATCTGGTCCGCCGCGACGGTGGACAAGGTGAAGGAGTTGATGAAGTAGGCCGGGGCAAGCCTCAATCCGGCTTATCCGTCTTCAGTTCGATCTGGTGATCCCACGGGTCGCGGATGTACCAGGAATAGCCCTCGCCCTTGGCGCCACCGCGCAGGCCTTCTTCCTCAACCTCGAGGCCGTGCTTCTTGAGGTGAGCTTCCATCTCCCTCTTGGTGATCGGCCCGATCTCAAGGCAGAGGTGGTCCACGTTGCGCCCGCCCTCGACCTTGGCCCGCGCCCAGTCGCCGGCCTTCGATCCCGCATCCACCAGGTCGATCATCGAGGCGCCAGCGCGGAGCTGCACCATGCCAAACTGGCGGAGCGATTTCTCCTCCGTCGCGCCCACCACCTCGGCATACCACTTCACGGCGTCCTCCAGTCCATCGACGATCAGCACGACATGGTCGATGGCGCGAAGCTCGAAGGGGGGACCTCCAGCAGTTGTCTTCATGGTCTGGGACTCTCCGTGCATGCGTGCGAGCGCAGCCTGATATTGCGCTCCCAATGTCCGTTGATCTTTTCCTTCACCGCAACCTGCTCGTCTGGGGCGAGTTCGCGCCAGTCGAGGACCCGCGTCCTGGCGCCCGCCAAGGACGCCGCCTTCACCAGGTGAAACAGGGCGCCGGTCATCTCGGCGCAGGCCTCGCTTTGCGGACCCCGCACCTCACCGCCGTTCAGAAGTTTTTCGGCGCGCAGGATTGCCTCCCCGCCGGCCTTCCTCTCGGTCATCGCATCGGGCGGCAGAACCGAGGCCTGTTGGGCGGCCGCCGAACCGGCGGCCAAGACGCATACCGCTACACAGAAGACCGTTTTCGCGCTCATCGTGGAAAACTTCCCGGCTGACGCTGCAAGCTATCAGAACGGGCCAGTTCCGCACAGCAATCGGGCGCGCGCCGACGGTGTTTCAAGGCCCATTGTGCATCGGAACGCGTCTGGTATAGCCCCGGCGCAGAACCCGACGTAATACCAAATACGCCGCCTGCTACGCCGCTTTAGGGAGCTTTTCATGCCTGTCATCAAGGTCGCCAATCCCGTCGTCGAAATGGACGGGGACGAGATGACCCGCATCATCTGGGCGCTCATCAAGGAGCGCCTGATCCTGCCCTATCTCGATATCGACCTGAAATATTACGACCTCTCGGTCGAGAACCGCGACGCCACCGACGACAAGGTCACGGTCGACGCCGCCGAGGCGACCCGGAAATACAATGTCGCGGTCAAGTGCGCGACCATCACGCCCGATGAGGCGCGGGTGAAGGAATTCAACCTCAAGAAAATGTGGCCCTCGCCCAACGGCACAATCCGCAACATCCTTGGCGGCGTCATCTTCCGCGAGCCGATCGTGATGAAGAACGTGCCGCGCCTGGTGCCCGGCTGGACCCAGCCCATCGTGATAGGCCGCCACGCCTATGCTGACCAATACAAGGCTACCAACTTCCGGGTCCCCGGCCCCGGCAAGCTCACCATGACGTTCGCACCGTCCGACGGCGGCAAGCCCACGACCTATGACGTGTTCGATTTCCCCGGCGCCGGCGTCGCGATGGGCATGTACAATCTCGACGAGTCGATCCGCGATTTCGCGCGCGCCAGCTTCAATTTCGGTCTCTTGCGCAAATGGCCGGTCTACCTGTCCACCAAGAACACCATCCTCAAGGCCTATGACGGCCGCTTCAAGGACATCTTCCAGGAAGTGTTCGACGCCGAGTTCAAGGACAAGTTCGCCGAATTCAAAGGCACGTACGAACACCGCCTGATCGACGACATGGTGGCCGCATCCCTTAAGTGGTCCGGCGGCTATGTCTGGGCGTGCAAGAACTATGACGGCGACGTCCAGTCCGACACTGTCGCGCAGGGTTATGGCTCGCTCGGCCTGATGACCTCCGTGCTGATGACGCCGGACGGCAAGACGGTCGAAGCGGAAGCCGCGCACGGCACGGTCACGCGCCACTATCGCGCGCACCAGCAGGGCAAGGCGACCTCCACCAACTCGGTCGCCTCGATCTTCGCCTGGACGCGCGGCCTCGCCCACCGCGCCAAGCTCGACTCGAATGCCGAGCTCGCGAAGTTCGCCGACACGCTCGAGAAGACCGTCGTCGCCACGGTCGAGGCCGGCTTCATGACCAAGGACCTCTCGCTCCTCATCGGCCCCGATCAGCCCTGGCTCACCACCGAAGGCTTCATCGAAAAGATCGCCGCCAATTTCCAGGAAGCGATGACGAAATAACTTCCGTCACGACTACGAGACTTCATTGTTTCAGGGCCGGCGGAGCGATCCGCCGGCCTTGTTCTTTTCAGGCTCAGGTTCATGCTTGTCGCGCCCTTGCACAGGAGCGCCCCATGAAGCTTGCAGGCAAATCCATCAGCCTTCCCCTGGTCGGCCTCACGCTGATCAACGTCGCGGCGGCATCCGTCGTCCTCGTCGGCCTCACCACCACGCGCGCGCAGGCCGCGCCGGAACCCACAACCACGATCCGAGCCGAACGCCTCGAGCTGGTCGACAAGACCGGCCAGGTGCGCGGACAGTTTTTTGTCGAGGAGAATGGCGAGGCCGTTTTCCGCATGCGCGACCAGCAGGGCCAGATCCGCGTCAAGCTCGGCGCTTCGGGCAGAGGCTCCGGCTTCATCCTGATGGATGACCAGACCGAGCCCGCAGTCCAGATGCTCGCCGGCGTCAGCGCCCTCACCAACAAGCGCGACACCAACGTCACCCTGCGCGACGGCGCCGCCAGCAAGACGCTCACGGCCAAGAACTAGCCGTCAGCGTGGACGCTTCGCGCTGGTCTTTTTCGCCGCGCGCTTGGCGCCGCCCGGCCAGCAGACAGGGCATGGGCCGGGTCCGCGGTATTTGTGGCCGCGGCTGCAGGTCTTCCACCCGCCGGTATTCGTCGCGCGCGTCCGCGCCGCCTTCCTCGCCATGTCGGGCTCCACTTACCTGCCGCCACGCTTCCACCAGGAGCGTGAACCGGCGAACGACGAAGTCTAGCCTGCGACCGGTCCGGTGAAGACTTCGCGCAGAGCTTTCTCCATTTCGTCCTGGAGCGGCCCGACACCCCCGAACCTGGAACGCTCCGCCTGTCTTGCGGTGCTGTTCGATGCGATGCGTTGTCTGCCCGCTGGCAAGATCAATTGCTTCGAGTTCGAACTTCACATCGCTCCACGTGCTCCACAACGCCGGGAAGGACAGGATCGCAATCGGCCCCAGCTCGTCGACGCGAACAAGCAAGGCCGTCTCCGCACCCTCGGTCTTCGCCTGCGCAAGTTTCGCCGAAACATTCCCGTCAACCGCGATCGGCAGCACCTTCACGCTCGACGCACACGACAACGCCTTGAATGCCTCGCCGATCGCGCCTTGGGCAATCGCCGCCCGCGCCCCTTTCTCCTTCTGGTCGGAGCGCCAACGCGTTAACGGCGCCACCACCACGTCGCCGAGCTGCCCGCCCGGCGCGCACAGCGGGACGGACCCCACCGCCGCCGATGTCGTCTTCTGGTTGCTGGAGCATGCGCCCAGCGCAAGCAGCGACAGCACGAGGCATAGGGGCTTCATGCAAACCTCCGGTCTTTCCGGGAGCCTAGCCCGCCAGCGCGGCTTTCACAGCAGCAATCGCATCAGCCGCCTTAGCACCGTCCGGTCCGCCGCCCTGCGCCATGTCAGGACGGCCACCGCCTCCCTTGCCGCCGACGGCTGCAACCGCCGCCGGGATGAGACCGCCCGCTGGATACTTGCCGACAAGATCGTCCGTGACGCCGACGACCACCGCGGCCTTCCCTTCGTTCACCGCGACGAATACGGCGACGCCCGAGCCGAGCGACTTCTTGGCCTCGTCGACCAGACTCTTGAGGTCCTTTGGAGACACCTCGACCACCTTGCCGATGAACTTCACGCCGCCCACTTCCTCAGGCCCGGCAGAAGCACCTCCTCCCCCGCCGCCCATGGCGAGTTTCTTGCGCGCATCGGCAAGCTCGGCTTCCAGCTTCTTGCGTTGTTCGACGAGTTGCGCCACGCGCGCCGGAGCATCCTGTATCGGCGCCTTGAACTGATCGGCGATCTCGCGCGCGATCGCGCCGCGCGACTTGAGGAAGGCGAGCGCCGCCTCGCCCGTGACGCCCTCGATGCGCCGCACGCCCTGCGCCACGCCGCCCTCGCTGGTCACCACGAATACGGCGATGTCGCCGGTACGCGATACATGCGTGCCGCCGCACAGCTCCACCGAATAGGGCGCGTTGGCTTCCGACACCGAATTGCCCAGCCGCAGCACGCGCACCACATCGCCGTACTTCTCACCGAACAGCGCCATCGCGCCCGCATTGATCGCCGCTTCCGGCGCCATCTCGCGCACTTCCGCCGGAGCGTTCTGGCGGATCACTGCGTTCACTTCGGCCTCCACCACCTCGATGTCGTCGCGCGTCATCGGCGCGGTGTGCGAAAAGTCGAAGCGGAAATAGTCGGCCTCGACCAGCGAGCCCTTCTGCGTCACGTGCTTGCCCAGCCGGTTGCGCAGCGCGGCGTGCAGCAGGTGCGTCGCCGAATGGTTCGCACGGATGCGCGCCCGGCGCACGCGATCGATCCGCATCTCCGCCAGGTCGCCGGCCTTCGCCGAGCCCGTGACCATTTCGCCGATATGCGCGAATACATCGCCCGCGCGCTTCTGCACGTCGTCGACGCGGAAGCGCCCGCCGCCAGCGAAAATGATCTCGCCCTTGTCGCCCGCCTGGCCGCCCGACTCCGCATAGAAAGGCGTCTGGTCGAACACGAGTTCGGCCTTGTCGCCCACCTTGATCGCCTTCGCCTGCGCCCCGCCAAGCAGGGCGGTGACGAGACGGCCCGACGTCTCCTCAAACTCATAGCCCTGGAACGAAGTAGCGCCCGACGCATCGCGCACCGCGAACCACACCTCGCCCGCCCCTTGGTCGGCCGAGCCTTTCCAGCTTTCCTGGCTGCGCGTCCGCTGCTCGTCCATCGACACATTGAACGCGGCCTCATCGACCGTCATCTCGCGGCCGCGCAGAACATCCTGGGTAAGATCGAGCGGGAAACCGAACGTGTCGTAGAGCTTGAACGCCACATCTCCGGACAGCACGCCGCCCTTGCCGAGCCCCGCCGTCGCCTCGTCCAGCAGCGCGAGGCCGCGGCCCAGCGTGCGCTGGAAGCTCGCTTCTTCCTGGCTCATCGCGCTCTCGATCGCCGCCTGAGCGCGCCCGAGTTCGGGATAGGCCGCGCCCATCTCCTTCACCAGAGCCGGAACGAGCTTGTGCATGCCCGGCTCGCGCGCACCCAGCATGTGCGCATGGCGCATCGCACGCCGCATGATCCGGCGCAGGACATAGCCGCGCCCTTCGTTGGACGGCGAGACGCCATCGGCCAGCAGGAAGCAGGCAGAACGCAAATGGTCGGATATCACTCGGAAGGACGCAGCCTCCTCGCCCTTGGCCTTCACCTTGTAGAGGTCTTCCTCCGCAGCGATCAGCGCCGCGAAGAGATCGGTGTCGAACACCGACTCGACGCCCTGCATGATCGCCGAGATCCGCTCCAGCCCCATACCTGTGTCAATGGAAGGCTTCGGCAGCGGCCGGCGCGTTCCGTCCGCGGACTGCTCGAACTGCATGAACACGAGGTTCCAGAATTCCAGGAACCGGTCGCCATCCTGTTCGGCCGAGCCGGGCGGACCGCCCCAGATGTGGTCGCCCCGGTCGATGAAGATTTCCGAGCAGGGCCCGCACGGGCCGGTGTCGCCCATCGACCAGAAATTGTCGTTGGTATCGATGCTGATGATCCGGCTGTCCGGCAGTCCCGCGATCTTCTTCCAGAGAGCGCGCGCCTCGTCGTCGGTGTGGTAGACAGTGACCGTCAGCTTGTCCTTCGGCAGCCCGAACGTGCCGGTGACCATGTTCCAGGCATGCTCGATCGCTTGGCTCTTGAAATAATCGCCAAACGAAAAGTTGCCGAGCATCTCGAAGAAGGTGAGGTGGCGCGCCGTGTAGCCGACATTGTCGAGGTCGTTGTGCTTGCCGCCGGCGCGCACGCATTTCTGCGAAGTGGCGGCCCGGGGAGCAAAAGGTTTCTCGACGCCGGTGAAGATGTTCTTGAACTGCACCATGCCCGCGTTGACGAACAGCAGGCTGTTGTCGCCCTGCGGCGGCACCAGCGGCGAGGACGGCTTCACCGTGTGCCCGGCCTTGGCGAAATAATCGAGGAATGCCGCACGGATGGCGTTGACGCTTTCCGGCGCGGAAGAATTCGGGCTGGAAGGACGTCGAGTCGTCATCGGGAGGCTCCTCAGTGGCGGCGAAACCCCACCCCTAACAGGCGGAATCCCGTGCCCCACAAACGGCAATCTGGCCCCGGCGCGCGTCTATCCCAACCCAGCGCCAGGGGCATGACGCCCGTATAAGGCCCCCCTGCTGCGGCGCCAAGCAAAACGGCCCGCTCCGTACCGCTCCTCGGGTTCCCAAAACGCATCTCCTCAAAACGCACCGCCCCCTGAACGCAGAAGACGCCGATCCCTGGATGCCAGGGACCGGCGCCTTCCTGCACTGCCATGCGTCTAAAGCTATAAGCGAAATCAGCCCTTCTTGGACGGCTTCGCGACTGTCTCGCCGTCATCCTCACCGTCGCTGTTGTCATCGCCCGGTTCGACCGCCAGCAGATTCTCGCCGATGATCCCGGAATTCTTGCGGATTGCATCCTCGATCTCGGCCGCGACCATCGGATTTTCCTTCAGGAATTTCCGCGCGTTTTCCCTGCCCTGGCCGATACGCTGCGAGCCGTAGGAGAACCATGAGCCCGATTTCTCGACCACATTGGCCTTGACCCCGAGATCGATCAGCTCGCCGGTCTTGGAGATGCCTTCGCCGTAGATGATGTCGAACTCGACCTGCCGGAACGGCGGGGCGACCTTGTTCTTGACCACCTTCACGCGGGTCTGGTTGCCGATCACCTCGTCGCGTTCCTTGATCTGGCCGATTCGGCGGATATCGAGGCGCACCGAAGCGTAAAATTTCAGCGCGTTGCCGCCCGTGGTCGTCTCGGGCGAGCCGTACATGACGCCGATCTTCATGCGGATCTGGTTGATGAAGATCACCATGGTCTTCGACTTGGAGACCGAGGCGGTGATCTTGCGCAGCGCCTGGCTCATTAGCCTCGCTTGAAGACCCGGCAGGCTGTCGCCCATCTCGCCTTCAAGTTCCGCGCGCGGCGTAAGCGCCGCAACCGAGTCGATCACCAGCACGTCGATCGCGCCCGAGCGCACCAGCGTGTCGGCGATCTCAAGCGCCTGTTCGCCCGTGTCGGGCTGCGAGACCAGCAGGTCGTCGAGATCGACGCCCAGCTTGCCGGCATAGATCGGATCAAGCGCGTGCTCGGCGTCGATGAACGCGCCAACGCCGCCGCTCTTCTGGGCTTCAGCCAGAACGTGCAAGGCAAGCGTTGTCTTGCCCGAGCTTTCCGGCCCGTAGATTTCGATGATCCGGCCGCGCGGCAGGCCGCCGATGCCCAGCGCCACGTCGAGGCTGAGCGATCCGGTCGACAGGGCCTCAACATCCATCGCGGTGTTGGTGCCAAGGCGCATGATCGAGCCCTTGCCAAAATTGCGCTCGATCTGGCCAAGGGCCGTCTCGAGGGCTTTCTGCTTGTCCATGCCCTTGTCTTCCACCAGCTTCAGAGAGGCGCCTGCCATCTTCATCTCCACATCTGCCATGCTGGCCTGAAGCGGGCAAACCCGCTGATTCCCAGCTCGTGTTGAGATCTATGTACTACAAATGTTCTCGTGAACAAAGAGTGAAAACAGCAACTGGCCAAAATACTTCAGAGGCCCAATTTGTGGGGGTTTTCCGATCGCTTCGGCCCAGCCCTAGGGGACTTGGGCGCCGCCACGCCAATTGCCTCCGGCTAGGTTGATCAGGCGTTAGCGGCCGAACGCCAATTCCGGTGATACGCGCAGCGGCGCTTTAGCCAATGCACGCTGATATTGGCGCTTTGCGGCTGCGATCGGCGTGCAGGAACCATCGGCATGCAGGAAGAAGATCGGCCAGAAGACGAAGAGTTTGTGGGCGAACAGGTCAGCGTAACTGACCTGCGCGAAAAATTCCGTTCCGTCGCAGTGACCGTAATCCCGGAGGAGGAGATCCGCGAGGCCGAGAAGGCTCAGGCGCGGGCCGAGCGGGAGGCCAAGAAGGAACAGGTGCGCGCCGAACGCGAGGCCAGGAAGGAACAGGCGCGGGCTGGACGCGCGAAGAAAGGACAGCCTGGCCTGGCGCCGGCGATCGAGCCCGCTCCAGCGACCACGGAAGAACAGGCGCAGGCAGCTCGCGAGGCCGAAGAACAACTGGTTCGGGCGGCGGCCAGACGGGAGCGGGCGCGGCTGGCCCGCGCGGCGGCAAAGGCGGTGGCTCGCGCAGCCCAGGAGGCCGAGGAACGGACCCGGGCAATCGAGGAGGCCGCCGAACAGCGGGTTCGTGCGGCTGAGGAGGCCGCCGAGCAACGGGCTCGCGCAGCTCAGGAAGCCGAAGAACGCGCGCTGGCGGCCCAGGAAGCTGCAGAGCAAAAGGCTCGCGCAGCGCAACAAGCCGAGGACCGGGCGCGCGCGGCTCAGGAGGCGGCGGAGCAAAAGGCCCGCGCGGCGCAAGAGGCCGAGGAAAGAGCGCGGGCGGTTCAGGAGGCGGCGGAGCAAAAAGCCCGCGCAATCATAGAGACCGAGGAACGGGCGCGTACCGTTCGAGAGGCCGAGGAACGCCAGGCCCGCGAAGCTCAGGCAGTTCGAGAGGCCGAGGAGCAGCTGGCGCGGGCATTGGCCAAGAAGGAGCAGGCCCGCGTAGCCCGAGAGGCCCGCAAGAAACTGGCGCAGGCGGCTCGCCCCGCCGAGGAAGAACAGGCGAGAGCAGCTCAGGAAGCTGAGGAATGGATTCCCACGGTTCGAGAAGCTGACGAGCAGCAGGCTCGAGCAGCCCGGCAGGCCGAAGAACAAGCGAAAGCAGCTCACGAGGCTGAAGAACAGGCCCGCGCGGTTGAAGAGGCCGGCCGTGAACTGGCTCGCGCAGCTCGGCAGGTCGAAGAGCAGATCCGCGCAGCCGAAGAGGCCGAGCGGGAGCAGGTTCTGGTGGATCGCGAGGCCGAAGAGCAAGCCGAAGCGGCTCGTGAGGCCGAGGCGCGTAGGCATGCCGATCGTATTGCCCTGGACGCGCGGCATTCAACCCCGGTTGAACGCCATGAGGACATGGCCGACGTCCGCGAGATCCCGGAGCAGCGCTTCGGCCGGGTTAAACGCACTGAAGAGCACGACCCTCGCCCAATCGAACCGGAAGAACTTCCGCGCAAGCCGTCGCCGCTGACATCATTGATCAGCGGGATTCTGCGCAGACGCCCGAGGAAGCCGATCCAACCGGAGTCCGTCGATACGCCGGACCTGCCGCCCGAATTGGACGGGCGGACGCCGGAGTTGCTGGCCCTCGAAGAACGGCTGGAGCGCCAGCGCACGACGTCGCTGCTGTCGGACAGAGGAAACCACGGCAAACGGCGCGACAGGAAATCCAGCGCTGCCAATCTGGACTGTATCGATCCCAAGCTCATGGAGGCTGACAGGCAGGCGGCGTTGGCGCACAGGACATCGCTGCTTACGACCAAACCCCGGCGAGACCGGTCGCGGTCACTGAGGGAGCACACCAATTCCGGCTTGCTGCTTCCGCTGGTGCTGTTAGCTGCGGTAGCGGGAGGCGCCTACTATGCCGCCGACCCCGCCCGCTTGCCATCCGAAGTCCAGAACATCGATTGGGACGCGTTGAAACTTGAGGCCGAGAACGCGGCCGAGAAGGCTGAGGACGCCGTCAAGGACGTGCTGCACGAGGTGGAGCGTCACGCACCGCGTCCCGACTAGACCGCGGCGCCCGCGTCTGCACGAACGTAATTGCCGTTGTAGCGTGCGGTGAACATCGGCGCGCCGTTTCAGGACAGCGTCATCCTGCCTGAAAATTCGTGCCTTTGCGTGAACCTTCTCCGGCCGGGCGAAGCCTTACTTGTTGGCTTTCGCCTTCCGCCGGTCGAACTCACGCCCGCCCGCAAGGATGCCGGGCAGCGAATAATTGCCTTCATGGCAGGCGCTCTCGAGCACACGGTTCGTCGTAGTGTAGAACAACTGTTCGCCCCGCCACGTCTGGCTGAATGCGTCCGGGTCCTCGACCGTGTACTGATAGAGGATCTCGGTGGGCGAAATCCGGGTGAAGCGTTCGGTCACGCGGGCGTTTTCGGATACGTAGATTGCCGCCGCGGGCTTGTATGCGTCGCCGGGGTGGAAGCCATCGGTTCTGACCACGAGCGTGTCGCCTTCCCATCGGGCGATCGAATTTCCCATCCATCGGCGCGCCCCGGCGGCGGTCCCGCCTGCCCCGCCCAACGGAATGATCCGCACCACCCCGTTCTGCTCCATCGAGATCACCAGATGATCGGCCGTCTGCACGATCTGGTAGTTGCCATTATAGCGCGCGGTGAAGATCGGGACGCCAGTCGACCCCGATCCGCCGGAAAGGCATCGCTCGGGCGAAGGCCTCGCTTCTGGATGATCGTAGACATTGAACATGTCCGACTGCGCCTTGGCCAGCATCGCCTTGCCGGCCTCGCTGTAGGGCAGCTTGCCGTTCGGCGGGTCCACGATCACCGACGTGCGGATCTCGCCGTTGATCTTCGTCATGTAGTCGCCGATTTCCCACCATTCCGATTGGCGGCCGCCGATGCCATCGCTGTTGTCTTCGAGAAAGGCCTTCTTGCTTGCCGCGATGAAGGCGGTCGCGCGCCCTTCCGTCGTCGTAGGCGCATCGAACGCCCCGGGGCGCTCGAGCAGCGTCGCCGTTGTGTTGGTCCACACACCCTGCAGGTCCGGCGCGCCTGCCGGCGTGCGCGGCATTTTGAATTCCTGCGCCGCCGCTGCCGGCAAAATCATGATGATCAAGGTGAGGCAGGCTACCCGAATGCGCATTGCAACACTCTCCCCAGGAAGCGTCACAACAGCGGAGGTTGTGCGTCAACGCAACATTGATTGCGGGCAAGATTTGCCCGAATGATCGGGCATGACTGCTCTTTCACCAGACCGCATCCCCGTCATCGCCGGAATCGGTGAAATCGCCGACCGCCCGAAGGACGTTGCGGCATCGCTCGAACCGCTGGCGCTGATGGCCGAAGCCGCGCGCCGCGCCGACACGGACTCACGCGGCCTCCTGAAAGACGTCGACAGCCTCGATGTCATCGCGCTGGTGAGCTGGCGCTATGAAGACCCGCCCGCGCAGCTCTCCCAGCGCCTCGGCATCTCGCCCGCCCGCGCCTTCTACGGCCAGGTCGGCGGCGAAAGCCCGGTGCGCTACATCCACGAAGCCGCCCAGCGCATCGCACTCGGCAACAGCAAGGCCGCCCTCATCACCGGCGCCGAGGCGCAGTACGCCGTCAATCACGCCAAGCGCGCCAACATCACCCTGCCCTGGACGCCCTACGCCCTCAACGCGCCCAAGATAAAGCGCGCCGCGGAATATGTTCACCAGCTCGGCCATAAGCTCGGCGTCGCCTGGCCGATCAGCGTCTATCCCTTCTACGACGCCGCCACCGCCCACGCCTGGGGCCAGACGCCAGCCGAAGCGCAAGCCGAATCCGGTCTCCTCTGGTCGCGCTATTCCGCCGCCGCCGCGAAGAATCCCTACGCCTGGTCGAAAAGCGCGCTCTCTCCTGAAGACATCACCACCGTCACGTCCGACAACCGGATGATCTCGTGGCCCTACGTCAAACGCATGGTCGCCAACCCGAACGTCAACCAGGGCGCCGCCGTCATCGTCACGTCGCTAGCCCGCGCCCGCGCCGCCGGCATCCCCGAAGACCAGCTCGTCTTCATCGGCGGCGGCGCCTCCGCCACAGAACCGCGCGACTGGCTCGCCCGCGATGCCTACACCGTCAGCCACGCACAGGACGCCGTCCTCGAAGCCATGCTGGCGCGCACGGAAAAATTCGACGCGCTCGAACTCTATTCCTGCTTCCCCGTCGTACCGAAGATGGCGCGCCGCAAGCTCGGCCTTGGGCCTGACGTCGAGCCCAGCGTCTGCGGCGGCCTCAGCTTCTTCGGCGGCCCCCTCAACGTCTACATGGCCCACGCCGCCTGCGCGATGGTCCGTGCGGTCCGCGAAGGCGCGGCGACCGGCCTCGTCTACGGCCAGGGAGAATTCGTCACCAAGCACCACGCACTCATCTTCGCGCGCGAGCCGCAGGAAGACGCCGTCCTCGCCGACGCCCGCGCCCAGGAAAAAGCCGACGCCCGCCGCGGCCCCGTCCCACCCACCGACGAAACACCCAACGGCCCGGCGAAGATCGAAACCTTCACCATCCTCCATGATCCCGCCGGCCAGCCCATCCAGGGCGTCGTCATCGCTCACATGGAAACCGGCGCCCGCACCCTCGCCCGCATCCCCGCCGCCCACACTGACGACCTCGCCATGCTGATGAACCCGGACCGTTACCCCATCGGCATCCGCGGCCACATAAGCCTTGCCGCCGACGGCATCCCGGAATGGCGTGCTCACGGATGATCCGGAAGGCTTGATCGCTTGCCTCTCGCCTCCTGCGCGAGCCGTGCTATGACCAGTCCAACTTGGAGCCTGGCCAGGAGAGACCACATGCGTATCGCCACACTCACCGTCGTGTCCGCCTTCGCGCTGCTGGCCGCATGCAACCCCACAGCGCCCGCCGGTCCCACCGCTGAAGAAACCGCCGCTGCAACTGCTGCCGCCGTCGCCGAAGCGCGCACCGCCGACGCTGCCGCCGCCACCGCCGTCCACACCGATCCCGGCCCCGCCGTCTACTTCGCCAACCTCAAGGACGGCGACACCGTCACCTCGCCTTTCCGCGTCGTCTTCGGCGTCTACGGCAAGGGCGTCGCCCCCGCGCTGATCGAGAAGGAAAACACCGGCCACCACCATCTGCTGATCGACACCGAACTCAGCGATGAGGAAAAACAGTTCGCCATCCCGAAGGACGAAAAGCACATGCACTTCGGCGGCGGCGAAACCGAAACCGTGCTGATGCTCCCCGCCGGCACGCACACGCTCCAGCTCGCCTTCGGCGACCTCAACCACGAGCTTCACAAGCCCACGCCGATGATGTCGCAGAAGATCACCATCACGGTGAAGTAGGCGGCGGCGCGCACTTCGCTCCCGGAACGGCCGAATCTGCCCTGAAATCCGAGCGGTCACAGGGCCGTGGGCGGGCTTGAGTACGCCCCGGCCAGACCCACATTTCGGGAGAGGAGAAC
>JAUYPV010000036.1 GCA_030697555.1 Hyphomonadaceae bacterium
ATCGCCTCGACCTGCTGCTCGGTCATGCCCAGACGGCTGAAGATGTAGACGCTCAGCACCATCAGGAAGAGAAAGACCACCGGGAAGATCAGCAGGATCAGCGATCCCAGAACGCCCAGCAGCCGCATCTCGTCCACACCGAAGCCCAGCCCCGCCGGCCCGCTGAATTCATTGCGCACCGCCTTGCGTAGCACGGCCGCCGTAAACACCACGCCGGCGACAATCGAAGGCAGAACTGACAACAGGACGGGGCCCAGCGCCGGGGTCGCCGACAGGCCGCCGCTCGAGGCAAGCATCGCAGTCGACACGCCTCCTATGGCGCCCACGACCAAAGCCGCGGGCACGAACATCCGCCAGTGCTGGAACAGGAAGGTCCAGGATACTTTGACGCATTCAAGGATCGGAACCTTGCCCCCGGCGACGTCGGTCATGCCATGCTCTCCAGCGATCGGACTGGCCCTAATCGACTCACGCCCGGGCGGCAAGCGATGGTTATGGCAGGAACTGTAGGGTCATCAGCTGCACGGTCGGCATGCGGCATCCGGCGGCCGACCCCTCGCCCAGCTCCCAGCGCCAGGTCGGCAGCACCTTGTCCAGCGCCGTAGCGAACTGCGCATGCGGCGCGGAACCGAGAAGCTGTGCCTTCTGGTAGCGCCCGTCAGCGGAGAGCGTCACCGCATAGACGCCAACGCCGTTGAGCCCATTTGAAAGTTGCGGACTCGGATAATCCGGCTTGCGGGTGCTCTTGGCGAGACTGATCCGGCAGCGCGCCAGGGCGGGATCGCCCGGCGCCGGATAGAGCAGCTCGTTCATCGGCGGCCGCCCACGCGCCACCGTGAGCCCACGATCCGGGATGCCCCTCTTATCCCCGCGCAGCGCCGTATACATCACATCACCCCAGGCGACCGTGTTGAAGTACTCCGTGGCAAATCGCTCGCGCACCTTCATGTCGGTCGTCGTCGCGATCGCGCCGTAGACCTCGCCCGCTAGATCGTAGACCGCGTTGTAGCTCTCGACCGACTGCGTCTTCATGAAGCTGGCCGAGATGCGCCCGCGCCGCATCCAGAACCGCTCGACATCGTACTCCGGCCCGATCTGCGTCATCACGTTGAGCGCCAGATCGGCCGCCTTGCCCGCGGTCACATAATCGCCCGCGTCCCACGCCTTGGTAAAAAGAAGCTGCGAGGCTCGCACCGAAATAAGATCTCGCCCCAACGCAGCGGCGCGCTGCTGCAGCGCAACGAGCAGCCGGTAGCGCGCTTCCGGCGCTGACGTCTTGCTGAGCCCGCTCCATTCGAACAGCACGCGCGAGACGGCGGGCGTCGGGTCCGGTGTCGGGAGATCTGCGCCCTGGTCGACGAGGAAGCGCGAATAGACTTCCGCCGCCGCCGGCTGTCCCGCCAACATCGACACCCAGGCAAACTCCCGGGCGACGACGGCGATCTCCGGCGCGGACTTGTCGAGTTCCGGCCAGGTATCCGCCGCCTCGATGGAAGCCGCGCGAAAATCGGCGGCGCGAACCGCCTGGTTGAAAGCCTTGATGTCGGCGAATGCCGGCGCGCCAAAACCCATCAGGCCCGCAACGCAGGCCAGCGCCAACCCCACTCTACAAAGGCCCGTCCGCATGTCCGTTCCCGGCTATCCGATGCGGAAGATAACCTTGAACACATGATTGCGCGAGTTGAGACGGCAGGCGGATGTGTCGGCGCCCGCTTCCGGCTTGAAAGTCCAAGTCTTTAATGTGTCGACCACCGACGCCGCGAAGCTTTCCACTGGCACCGCGGCAAGCACCTCCGCCTTGGTCACCTTGCCTGTTGTGTCCGTCTCCATGTGCGCGACCACCGAGCCGACCACGCCCTGATATTCCTTGCTGCCCGGATAGACGAGCTTGCGCCCCTCGAACTTGCCGGCGCAGCGTGGGCGCGCGAGCGTATCGGCGTCCTCGGCGAACGGCGAGGTCATGGGCTGCAGTAACGGCCTCGCCTCCAGCTCCGTCGAGATATTCGATCCGATCTGGCTGTAGGACGACGAGAGAAAGGACTCGATCGCCAGCGCCCAAGCCTCTGCCTTCCATTTGGCCTCGAATAGCTGCCTGCGCATTCCCGCTGAAGTGGCCGCGTTGATATCGCCAACGATGGCGTCGTGAACATCGGCGATCCTGGTGTAGTACTCGTTGCGGCCCCTGGTGATCCGGCTGCGGTTCGCCAGGAAATCCGCCGCCGTGCTGAGCACTTCGGCATTGCGCTGACGGTTCAGCAACGCGGCCTGCTGTCGCTTGAAGTAAGCGGCTGCGGCAAGCCCATCCTTTTCCGCCTGCTCCCAGTCGCCCCGGTTCCAGTCCGCGACTAAAAGCGCTTCCCACGACAGCACCGTCGTCATGTCGACGCCCGGCCCGGCGCTACGCGCCGTCAGTGCATCACGCAGGGCGCTGCGCTCCGTATCGCCCTTCTTCAGCTTGAAGTCCGCCGCCCGGAACAGCACCGCCGACGTTGCCGGCTGGTCGTCGGGCGTTTTCAGCGTGGCGCCCTTCTGGATAAGGAACTCGCCGAACTGTCGCGCCAGGTCGTTGCGCCCCGCAACCAGCGCCGCAAAGCCGAACTCGCGGGCCAGTACGGCGGTCTGTTCGTCCGTCGCGTCCCATGTCTTCCAGGTGTCCTCGGCCTGGTCCGCCGCAGTCTTGTAGTCGCCCGCCTTGATGGCGGCGTTGAACCCCTTGATGTCGGCGCGAGCCGCACCGAATCCGGTGAACGCAATGACGGCGACGCACATAAGGCGCCGCAGAAGATATCTACGCATCTCTTCCCCCTACCTGTTGAAATGGAAGACGAAGTGGACAATCAGTTTGTCCGGTCGGCGGCAGCTCGCTTCCGCTTGCTCATTATTGGTTCCAGCGCTCTCTCATTTCAAAGCCAAATTGCATGCTCTGCGCATGATGATCCCGCTCGATCCGGCACTTTGACAGGTCGATGCCATCTACCGATTTGAACTTCGCTGTTTCCAGCGACTTCAGGACTGCGGCGTTGAACCCGCTTTCCGGCGGCACCGCGGACAGTATGCGAGAACTCGATATGCTTCCATCCGGCGCGATCGCGACGTCCACGATCACGGCGCCGGTTAGCCTGTCCTTGCGCTCCTTGAACGGATACTTGATGTCCTTCATGCCGGTCAGCCAACCCAGGCAGGCGGGCTTCTTGCTGCTCCGGTCCGGGTCGCGCAGCCACAGCTGTTCCGGATGGCGCGCCGCAATGACTGGGTATTGCTTTCCAGACGAGCGGATTACTGACTCCATCACGACACGCCAGGCCCACGCCTCGTCGTGAATGGCGAAGAGCTCCTCGCGCATGCTGGCGTTGGCAGGATGGAACGCCTCCCGGTGCAGCGCTTCGTCGAGCTGGACCATCGCCTGGTAGGGCCCGGCGTCCTGCTTCTCACCGAAAGCATTGATGATCGCAACCAGCTCCGCTTGCCGCTGGCGGACTAGCGGCACAGGACCGCGTCGCGCATCAAGCTCTGCAATGATGGCCCGCGCGCGCACTGCGTCAGCGCGCAGCGCCTCGGTTTCGGCGAAGCGCAACAGGTCGGCGGCGGCCACCTGCCCCACCAGATCGGCGCCGCCTGCGGCGACGCGCTGCTCAAGCGCGGCCAGCAGCGCCTTGCGGCTCCCCTCGGTCGGCGTCAGGCGAAAGCCAGACCATGCATGCAGGATCTTCGAGGTTTCAGGCGACGGATCGGCCGGCGGCGAGAGGCCGATCAGGAATTCGGAATAGGTGCGCGCATCCTTGGGCCGCCCGCCTAGCATCGACATCCACGCAAACTCGCGCGCGATGACGCCGATCTCCGCCCGTTTCTTGTCGATGCTCGGCCATGTCTCGGCGGCGGCATTCGCTGCGCCGTAGAAATCGCTGGCCAGCACGGACCTGTTAAAAGCCGCCAGATCCGCGGAAGCAGGCGCAACAGCGCATACGCCCAAGACCAGCGCCGCCAGTCCGCGCCGAACGGTCGTTATGAATGCGATCAACTCGTCCCCCTCCGAAGTATGACCTTGTGAAGCAGCGCGAAAGATAGCCTATAGCGGTCCCATGACAATCGATCCGATCCACATCGTTGGCGGCGGCATGGCCGGATCCGAGGCCGCCTGGCAGGCCGCGTCCATGGGAGTTCCCGTGGTGCTGCACGAGATG
>JAUYPV010000041.1 GCA_030697555.1 Hyphomonadaceae bacterium
GACGCGGCAGAACTGGCCGAAGGAGCCATCCGGCGTCTCGTAGCCCCAGATGCGCTGGCTGGGCGAGAACATCGGGTCGCCGCCGTTGCACTCTTCGTCGTCGCCGTCGTCCTGGTTGCAGTGGATGACGACTTCGTCGCCTGGCTTCCAGCGCTTCACGCGGGAGCCGACGGCCCAGACGATGCCGGAGGCGTCGGAACCGGCGATGTGGAAGGGCTGCTTGTGGATGTCGAAGGGAGACACGGGCTCGCCGAGACCGGCCCAGATGCCATTGTAGTTGACGCCCGCCGCCATCACGAGGACGAGCACTTCGTCCGAGGCGATTTCGGGGGTGGGGACGACTTCGAGCTGCATGGCCTGCTTGGGGCGGCCGTGACGCTCGCGCCGGATCGCCCAGGCGTGCATGGTCTTGGGAACGTGGAAATCAGGCGGAATCTCGCCGACCGCGTAGAGGTCTTTCACTTCCCGCGCGCTAACGCCGTCTGCCACGATTACTCTCCCGCACGCCTTGTTTCACGGCCCTTTTCCGGATCGGGTTCCGCACACGCGAAGCCGGGGGGCTGTCAGGCGGGCGTCACATTGTCCAAGGACCGGACGGATTGCAAGCAATCTTGTTGCAATGCAACAGAGGGGCCAGCCCCTGTGGCCGGTGCGCCGCGAGCGGGATGTGCGCAGGTTCGTGCGCGAGTCCGGCGCGGCGAGGGCCGCGCCTTTCGCAAAGCATCAGGTCCGGGGCAGGCGGCGCCTGTGGGATGACGGTGGGCGCATCAGGCGCTCAGCCGCCCTCGACCACCTTTGCAGCCGTGGGAGCCTTTATGTCATTGGGGCAGGCGGCCTTGGCGGACTGCATGTCGCGCGGCTGCGGCGCGGTCAGAGCGGCCGTCATGACGAAGCCCATCGTGCCGAGCGCGGCGGTCAGACCAAGAATAGGGCGAGCGGACAATTGCATGAGAAACCCCCGGAGTGCGGCGAGACCGACGCCCGCGCACATCCCACCTCACCGCCGGAAGGCGCCAAAAGTTGGGCCGCGAACATTAAAGCGTGAAACTCAGGGGCAGTAAGCGGCGCCTAGGATTGGGCCTTGGTCCTTGGCGTGTACGAGCAAGGCGCAGCCCGAGCCTTCGGCGGGGAGCGGCGTACGGAAGCTCGCCATCGGCTTGAGTTGCTTGTAGGCGGTGACGACGTTGGCCGAGCCAAGCTGCTTGCCGTGGTTCTCGCCCTTGGTGACCTTGGTGAGCACCTCCTTCCGGAAGGTGACCAGCATCAGCTCGGCGTCGGCCGGAACGTTCTCCAGCTTGAACTCAATCGTGTCGGTCTTTGCCGCCGCGATGCGGACTGCGGGCGCTGTCGAAGAGAGTTTGCTGATCGCCTTGCGGATGTCCGACTGGGCGACGCCCTTCTCCTGTTCGGCGCCGCCGACGACGGCCTGGGGTGTGAAGACGTCGTTCACGCCGCGCAGGCGCTGGTTGTAGAGGATCTGCCGCGCCGTGTGGGCCTTGGCCGAGAACGGGTCCTTGTAGACGCCGCCGCGCGGGTCCTTGAAATTGTCCCAGTAGTCGATGTGCCATTCGAGCACGAGCACGTCCGGCCGCTTCGCGAGATCGCGGAAGAAGGCCTCGGCTGGCGGGCAGGAGGAACAGGACTGCGAGGTGAAGAGTTCGGCAACGACCAGCGGCTTTGCCGATGCCTGGGCCGGTGTCTGGGTATAAGCGGCGCCGCCGAGGCTGGCTGCAAGGACGAGACAGGCAATAGCTACGCGCATGTGTCGGGTTCCGTTTGCCGTGGACGCTGCACAGGTTACCTTCGGCCGGCCCCGCCGCAAGGCGCCCGACACAAGGTATTGAGGGCAAGGAGATGGACATGACACGGCAGGCCTATGTGAACGGCGTCTATGTGGCGGCGGACGAGGCGACAATCTCGCCGTTCGACCGCGGTTTTCTGTTCGCTGATGCCGTTTACGAAGTGACGGCGGTCTATGGTGGCCAGCCGATCGACCTGGAGCGCCATCTCGACCGGCTGGAACGGTCGTTGAAGGAGCTGAAATTCGGGGCCTTGCCGGACCGCAAGGAACTCGCAGAGGCGCATCGCAAGCTGATCGCCGCCAACAGAATCAGCGAGGGTTTCGTTTACACGCAGGTCTCGCGCGGGGCGTATGGCGGGCGCGATTTCGTGGCGCCGGACAAGCCGCGCCTCACGACCTTCCTGTTCGCGGAGACCAAGGCGCTGCTCGATGTGCCGGCGGCGCGCAACGGAATAAAAGTGGTGAGCGTCGCGGACATCCGCTGGGGCCGGCGGGACATCAAGGCGACGGGATTGCTGGCGCCGGTGCTGGCGAAGACGGAGGCGAAGGCGAAAGGCGCCGACGATGCGTGGCTGGTGGGGCAGGATGGGCTGGTGACGGAAGCCGGTTCCGCCAATGCGTGGATCGTAACCAAGCAGGGAGAGATCGTCACGCGGGCGCTGAGCCATGCGATTCTGCCCGGCATCACGCGGCACGCTCTGTTCGATGTGTTGGCGCAGCAGGGCAGGAAGATCACCGAGCGCAGCTTCTCGATCGAGGAAGCGCAAGCGGCGGCGGAGGCGTTCAACACGTCGGCCGTGGCGCTCGTGGCGCCGGTGGTCGAACTCGATGGCCAGCCGGTAGGTTCAGGCAAACCGGGGCCGGTGACGCGGCAGATCCAGAAGCTCTACTACCAGGCCATCGGCGCCGACGTGGCGAAGGTTGCGCCGTGGGTGAACGAGTAGGCGCTATTTGTTGCGCTCGGCGATGGCTTTCCAGCGCTCGGGATAAGGCGCCACTTTGGGGACCGGGCCGTCATTGGTGAATTCGAGAAGGACATCCTCCCGGTTCTGTGTGGCGTTTGGCCAGACGGGGCGGCCGACGCCGTTTGGGTCGCCGGTCTTGGCGAAGGCGACCCAGTAGTCGCCAACGACCTGAGCCTGCTTCTTGTCGTTGGCGTCAGAGGGATAGGGCGCGGTGTGCAGAGTATCGAAGACGTATTGCCGTTCCTGCGCGTGCCTCGTGCCTTTCATCCGGTCGCGGACGGATTCCGACAGCACGGAGAAGCGATAGAGATAGCTGCGGTGCTGGTTACGAGAGTGTAGAGTGGTCAGATAGAGCGCCGGTTCGGTGAAGACGAGGTCGCCAACGATGTTGGCGGCGAAAGTCTCTGCGTCGGGATAGAGTTTGGCGAGCGTGTCCTGCTCGGCCTGGGTGAGCGGCATCATGCGCGAGAGCGTCGCCTGCAGCGTGGCGGACGTCGCGGGCCATTCCATGCTGTTGGAGCCAGAGAGATAGGGGACCGGGGCCTCGAGGCCTTTCTCGAAGCCTTCCGAGACGCTGACGGGCATGAGAGCGCCATCGATGGCGGGTCCGGCCTCGGCCACGGTGGGATCGCCGGCGGTGATGATCTTGTCGGCGGGAATGGCGCGGAGGTCGGCGGTGGTCGCGGCGGTGACGCCAAGGGATTTGATGAAGGCCTCGCCGGTGGTTTCGGCGGAAGGCTGGCCGAGGGCGTTGGGTTTGTTGAGGTAGAGCGGGACTTCGCGACCGGCGCCCGACTCGACGATTGCCTTGTGGAAGAGGCCGCGCGCGTTGGGCGAGATCATCAGGCGGTTGACGGCGAGCCCGCCGGCGGATTCGCCGAAGATGGTGACGTTGCCGGGGTCGCCGCCAAACGCTTTGATGTTGCGCTTCACCCATTCCACCGAGGCGATCATGTCCATCATGCCGTAGTTGGCGGTGGGCTTGCCGGCGGCTTCCTTCGTCAACAGCGGATGGCCGAAGGCGCCGAAGCGGCCCATGCGATAGTTGATCGTGACGATGACGACGCCGCGCTTTGCGAGCTGTGTTCCATCATAGAGTTCGGCGGTGCCGGAGCCGTTCACGAAGCCGCCGCCGTGGATCCAGACCATCACCGGACGTTTGCCATCGAGTGTCTGTGTCCAGACGTTGAGGGTGAGGCAGTCTTCGCTGGGCTGCTGGCGGCCGATGCCGTTGTCGGTGGTCGGGTATTTCTGCATGCAGACGAAGCCATAGTCGGCGGCGCTGCGTACGCCGGTCCACTTCGCGGCCGGAGCAGGCGCCTGCCAGCGCAGCTTGCCAACGGGCGGGGCGGCGAAGGGCACGCCCTTGAAGGCGATGACCTCGTCGGCGGCGACGCCCTTGAGCTGGCCAGTCTCGATGCGTGCGATCGTGGGATCACTGCTGGGCGGCGGGGCGCCCGTGCATGCCGCGGCGAACAGAGCAAGCGAAAGCAGAATGCGCTTCATGGCGTCCTCCCGGGGCCGCTGACGGGCCGTTGGGGACAGATTGAGCCTGCGGAGTGGGCTCGGCAAGCTGTGTTCACGATTTCCCTCGCGGATGGCGTTATGACTGATGCGTGATTCGGGAGGCCGATACTGGCAGAGACGGCGGACATACTTGGCTGGGAGTTCGCGGTGATCGCGTTTTCGGAAACGCGGCGCGTCAGCGAGCCGTGCGTCTACCTGATGGCGCATCGGGATGCGGCGGGCGGCATTCACCTGATCCATTATGCGGGACAGACGCACAATCTCGGCGAGCGGTTTGCTGGCCATCATCAGCTCGATGCTGCGATCGCGCGCGGCGCGACGCATGTGCTGGCGATGAGAGTCGAGAGCGAGCAGGACAGACGGGCGCTGGAGACGCTGCTGCGCTACGAATTCCGGCCGCCGTTGAACGAGGAGGCCGTGCCAGAGCACATCCACGGCTGGCGCGCGGCGCAGTATTGCGGGCGACCGCTGCTGGCGACGCGCGCGAGGCAAGCCCACCTTGCGGGATCGCGGCAGGTGCTGCCGTCGTGGACGCGCACGCCGAAGTCGGCGCCTGGCCGCTAGCTTCTTACAACCGTCTTCGCGTTGAGGAATTCGCGCATGCCAACGGCGGCAAGCTCTCTGCCATGGCCGGAGGCCTTCACGCCGCCGAAGGGGAGGCGCGGGTCGGACGCGACCATGCCGTTGATGGCGGTGAAGCCGGCCTCGATCTCGTCGACAAATTTTGCCTCTTCCGCCTTGTCGTTGGTCCAGACGGAGGAGCCGAGGCCGAAGCGGGTTGCGTTGGCGAGGCGGATGGCATTGTCGATGTCCTTGGCTCGGAACAGGCTAGCGACCGGGCCGAACAGCTCGTCGTAGAAGGCGGGAGCGTTTTCCGGAATGAAGGCGAGGACGGTTGGCTCGTAGAAGGCGCCTTTGGACAGCGATGGGCCGGGCGGGATCTTGCCGCCGGTGAGGACTGTGGCGCCGGCCTTGACCGAGTCCTCGACCTGCTTGGCCAGCTCGTCGCGGATCTGCGGTGTTGCGAGGGGGCCGACCTGGACCGTGCGATCCATCGGATCGCCGACCTTCAGCGCGGCCATGGCGGCGGTGAAGCGCTGGGCGAAGGGTACGTAGATGTCGCCGTGGATGATGAAGCGTTTGGAGGCGATGCAGGACTGGCCGGTGTTCTGCACCCGGGCGGTGACGGCCGTCTTGATGGCTAGGTCGAGATCAGCCGAAGGCATGACGATGAATGGGTCGGAGCCGCCGAGTTCGAGCACGGTCTTCTTGAGATACTTGCCGGAGGCTTCGGCGACTTTGGACCCAGCGCCTTCGCTGCCGGTGAGTGTCGTGGCGCGCACGCGATCGTCGGCGATGACGGCGTTGACCATGGATGAGGGGATCATCAGCGTCTGGAAGGCGCCATCCGGGAAACCGGCTTCGGCGAAGATCGCCTCGATCGCCAGGGCGCATTCAGGAACGTTGGAGGCGTGCTTGAGCAAGCCGACGTTTCCGGCGGCGAGTGCCGGGGCAGCGAAACGGAAGACCTGCCAGAACGGAAAGTTCCAGGGCATGACGGCCAGCACCGGCCCAATCGGCAGGTAGCGCACATAGCTGGCGGCCTTGTCCGTCTTGATGTGCTCGTCGGCCAGATAGGCCTCGGCGTGTTCGGCGTAATGGCGGCAGCCGAGGGCGCATTTTTCCACCTCGGCTTCGGCCTGGGCGATGGGCTTGCCCATCTCCAGCGTCATCATCTTCGCCAGCTTGGCCTGGTCGCGCAGCAGGATGTCGGAGGTTTTCGCGAGCCACGCCGTGCGCTCGCCGAGGCGGCTGCGGGGAGAGAACGCGGCGAACGTTTTTGTCGCCTTTGCCAACGCCTTTTCCACATCGGCTGCGGAATGCGTAGGGAACTCCTTCAGCGTTTCGCCGGTGGCGGGGTTGATCGATTTCATCGACATGATGCGCTCCGTTGGCGGCACGGCCCTCAAGGCATTTAGGACGACTGGGCTACGAAGACGAGGGCAATTGCTGAGCGGGCATCCTTGGCGGGCAGGCGTCTTCCTTGCGCGGGCCGGGAAGCAGGCCGGATGTGCGGCCGGTGACCCAATAGCCGAAGAGGCCGAGATATTCGTGCACGCCGAGGTCGAGGCGGCCAAGGCGATCGACCGCGTTCATCGTCAGGATGGGGCGGTTGTCATCGACCATCCAGTCGGTAGGCACAGCGATCACGTTGACGCCTGCCTTGCGGAACGAGCCCACGGAACGCGGCATGTGGAACGCAGAGGTGACGAGCAGCCAGGATCCCTGTTCCGCCTGTTCGGCGACGAACCTGGCGTTCTCGGCCGTGGTTCGCGACAAGGTCTCCAGCCGCAGACGGCGGAGATCGACACCGAGTTCGGTGAGGAAGGCCGCGGTTGCGACTGCCTCGGTGCGGGCTCCTTTGCGGGGGAAAGCCTGTCCGCCGGAAATGAGGAGCGGAAGATCGGGATAGTCGCGTGCGAGCTGTGCAGCCTTGCGTATGCGGTCGGCGGACGAGCCGAGATCTTCGAGTATCTTCCCGTCAATCTCCTGCGAGCTGATCGCCCCGCCGAGGAGGATGATGCCGGCGATGGGGCGTGGCGTGATCGTCGTGCAGACGGAATAGGCCGGGAAACGACGCTCCAGGCTGCCGATCAGCCAGTCGCCGACGGGAAGGAGCACGACGAGCAGGGTCGCCATGGCGCCATAGGCGGTCAGGCGGAAGCCCCACTTCCTGGTGCGCTTCCAGTATAGAAGCGCCACGCCGACGATCATCGACAGGAGAAGGAGGTTGGACGGGGTCAGGAAGAACCAGCCGACCTTCGAGACGATGAAGAAAAAGTCCATCAGGAGCGGCTCACAGTGTGCGGCGGGACACATGAACCGGTAGGCGTCCATGCCCCGCTTGCCACGGCGCGGGGATTGCAGTTTGTTGCCTTCGCAATTGCAGCAAGGTTTAACTATGCCGGAAGGCGCTTCCAATCCGTTTCAGCACGATCCGGACAAGCCGTGGATTTTCCGCACTTATGCGGGGCATTCAACGGCGGAGGAGTCGAACAAACTCTACCGGAAGAACCTGAGCAAGGGTCAGACAGGGCTTTCGATCGCTTTCGATCTGCCTACCCAGACGGCGTATGATTCGGATCACATTCTCGCCAAGGGCGAAGTCGGCAAGGTCGGCGTGCCGGTCGGCCACCTCGGCGACATGCGCCAATTGTTCGACGGCATTCCGCTGGCCGAGATGAACACGTCGATGACGATCAACGCCCCGGCGGCGTGGCTGCTGTCGCTGTACGTGGCGCTTGCGGACGAGCAGGTCGCCTCGCGGAAAGCCCTCCAGGGCACGACGCAGAACGACATCATCAAGGAATATCTCTCGCGCGGCACGTATGTGTTTCCGCCGAAGCCGTCGATGCGGCTGATCTCGGACATGGTGAGCTGGTGCTACGTCGAGACGCCGAAATTCAATCCGCTGAACGTTTGCAGCTATCATCTCCAGGAAGCCGGCGCGACGCCAGAGCAGGAGTTGGCGTTCGCCCTCGCGACGGCGTGTGCAGTGCTCGATGCGGTGAAGGCGGGCGGGCAGGTGCCGGACAAGGATTTCCCGACGGTGTTTGGGCGCATCTCGTTCTTCGTGAACGCCGGCGTGCGGTTCGTGACCGAGATGTGCAAGATGCGCGCGTTCGTCGATCTCTGGGAAGAGATCGGGCGCGAACGTTATAGCGTGACGGATCCGAAAGCGCTGATGTTCCGCTATGGCGTGCAGGTGAACTCGCTGGGGCTCACCGAGCCGCAGCCGGAGAACAACGTCTATCGTATCCTCATCGAGGCGCTGGCCGTGACGCTATCGAAGCGCGCGCGCTGCCGTGCGCTGCAGCTTCCGGCGTGGAACGAGGCGCTGGGCCTGCCGCGCCCGTGGGACCAGCAATGGTCGCTGCGCCTGCAACAGATCCTCGCCTACGAAACCGATCTGCTCGAATACGAAGACCTGTTCGATGGCTCTCATGTTGTTGGCGCGAAGACGGAGGCCCTGAAGGACGGCGCCCGGGCGATGTTGGCGAAGCTGGACCAGACCGGCGGCGCCATCGAGAACGTCGACTTCATGAAGACCGCGCTGGTCGACAGCCAGCGGGCGCGTCTCAAGGAGATCGAGGCGGGGCGGATGCCGGTCGTGGGAGTCAACCGCTACGAGACCACCGAAGAGAGCCCGCTGTCGGGCGGGGATGGCTCGATCATGGCGGTCGATCATTTCGCCGAGAACCGCCAGCTTGAAAAACTGAAGGCATGGCGCGCGAAGCGCGATGGCAAAGCCGTGACGGCTGCGCTGGCCAACCTATCAACGGCAGCTAAGAGCAACCAGAACATTATGCCGGCCTCGATCGAGGCGGCGAAGGCAGGCGTCACCACTGGCGAGTGGGGCAAGGCTCTTCGGGATGTCTTCGGCGAGTATCGCGGACCGACCGGTGTCGCCGTCGTGATTCAGACCGGCGGCGAGGAAGATCTCGAGGCGGTGAAGGCCGACGTGGAGCGCGTTTCCAAGAAACTTGGGCGTACTTTGACTTATGTTGTAGGAAAGCCCGGGCTCGACGGCCACTCCAACGGTTCGGAACAGATCGCGGCGCGGGCGCGTGCGGCTGGAATGAATGTTGTGTACGAAGGCATTCGCTTCACGCCGGACGAAATCGTGCAGCAGGCAATCGACAACAAGGCGCATGTCGTCGGGCTTTCCATCCTCTCCGGCTCGCACCTTGACCTGGTGCGCGACACGGTGCGCATTCTGCGTGAGAAGGGGCTATCGATTCCCGTCGTGGTCGGCGGCATCATCCCGGAAGCGGATGCGCTGGCGCTGAAGCAGATGGGAGTCCGCCGCGTCTACACGCCAAAGGACTACAAGATCACGCAAATCACCAGCGACGTTGTAAGAGTGGTGGAAGAAACTCTGGTGGACGCGGGATAGCAGAAGCCTGCAGGGGAACAGGTACGGCATGACCGCTAATCCACGCGCATGGTACACGATGCCCGGCGACGCCGAGGCCGCGAAGCCCGAGGATTTCGACTACACCTTTTATCCTCATTATTATCCCGATCCCTTTGTTTCCTATGTCGGACAGCCGACGCCGCCGGGGCAGATCGCGTCTGATCGCGCCGCCGGAAAGACGTGCGTGCGCATGCTGGGCGATAGCACGATTGCGGCGAGCGGCATCTGCCAGCAGGTCGAGGGAATGCTGCATGGCCACGGGTGGAAGGCGGCGGTCCACAATGCGGGCGTGATCGCGGCCAACGCCAACATCATGCTGTCCACGATGATCCATAGGGTCGTGGATTCGCGGCCGGATATCACCATCATCGTCAGCGGCGGGATCGATGCACTGTCGCCGCTGCAGTTCGATCCACGGCCGGGCTATCCGCACATCCATGCGCTGAAGGAGGTGTTCTTCGAGCATTTCTACGATTCCGCGCGGTCGAGCATCTGGATCGACAAGCCGCCGCTGACCACCGACAAGCTGCGCACCGACTACTTCGCAAAGCTCGCGAGCCTGCGGCGGGAATACCAGCACCTGTCGCCGGCGTGGGAGATGGCGATCGTCGAGACGTACCGGGGCGCGATCCGCAAGACGCTTGCCCTGGCCGTCGGCTCGAACCTCAAGCTGGTCTATGCACTGGCGCCGCTTCTGCCGTTCAAGCAATCGCGTACGGCGGCCGAGGCGGCGGCGCTGCCTCCGGCCAAGACAATGGCGTATCTCGCCAGGGTCTATAGCGGCATGTCGCGCGCGCTGGCAGACGAGGCGGCGCGCTACAAAGACAGTCCCAACATCCGGGTCGCTGATCTCCATGCGCTGTTTGCACATGAGAAGGGCGAGGCCTTTTCCGACGTTATCCACTGGACACCTTTAGGCCGGACGGTGGTTGCGAATGCACTGGTGGAGCTGGTGGCGCCCTGGCGATGAGCCTTTCGCCTGTCACGCTCGAGAACGCGTTCGTGCGGCTGGAACCGCTGGAGGAGCGGCACCGCGAGCCACTGCGGGCGGCGGGAAATGATCCGGACCTCTGGCGCTTTGCCAACGTCAACCTGAACAATGACAATTTCGACGCGTGGATGGAGCATCGCTTCAAGGAAGTGGAGCGGGCAGGCGAGCTTACCTGGGCCGTGTTCGACAAAGCGTCGGGCAGCTATTGCGGATCGACGAGCTTTCTCTTCTTCGTGCCTGCCCACAAGCGCGTGGAGATAGGCTGGACCTGGTATGCGAAGGCGGTGTGGGCGGGAGCGGTGAACCCGTCGTGCAAGCGGATGCTGTTCGCTCACGGGTTCGAGACGCTGGGGCTCAACCGGATCGAGCTGAAGCTGGATGCGAACAACAAACGGTCGTTCAAGGCGATCGAGAGGCTGGGCGCGAAATTCGAGGGTATCCATCGCTCACACATGGTGCGGCCGGATGGGAAGCTCCGCGACACGGCGTGGTTCAGCGTTATCCGCGAGGAGTGGCCGGCGGTGCGCGATGGTCTCGATGCCCGGCTGGCCGAGCTGTCTCGTTGAGCTGATCTCAACGATCCGCGCAGTTGCTGCGAGACTTTGCGGAGAGTACGGCGGCTGCTCAAACAACGAGGCCGTCCCGAGACACCGATGACAACGCCGACAATAACCTTCGACGACTTTCGACGAGTCGACATACGCGTCGGCGTGGTGGTGCATGCCGAGCCGTTTCCCGAGGCGCGCAAGCCGGCCATCAAGCTGCGCATCGATTTCGGGCCGGAGATCGGCGAGAAGAAATCCTCCGCGCAGATCGTGAAGTACTATTCGCCGGAGAAGCTGGTCGGCAAGCGAGTGCTCGCGGTCGTCAACTTTCCGCCGCGTCAGATCGGTCCGTTCATGTCGGAAGTGCTGACGCTGGGCGTGCCGGACGAGGAAGGCGCCGTTGTGCTGATCGCGCCGGACCTGGCGACGCCAATCGGCGGACGCCTGTTCTAGGACGGCGGCTTAACCGGCCAGCGCATTCTTCGTTGGAATCCAGGCGCCCTCATTACGTACCCGGGCGATCTCGGAAAGCAGGTCGCGTTCGGCCAGCGGCTTCGAGAGATAGCCGGTCATGCCCATTCCCAGGTAGCGCTCGCGATCGCCGCTCATCGCGTCGGCGGTGAGGGCGATGACCGGGATGTCGGACCAGGCTTCCTTGCTGTCGCGGATGCGGCCGATCGCGGTCGGGCCGTCCATCACCGGCATATGCATGTCGAGAAGGACCAGATCGAAAGGTTCTCGCTCGAGCGCTTCGAGCGCCTCGGCGCCGTTCACCGCCTCGACGATACGCATGTTGAACGGACGAAGGAACAGGCTCGCCACCTGGCGGTTGATTGGATGATCGTCGACCAGCAGCACGCGAAGATTGCTCTGCTTGAGCTGCTCCCGGATATCGCTCGAGGCAGGGCGCGCATTGACGCCGGCCTCGGGCTGGCTCCTGGCCGCCTCGCCGCGGAAGGAAACACGAAAAACCGAGCCGCGGCCGGGCTCGCTGGTTGCGCCGGCCGCGCCACCCATCAGTTCGGACAGGCGGCGGGTGATGGAGAGGCCGAGGCCGGTGCCGCCATGGGCGCGCTGGATGGTTTCGTCGGCCTGCGCGAAAGGTTTGAACAGCCGGCCGAGCGTCTCGGCATCCATGCCGGGTCCAGTGTCGGTGACGCGGACATCGACCATATGCGCGCCGCCCGCGAGCGGCTTGGCGCTGGCAAAAATCTCGACCCGGCCTGTCGCGGTGAACTTGATGGCGTTGGAGACGAGGTTCGAGACACACTGCTGCACGCGGACGGTGTCGAAATGGAGGTAGGCGGGGAGTTCGGCGTCGAAGGCGAGCGAGAGTTCAAGGCCTTTTTCTTCGGCGCGCGGTTTCCAGAGCTTGATCTGGCGACGCAACATATGGTGCAGGCTGGCGTCGGTCGGCACGATATCGAACTTGCCGGCTTCGATCTTGGACAGATCGAGCACATCGTTCAGCAGGGTCATCAGCGTCTTGCCACTGTCGATGATCGTGGTGACGAATTCCTGCTGCTGCTTGTCCAGCTTCGTGCCTTCAAGGACCTGAGCCATGCCCATGATGCCGTTGAGCGGCGTGCGGATCTCGTGGCTCATGTTGGCAAGGAATGAGGATTTCGAGGCGCTCGCAGCCTCGGCCGCCTTCTTCGCCTTCTCCAATTCCTTCTCGCGGCGGCGAAGATCCGTCACATCGATGGAAATGCCGACCTTACGGCCGCGCGACATCTGGCGGAAGGTGGCGAGCACGAGGCGGCCATCCTCCGTTCGCGTCATGTAGGTCTCGCCAGAGCGAAACTTGGCGAAGTGGTCGTTCGCCATCGCGTCGATTTCGGCGTCGGTTGCCGTGGGCATGCTGTGGCGGTTGGCGGCGCGCAGCGCTTCAAGATGCGACAAGCCGTCGGCCATTGACTGATAGTAGGTGCGGAAGCGGTTGTAGGCGACGTCACTGACGAAAAGCTGGCGGTCGTCGGGGCCATAGATGGCGATGCCGTCGTTGAGCGCCTGCAGGGCCTCAAGCACGGTTTCTACGTCCAGCTCGTGAGACTCGGACATCACCAGATTCCGGGCGCGCAGCCCCAACGCGAGGCGCTGCCTGGAGCGGACGTTCGCAGAGTGTGGTTAAAGCTTGCTTTTACACAGAAAGCTGGCGGGAGATGGGTTCGGGGGACCGAAACGCGCTACTTCACGGTTTCCGCTAGGGAACCTTTGCGCGTGGAGCAGCCTGCTGCCGCGCGGCGAACGGTCCGGAGATCTGACATAAGCGAGGTCCAGCGGCTGGCGCCGATGGCGTCGACCAGTTCGGCCTGGACGCGCTGCCAGGCGGGCGTTGCACTGTCGAGCAGGGCGCGGCCGGACTCGGTGAGGCTGAGCAGGCGCTGGCGGCGGTCCGCCCCACGCTCGATCCCGACGAAGCCCTGATCTGCCAGCGGGCGGATGGCGCGCGGAACGCCCGATGCGTCCATGCCCAGCGTGTCGGCCAGCGCGCCGACCGTCATCGGGCCCATGTTTCCAAGGGTCATCATCAGGTTGAACTGATGGCCGGTGAGGCCGAAGGCGGCGAGCGCCGGGTCGTAGGCGGACACCACTGCACGCGAGGCGCGCGCGACATGGCGCAGGATGCACGCATCCGGCGAAAGCGGCGAATGGCCACCGCCCGAAATCTCTTCAGCTGCAGGCTGCGAGGGGTTGCTGGTGCGTGACACGTACTGATCCGGCATACCGTCCTGGCCCCGATTGCTTAAAGGCAATCATTTCCGCCAGCACCGGACTACCGGGGCGGGCCTTGCCCGTCAACGACGTCCTGCAAGCCATACGCCTGCCAGCACCAGCGCCGAGCCGGCAAGCTGAACCACGGTCAGGGTCTCTTTGAAAAGCGGCCACGCAATCAATGCAGCGGCGACGGGCTGAATGAGCAAGAGTATGCCTGCAACCGATGCTGGCGTGCGGCCCACGCCTGCGACGATCAGACCTTGGCCGATCACATGGGCAACAAGGGCGAGGAAGGCCGGCCAGATGAACCAGGAGGGTTCCGGCGGGATCAGTGTCTCATGCTGGAAGCCAGCAGCGATCGCGGAGACCACCAGCGTTGTCGCGGTGGACCAGAACAGGACCTGCATCGCGCTTTCGGTGCGGCGGGCCAGCTTGGCGAAGAAGAGATAGAGCCCGACCATGACAGCAGCAGCGAGGGCGAGCAGGTCGCCAGCGAGCGCGCCGCCGTCCTGCGCAGCGGCCCCGCGCGACAGCAGCAGCGCTCCCAGCAACGCTATTCCGAGCGCATACGGCCAGATCTTCGCGGGGCGTTCCTTCAGCGCGATCCAGGCGACAACGCCGACGGCGGCGTTGCCGAGATTGACGATGAAGGTCGCGTTGGCGACTGACGTCAGCACCAGCGAGGCATGCCAGAACGTGATGTCGAGACCGAAGAACGTGCCCGCGATGATCGAGAGAAGAGAGGGACGGCCGAGCTTTCCGCCCTGTGCATAGACGACGACCACCATGATCGGCAGAGCGAAAGCGAAGCGCCAGAAGGCCGTCGCCTGCGGTTCGAACTCGGAGAGCCGGAGGCCGATGGGCGCAAAGCCGATCGCCACTGCGCCAAGCAGCACCAGCAGCGGACCCAGCCAGGGACGGGCCGGCGCAATCGTCTCGGCAGGGGAGGTCAAGCGGGAAGTCCGATGCGGGTGCGAATGTCGGCGGGACTTACGCCCGCTTCGCGAAGGGCGGCAAGCGTGAGCGACTTGTCGCGCTTGGCGTAGCGTTTGCCGTCATGGCCTGTGAGTAATTTATGATGACAATAGGTGGGCGTGGGCAGGTTCAGCAGTTTCTGCAGCAGCACATGGACGTGAGTCGACGCGCGAAGGTCTTCGCCGCGGATCACATGTGTCACGCCTTGCAGTGCGTCATCGTGCACCACCGCGATGTGATAGCTCGCCAGCGTGTCCTTCCTTCCGAGGATCACATCGCCAAGCAATTCTGGACGCGCTGCAATATGTTCGTTGTCCGATCCGTTTCGCTGCTCGACAAAATCCAGACGCGCGAAATCTTCGCCTAGCAGGTCCTGTGAATATCTTATGGAGAGTCGCCACGCATACGCCTCGCCGCGCGTGAGCCGCGCCTGTTCTTCGTCAGCGCTCATCGGATGAGCGGGCCCTTTGTAAACAACGCCATCGGCTCCCTCGCCTTCGCCATGCGGCGCGGAGAGCGATTGCTCCGAGATTTCCCGGCGTGTGAGGAAGCAGCGATAGACGACGCCGAGCGCGCGGAGTGTTTCGATTGCGCCTGCATAGTCGGCGAAATGGTCCGACTGCCGGCGTACGGAATTATCCCACGATAGTCCAAGCCAGCTCAGGTCTTCGTAGATCGCGCTCTCGAACTCGGGGCGGCAGCGTGTCGTGTCGATGTCCTCGATGCGCAGCAGGAACTTGCCGCCGGCCGCACGCGCGGCGTCGTGCGCCAGCATCGCGGAATAGGCGTGGCCGAGATGAAGCAGGCCGGTCGGACTGGGCGCAAAGCGGGTGACGAAGCTCATTTCGCTCCAGGCGGGGGCGTGTGCACGACCTTGGCGTTGAGTTCGCTGATCAGCGACACGGGGCTTGCGGCGCCTGTAGTCACGCTCTGCCCGGCTGTGGCGTAGACCATGGGCCGCTGGGGCTTCAGCGTGATCTTGAGCTCGCCGCCTTTTTCGAGGAACAGCGCGACCGGCGTCAACAGGTCCCTGAGCTGCGGGATTTCCTGCGAGCCCTGGTCGGCCGCCATGTAGACGCCGGCGACGGCCATCTGGCGCATGCCCTGGGGCGTCAGGTTGGCGGCGACATTGCCGCCGGTTCCTGCGGTGGCGCCCGCCATCTTCGCTATCTCGGCCGAAAGCCCGTAGATTTTTTCCAGCCCGCCCTTGTCGACGACGTTGATCTCAGCCGATTTGAGCGTGGCGGCCTTGGCGAACACGTCGCTGATGGCGGCCGGATCCGCCTTGTTGATGTCGTCCGGCACGAGATCCGACACCGCCATGAAGCTCGGGAAGCCGCCAGTGTATTTCCCGTCGATCGCCATGTAGCCGTCGAGCTCGAATGCGCCATCCATCGCGGTCGCGCCTGTCTCCGGATTCCAGTCCCAGCCGAACGACGTGTCTATGGACGGCTTGTCGAGGCCGTAGCGCGTCAGCATCTCCATCACCTGCGGATCGATCGGCATCATTGGAACGGTCGGCGACGCAGGGTCGTTCGGATCCGAGGGCACGCGAGTCATTTCGGCGCTGAACTCCATCAGCGCCTTGATATCGTAGACGACGTCCTTCGACGCGATCCGCAGCTTCGTCGGGACAAGCCAGTGCCATTTGCGGGCATCAATGCTGACCTCGCCGATTGAATAGACGTTGTGGCCGTTCATCACGATGCGCTCGTTCTGCATCGTGAGCACGCCATAGCTCATGAGGTCGGCCTCGGTGCGCGGCGGCCATTCTCCACGCGCCACGTAGCCAGCGAGCTTGTCGAGCCGCATCTCCTGTATCGAAGCGGAGGCGATCGCGCCCTGCATGTTCATCGGCGCCGTGGTCATCGTTGGTCCACCCGTAGCGAATGACTGCTGCGGCATGGCCATGGACATGTTGAAGGCGAGGTCGCGCATGACGGCCGCATCGACATCCGACCCGCGTACGCCACGCATGCCATAGGACGCCGCCGACATGTCCATGGACAGCGGCTCGCTGTTCTGGGTCATCGCCATCTTCGCCTTGAAGTCGAGAACCGCGATGGCATTGGCAGCGAAGGTGCGCGACACGGCGAAATAGGTCTGAAGAGCCGGCAACATCGCCGCGAACTCGCTGTCCGGCGGAAGCTGCGCCAGCTTGAGTTCATAGGGCCGCAGCATGAGGTCATCCAGGATGACGCGGCCAATGCTGAACTCGTAATCGTCGAGCTGCATGACGGCGGCGCTCGCGGCAGCGGGGTCGATTTCCGCCAGAGCGCCGGAGACGGCGCCGGAATAGGCATCCATCGCGGGCGCCATCAAAGTCTCGATGCCGAAGACGGAGACGCCTTTCGCATCTATGCGGCGCGCGAGGCTTGCGGTTTCGGTAATGCGCTGGCCGGTGAGGCGGGCCCTGGCGAAGGCGGCGTCGAAATCCCACAGGCGCACTTCGTCGGCGGCGATGCCGATCTCGGGCGAGTCCGTTGGCGTAAGCTTGACGCCGGTGAGCACTGTGGCGCCGGAAGCGGCATCGAAGTTGAGCGCGGTCCAGGTGAGCGAGACTTCCCTGGGGAGGACGTCCCGGACCGAGGCGATGTCGGAAGCCGCGGTGGCCTTGCCCTTGAAGGACTCGGTCGAGAGCTTGGCGACCAGCGCCTCGACTGCGGCGGGTGTGGTCTTCACCGGGGCGAGCGCGCCGGATTTTTCGCTGCAGGCGCCGAGCGCCAGGCTAAGGCCAAGAGCCGCAAGGCCGAGACGGAAAGCGCGCATGGGGACCCCCTCGCTGGAGGGGCACACCTAGCGCGGGTCGGCGGTGTTGGCGAGGCCGGC
The DNA here is from genome assembly GCA_030697555.1 of Hyphomonadaceae bacterium. GTDB lineage: Bacteria > Pseudomonadota > Alphaproteobacteria > Caulobacterales > Hyphomonadaceae > UBA7672. The sequence goes on from JAUYPV010000041.1 coordinate 17,330, forward strand.
CGCTGACGGCCTAGTTCTGTGCGCCGCGCAGGGCGTCCCAGGTCCGTGAGGCGTTCAGCATGGACTTGAAGTAGTCGCGGTTGGATTCGATCAGCGCCTTGGGCAGGTCGTTGCCGGCGATCTTCTCGGCTTCGTCGAACTTGCCCTGCACGCCGAGCACGAGGATCAGGTTCTGCTTCACGCGGCTGTCGGCGTCGGGCAGCAAGATGGCGCGGCGGAGCGTGTCCTCGGCGAGGCCTGGCTTGCCGTCGAGCGCGTAGGAGAGGCCGAGATTGGAGAGGATCTTCGGGTTGTTCGGCGAGAGCGCGAGCGCACGCGTGTAATAATCCTGCGCCGGCGTGTGCTGGTCGAGCGAGTCCATGGTGACGCCGATGATCGACAGGAAGCGCCAGTCGTTCTGGCCCTCGGCTTCGGCGCGGGCGAGGGCGGTGGCGGCGTCTTCGGCCTTGCCCTGGTCGAGGCTGGCCTGCGCGTAGATCAGCGAGAGTTCGACGTCGCCCGGTTTCATGGCGAGCGCCTGGGCGGAGATCTCGGACGAGCGCGGGCTGGAGCCGATGGCGCGCAGAACCTGCGACAGCTTGAGCGCGGTTTCGTACTCGTTGGGGTTCTTGTCGTATTCGTTGGTCCAGAACTTGGCCTGGTTCAGCAGGTCCTGCTGGCCGGCAAGATCGCGTTCCGCCTTGGAGGCAGGCATCACGTTCCTGCCTGCGGCGTCGACCATCTGAATTTCCTGCGAACTCGGCGGCGCGGCGATGCAGGCCCCGAGGCCAAGCAAGGCGATCAGCGCGACAGATGAGATGCGGGTGGCGGACATGGCGGGACGTCTCCCAAGACCCGGGTCGGGTGTATTAGCGGAATCTTGACGCTCGCCGCCTCAAGGATTCGTTAACGCCCGCATTGCGCACTGTGGCACGGCTGCTTTTCGGCCGGATTGACTGAGATGCGTGGTGGGACCAACAAGGCCCTGTCGCCAAAGCGAGGCCCATGCCGACCCGGGAAATAATGCGGTTCGCCGCCACGGGAGTCATCAACACGATCGTCGGCCTTGCCGCGATCGCGTTCGGCCAGATCGTCCTGTCGCTCAGCCCGTACTTGTCAAACGCTCTCGGCTATGCCGCCGGGCTTACGTGCAGCTATGCCTTCAATTCGCGCTGGACGTTCCGCGCCGGCGCCGGATCTTCGGCAAGACTGATCCGGTTCGTGATCGCATTCGCGCTGGCCTATGGCGCGAACAGCGCCCTGCTGTACGTCCTGCTGACGGCGGGAGCGCCATGGCTACTTGCCCAGACAGCGGCGTTGCTGACCTACTCAGTCCTGTTCTTCGTGTTGTGCAAGTTCGTGGTCTTCAGGCAGCCAGCCGGGCGTCCGTCGGCGCCGGCGCAGCGCATGTGACGGCGACACTAAGCCCCGCCAGCCTGTTCCAGCGCATCACCAACTGCTCAAGGCTGCATACGCCGGAAAGTATCGCGTTCACCGGCGGTGAGTGCTTCTGCAGGTCCGAGCCTTCCGCAGGCTTGCCGCGCCGCATCAGCCGCACGCCCGCCGCGATCGGAAACACCGCGCCATAGTAGTAGTGGCCGCGCACGTCCTGTGCGCCAGCGGCCGCAACCGTGCGCTCGAGCTGTGCGAGGGTGTAGCGCCGTTTGTGCTCAAGGAATGTGTCGTGTGCGCTCCAGAGAAACTGGAACGCCGGCACGGTGATGAAGCACCGCCCGCCAGGCCGCAGCAGCGGCAGGTACTGGCCGAGCAATCCCTTGTCGTCCTCGACGTGCTCAAGCACGTCCATCATCAGAAGCAGGTCGGCGTCGCACGCCTCGATCGAACGGCGGAACAGGATCGGCTTGCCGGCTTCTTCCTCGTCGCGGTCAGCTTCGTAGAAAGGGTCGACACAGATCGCTTTCTGCGCGCGTCCGTTGCGCAGCAACCAGCGGCTGAAGAATCCCGAACCCGCGCCTACATCGAGCACGGTGCCAACTTCACCAACGCTGGCCGCAAGCAGGCGCGCCTTCGCGAGATAGTACCAATGCTGGTGGATCGACTCGCCGAGAACCTGTTCTTCCTTCAAGTCCATATTGGCAAGTCCATGTCAGGAGGTCTCGCGTCGAAGGAGGCAGGCGACCCAGATCAGCACACCCCCGTGACCGCCCAGTTAACGTGATCGGAATACCTTCACGCTATGCACCAAGGAGAGTTTGGTCCGATGGGGGCATCTCATCACCTTCGATCCACCCGTTCCCGAAACCAGGTCGGGGCCGCCTGCATCCGGCGCCCTGCTCAGCCTCGTCGTGCCGGTGTTCAACGAGGAAGAGGTCATCAACCTTTTCGTCATGACAGTGGACGGGCATAGCCCCGCCATTCTCGAAGCGCTTGGCCCCGGCGGCCGGATCGAGATGGTCTTCGTTGATGACGGCAGCCGCGACCGCACCGCCGAGATCATAGCGAACCTCGCCGAGCGGCGGCCGGACATCGTTCTCGTGCAGCTCTCACGCAATTTCGGCAAGGACATCGCGCTCACCGCGGGTCTCGCGCACGCCACTGGCGATGCCGTGATCCCGATGGATGTCGACCTGCAGGATCCGCCTGACGCCATTCCCGCAATGATCGCCGCCTGGCGCAAGGGCGCGAAGGTCGTCAACGCGCGCCGGAAAAGCAGGGGCGTCGACAGCTGGCTGAAACGCCTCACCGCCGCCGCGTTCTACCGCGCATACAACCGCATCGCGAGCTATCCGATCCAGGAGAATGTCGGCGATTTCCGGTTGCTGGACCGCGCCGTGGTCAATGCCATCAATACGATTCCCGAGCGCGTGCGCTTCATGAAGGGGTTGCTGTCGTGGGTCGGCTTCTCCCAGGCCACCGTCGAGTACGACCGCCGCCGCCGCGCCGCTGGCCGCACCAAGTGGGCCTACTGGCGGCTGTGGAACTTTGCTCTCGACGGCATCACCGGATCGACCACGCTTCCGTTGCGAGTCTGGACCTATGTCGGCCTGATCCTCGCCTCAGGCGCGGTCCTCTATGCGGGCTACATCATCACGCTCGCGCTAACCGAGGGTAACCCGGTCCCTGGCTATTCCTCGCTTCTTGTAGTGATGCTGGTGATCGGCGCGATCAACATGATCTCTCTGGGGCTGCTGGGAGAGTATGTCGGCCGCATCGCGATCGAGGTTCGCCAGCGTCCACTCTATCTGGTCGAGAATATTGTTGGTCGCAGGAAGCGTGTGCGATCTGCTCCTGAAGCGGCCCTCGACTCTGCGGAGGAGACGCCCGCAGCTCGATCATCCGACAGAGGGCGAGTCGCCTGATGACGGCGATCAGCGCGGCAAGCGGGGCGGAGATCGCATCGCCCGCAGCGGCGGCGCAGCGTGCATGGCCGGTCGCCCTGGCCGGTCTCGCTGTTTGGCTCCTCGCGATCCTGGCCAATGCGCCCCTGAAGCTTGACCACGACGAGAGCTACTTCCTGGCTGCAGGCCGCATCCTGAACCAGGGTTCGCAGCTCTACACGGATTGGGTCGACTTCAACACCACGGCGCCATCCGGGCTAGGCCGCTACTCGGCATGGCTTGCATCCGTTCTGCACACACCGCTGGATTACACTCACAAATCGACAATCTTCATCCTCGCGCTGCTTGGGCTTGGCGTCACGTTCGCGGTCATGCTCCCGGTGCTGCGCAAGCCCGACCCGGCGCGCTGGGTTCTGGGCGTTGGAATACCTGCCGTCCTCCTGTTCGCGACACCGGAGCTCGGCAGGCGCGAGCAGATGCTGTGCATCGGCGCCATGGGATGGGCGGCGTCTATCGTGCTTGCGGCGAGCGGCATCCGGCGTTCTTGGCCCGTGGCCGTTGCGGCGGGACTTGTCGCCGGTCTCGCTCTCTACGAGAAGCCTCACTTTGCGTTGTTCGGTCTGGCGCTTGGCTTGATCGATCTGCTGCGCGTCCGGGGACGTCTCGACCGGCTGCTGATATCGACCTGGGTCACAGCCGCGGTCTCGATCTCTCTCTATCTCTGGCTCATCCTGGCCAATCCCGATTTTCTAGCTGTGATACTGCCCGCGACGGTCGACCTCTATGGTCCGCTCGGCGTTGGATGGCAGGCGACATCACAAAAACTTCTGACAGAGTCCGGCCTGCGCGCCGCAGCTCTGTTTCTTGCCGCCTTCGCGCTCTCACGTCAGACGGAGAGCCGGCCGCCATGGCCGGCCTTGGCTGTTGCAGGCGCATTCGTCGTCACCGCTGCGGCACTCTACATCCAGCAGGGACTTGGCTTCGAATATCATCGCCTCCCGCTCGATATCGGATTCAACCTGATCTGCCTGGGCTTGCTGGTGTGGGGCCTGAATGGTGGCCCGATAAGCCGCAGCCGCCTCTTCCATCTTGGCGGTATCGCGGCGGCGGCACTCATGCTCGTCAGCGCCATGGGCTCGCAACTCACCTACATGATGCGGTATCCGCACCGCGAGACGATCACCCTGGGTGCGCTTCTCGAAGCGATGCGACCGCCACACCTCGGCGATCCAATACTTGTCATCACCACTGACAATCACCCTGTTTCCGAAGCGCTGATCCTGCTCGATGCGCGCTGGTCGAGCGATTTCATCTCGCACTTTCCGATTCCGACCTTGATCCGCCAGGATGGCCGCGATGGTCTGCTTCGGCCGCTGCCGGAAGAAAAGCGCGAACGCTGGACGCGTTGGTTCAGAGGCAAGATGTCGGACAAGTTCTGCGCGCAGCCGCCGGTGCGGGTCCTTGTCGAGACCAGCGAATATCCAACCTTCTTCCGGAATTTTGGGTTCGACATGCTCGCCTGGCTTCGCGAGGATCCGGCCTTCGATGCCTGCTGGGCTGGGGCGCGCCTGTCCCCGGTCGGCGCACCCATCAAGTTCGAACACTACACCTATCAGGCTTACGCAGCGCCCTAGTCGCGTGTCCGCCATGTTCCGGTTCGACGTCGCGGATGGCAGGACGTTTGAATTTGCGGGCCAACTTCTTGTAGTGCGAAGAGGCTTGGGCCAAGGATTCGGCAGAGCGTCCTTCAACCGCGCCAGGACTGGGATTTTCCGATGCATGTCGCCTTCGTTTCGAAGTCCGCCGCGGCCATTCCGCTTGAGCTGGTGACGTCGGGCGGCGTGGGGCCGTGGAGCAAGGGGCAGGACAAGCGGGTGAAGGTGCTGGTCGATGCGACAGCGTTCCGCGGGGAAGTGGGCAAGGTGCTGGTCGTACCCGGCGCGGAAGGCGAGATCGAGAAGGTGGTCGTCGGCATCGGCGACGGGAAGGATGGCTTCGCGCTCGCGAGCCTGCCCGGGACGCTGCCGCCGGGCGACTACGAACTCGTGGGCGCGCCTGATGGTCTCTCCGCCGAGACGCTGGCGCTCGGCTGGGCGGACGGAGCTTATCGCTTCACAAAGTACAAGGCGTCGAAGGAGAAGCCACGGCGGCTCGTGATGCCGAAGGGCGCCGATGCTGAGGAGGCGAGCCGGCAGGCCGAGGCGATCGACTGGCTGCGCGATCTCGTCAACACGCCGCCGTGCGATATGGGTCCGATCGAGATTGCGAAGGAAGCGGAAGGGCTCGCCAAGGAGTTTGGCGCGGAGATCGAGATCACGAAAGGCAAGGCGCTCGAGGGCGGCTATCCGATGGTGCATGCGGTGGGGCGGGGGGCGGTGCAGCCGCCGCGCTACATCGAGATCGCGTGGGGGAAGAAGGACGCGCCGGTGGTGGCGATCGTCGGCAAGGGAGTGGCGTTCGACACGGGCGGCCTCAACCTCAAGGGCGGCGACAATATGCGCTTGATGAAGAAGGACATGGGCGGCGCGGCGCATGCCCTGGCGCTGGGGCGGCTGGTGATGGGGGCCGGGCTGCCGGTGCGGATGATCCTGTGCGTACCCGCCGTGGAGAATGCGATCGGGCCCGATGCGTTCAGGCCGAGCGACATCCTGAAGTCACGCAAGGGGCTGACCGTCGAGATCGAGGACACGGACGCCGAGGGCCGCCTGATCCTTGCCGATGCGCTGACGCGGGCGAGCGAGCACAATCCCGAGCTGATCCTTGATTTTGCTACTCTGACGGGGGCTGCGCGAGTGGCGCTGGGGCCTGATCTTGCTCCACTTTATACGGACGACGACAGGCTGGCGGCGGATATCGCGGAGGGCTCGAAGGCCACCGGCGACCCGGTCTGGCGGATGCCGCTGTGGGCCGGATACGAGGGCGGGCTGAAGTCGCCGATCGCCGACATGAAGAACCTCGGCGATGGGCCGATGGGAGGTTCCATCACCGCGGCGCTGTTCCTCAAGGCCTTCGTGACGGCGCCGAGCTGGGCCCACTTCGACGTGTGGTCGTGGCGGCAAGCCCGCTATGGACGCCCGGCAGGAGCTGCGGCCTGTGGTCTCAGAGCGGTGTGGGCGATGCTCAAGTCTCGCTACGCCTAGAGGGAACCTGAGACGGGTTCGCGGAACATCGGGGCAACCTATGAACGCGTCTCCACAGTTTGCAGCGAATGGAGTCGCTCGTTCCGTTTGCGCACCAAGCGGTGGGTCAGAAGACATCGATGAACGCTAGTCGTTGCGTCAAAAAAATTCTGTTCGCGCGCGGACGAGTTCTTCTTGCTCCCTCCCGAAAATCGAGCGACTCTCTGCGTGGGGCTGGCGAAACGGAGCTGTCGATGGACCGCGCGGCCGCGCTTGCCCTACTCAAGGATGTGATGGCGGAAACGGTGAGGGCCGATGGGCCTGACCTGAATGCGCGTCAAGCTGCCATACTCTTGCGCGTGTCGCTTGAGTCTGGCCCGCACACTGTGCGTGGACTCGCCGAGGCCTTAAGTCTCGGCAAGCCTGCGGTGAGCCGTGCGCTCGATGCGCTGTCAGGATTGGGCCTCGCCATCAGGACACCCGACGACGCCGACCGGCGCAGCGTTCTGGTGCAGCCGACGGCGCGTGGCCTTGCGGTTCTGGCGAGTCTCGCCGACCGCGTGATCCGCTGCCAGCGCAAGCACGAAGCCGCGCCCGCCAAGGTCGCTGCTCCGGCCCCCGCCCCGCGTTCCCTGAGCCTGCCCAAAGCGGTTCGGGACGATGGCGCGGGATTAGGATCGCATGCTGCCTGAACGACTGGCGCGGGATCCGCGCCTGTTGCCTCTTCGGAACGATACGGCGGCTGAGCACCTGAAAGGCGTGGTCGACGCCGCGCGCTTTGTTTCCGGACGAAAAATGCAGGTGAAGGCCGGGTCGCTTGCCCTTCGCAAGGCGCCGGAGGCGCGGGCGGAGCAGGTGGATCAGGCGCTGTTTGGCGAGAGCGTCACCGTCTATGGCGAGGAGGAGGGCTGGGCCTGGGTCCAGCTCGAGGCCGACAACTATGTTGGCTGGCTGCGGGCCGACGATCTCGGGCCGCCGGTCGAGGCGACGCACCGGGTGAAGGCGCTGCGGACCTTCATTTATGAAAAAGCGGACATGAAGGCGGCGCCGCTGCTGGCGGTGTCGATGAACGCCAGGCTGGCGGTGGGCGAGGCGAAGGGCGACTACCTGCGCGTCAACGACCTCGGTTGGGTGTTCAGCCAGCATGTCGGCCTGCTCGGGGATTTCGAGACGGACTTCGTTGCGGTAGCCGAACGCTTCGCCGGCTCGCCCTATCTGTGGGGCGGACGGGAGAGCGCGGGCATCGACTGCTCGGGCCTGGTGCAGGCGTCACTACAGGCAACGGGAAAATCGCCGCTGCGGGACAGCGACATGCAGGAACAGACGCTGGGCGAGGCGCTGGACCTGTCAGGGGGTATGCCGTCCCTGAAGCGGGGCGACCTTGTGTTCTGGAACGGGCATGTCGGGATCGTCGCCGACCGCGAGCACCTGCTGCACGCGAGCGAGCGCGACATGCAGGTCGGCTTCGAGCCGCTCGACACGGCTTTCGCGCGCATCCGGCCGAAGGCGGGGGAGATCAGGACTGTGAGGCGGCTTTAGGGTTCGCTTCGTTCGCCGTGAGTAGGGAGTAGGGAGTGGGGAGTAGGGAATAGCGAATAGCGAATAGCGAATAGGGAGTAGTGTTCCCTTCGGCTCTCTCCATGCACCCAATGTGTGCCGTGTATTTTCAAACATCAGATCTCGTTCGGACCGGCCTTCGCCCTTGCGGGCTTCGGCTGGCAGGCGGGCGCACTTTTTCGATCGGACCGGCGCGCGCCGTCCGGGATGCTTGTCGTTCGGTCCCTCCAATGAGGGAGCGGGGCGCGTGGGTCAGCGCCGTGGGTAGTGCCTGTTCCGCGATTGCTCGCGGATGTTGCGCGTTGCCACGCGCCCCGGATCGGTCGTTCTTTCCCGGCGCAGGTACGGAGGAGTTGTTGCGACTCACCAGGCGAGACACCCGCCAGGGGCCTTAGCTCCACGCCGTCTGCCGGTTCCGCGTGCGGGGTTTTGAAAACCGAACCACCCCGGACCCTCCGGTTTCTGTCCCCGGAGGCAGATGGGTCTGAAGTTCGTTTCGCCTCGCAGCCGGGAGAGGTCG
>JAUYPV010000052.1 GCA_030697555.1 Hyphomonadaceae bacterium
TCGCGAACTCGAAATTCGGGCCTTCGACGATGGCGTCCACCGGGCAGGCTTCCTGGCAGAAGCCGCAGTAGATGCATTTCACCATGTCGATGTCGTAGCGGGTGGTGCGGCGCGAACCGTCCTCGCGCGGCTCGGCCTCGATCGTGATGGCCTGCGCCGGGCAGATCGCCTCGCACAGCTTGCAAGCGATGCAGCGCTCTTCCCCGTTCGCATAACGGCGCAGGGCATGCTCGCCACGGAAGCGGGGGCTCAGTGGCCCCTTCTCGAACGGATAGTTCAGCGTCGCCTTGCGCGTGAAGAACTGGCGCATGGCGAGGAAGAAGGCGGACGTGAAGTCCGTCAGCATCGCTCCCCGAAGTGCCTGGCCGATTGACATGATGCTCTCCTAGCCTCCGACGCCGTTGCGAACGAAGACCACGTAGGCGGACACAAGAACGACAGCGACCAGCGATGTCGGCAGGAAGATCTTCCAGCCCAGCCGCATCAGCTGATCATAGCGGTAGCGCGGCACGATGGCTTTCACCATCGCGAACATGAAGAAGAAGAACACGATCTTGATCGCGAAGACGAGGAAGCCGCCAAGGCTGATCAACCAGTCAGGCAGGCCTTCCGCCGGGATCGGGATCGGCGAATGCCATCCGCCGAAGAACAGGATGGTCAGCATCGCGCACATGATCACGATGTTCACGTACTCGCCGATCATGAACAGCAGATACGGCGTCGATGAATACTCGACCTGATAGCCGGCCACGAGTTCGGACTCCGCTTCCGGCAGATCGAAGGGAGGACGGTTTGTCTCCGCCAGCGCTGAGATGAAGAAGATCACGAACATCACGAACATGACCGGGAACATCGCGATGTTCTCCGGCGTCAGCAGGAAAGCGTGCCAGTTCCAGAAGCCACCCGCCTGCGCGTTGACGATGTCCGTCAGGTTCAGCGATCCGACCAGCAGCAGCACGGTCACGATCACGAAGCCGATCGAGACTTCGTACGACACCATCTGCGCCGCAGACCGCAGGCCGCCAAGGAACGGATACTTCGAATTCGAAGCCCAACCGCCCATGATGATGCCGTAAACGCCCAGCGACGAAATCGCGAACAGGTACAGCACGCCGACATTGAGGTTGGCGATCACCCAACCCGGCGCCACGGGAATCACCGCCCAGCCGACCAGCGCCAGCGTCAGCGTGATGATCGGCGCCAGCAGGAACACCGTCTTGTTGGCGCCCGCCGGAATGACGTTTTCCTTGATCACGAACTTGATCAGGTCGGCGAACGACTGGAACAGGCCGAACGGCCCCACTACATTCGGGCCTTTGCGAAGCTGCACAGCCGCCCAGACCTTGCGGTCCATCAGCAGCAGGAAGGCGATGCACACAAGCAGGACAATTACGAACGCAAGGATCTGCAGCACGGCGAGGCCGATGCCGCCCCACATGCCCCCGCCCCACTGGAAGAGATTTTCCATCGCGCGCCCCTATTCCGCCGCCACGGCGCGATTGGCGCCGGCAGCGAGTTCGGCGCATTCCGCCATGGTGCGCGAAGCGCGCGCGATCGGGTTGGTCAGGTGGAACGCCTTGATCGGCGTCATGAACGGCGTCGATTGGAATTGCCCAGCCGTCCCGTAGGGAGGCGCGACCGCCCCCGCGACGGCGCCGGGCGCAAAGTCGAGCCCAAGGAAGGTCGGATGGTCGGCGCCCAGTTTGGCGCGAACCTGCGCCAGCGTGTCGTAAGGCAGTTTCTTGTCGAGATATGCCGACAGCGCGCGGAAGATCGCCCAGTCCTCGCGAGCGTCGCCCTTCGGCGGGACGGCGCGCTGGGTCCGCTGCACCCTGCCCTCGGTATTGACATAAGTCGCCGACTTCTCGGTATACGCCGCCGCCGGCAGGATCACGTCGGCGCGGTGGGCTCCATTGTCGCCATGGCTGCCGACATAGATGACGTTCGCCTTGCCGAGCTTCGACGTGTCGATCTCATCGGCGCCAAGCAGCACAACAGTCTTGATGTCTCCCGACTGAGCGCCCGCGATAATGCCCGCAACATCCTTGCCGCCCTTCGCGGGCAGGAAGCCCAAATCAAGGCCGCCGACCCGCGCCGCCGACGTATGCAGCACGCTGAAACCGTTCCAGCCGTCCTTGATCGCGCCGACCGCAGCAGCCATCGCCGACACAGCGTGAAGCACCGCGCCACCATCGCCGCGTGCCAGGGCGCCCTGACCGAGAATGATCAGCGGCCGTTTTGCCTTGCAGAGTTCGTCGAACACCGGATGCCCGGCCCTGAGATCCTTCAGGCTGTCCGGGCCCGCGCCGAGATATTTGTAGTCGAACGTCAGGTCGACGCGCTCACCCAGCAGCGCCACCGGAACCATCCGCAGCCACGCCTTGCGTAACCGCGCATTCAGCACCGCCGCTTCCCTGCGCGGATTGACACCGACCAGCAGGATCGAATCCGCCTCGTCGATGCCCATGATGGTCGAGTTGAATAGCCAGCTTTCGCGCGCCAGCTTCGTGCCGTCCGCCGCCAGGCCCAGCTTCGCGCCATCCTGCCGGCAGTCGATCGACTTCACGCCCAGCGAAGTGGCGAGATCCATCGCCGCCTTCATGCCTTCGGCGCAGGCCAGATCCCCGGCGATCACGCCGATCTGGTCGCCCGGCGCCTTCAGCATCGTGGCCGCCGCCTTCAGCGCCTCATCCCACGTTGCAGCGCGCAGATTTCCGTTCTCGCGGATGTACGGCTTGTCGAGCCGCTGTCGGCCGAGGCCGTCCCACACGAAGCGCGTCTTGTCCGAAATCCACTCTTCGTTGATCTCTTCATTCACACGCGGAAGGATCCGCATCACGGCAGGACCACGCGCATCCACGCGGATCGCCGAGCCCAGCGCATCCATCACGTCGATGCTCTCGGTCTTGCGCAGCTCCCACGGCCGCGCGTTGAAGGCGTAGGGCTTGGACGTTAGCGCGCCCACCGGGCACAGGTCGATCACATTGCCCGACAGCTCCGAGGTCAGCGATTTCTCGAGATAGGTCGTGATTTCCGCATCCTCGCCGCGGTTGGCGAGGCCGATCTCATCCACGCCGGCCACTTCCGAAGCGAACCGGACGCAGCGCGTGCACTGAATGCACCGCGTCATGATCGTCTTGACCAGCGGGCCCATATACTTGTCGTCGACTGCGCGCTTGTTCTCGGTGTAGCGCGTATAGGCGCGGCCATAGCCCATCGCCTGGTCCTGCAGATCGCACTCGCCGCCCTGGTCGCAGATCGGGCAGTCGAGCGGGTGGTTGATCAGCAGGAATTCCATCACGCCGGCGCGCGCCTTCACTGCGCGGGGCGACTTGGTCGAAATCTCGTGCGGTGTCCCATCTTTCTTGGGCGCCATGTCGCCCACGGTCTGCGCGCAGCTCGCGATCGGCTTCGGCGCGCCAACCCAGTCGACCAGGCACATCCGGCAATTGCCGGCGATCGACAGCCGCTCATGATAGCAGAAGCGCGGGATCTCGGCGCCGGCCAGCTCGCAGGCCTGGAGCAGCGTGTAGCCCTTCGGCGCATCCACCGAGACGCCATCGACGATGAGTTTGACGGTATCGGTCATCGCCCTACTCCGCCGCTGTCAGAGTTACGCCCTGAACGTGCGGGCGGCCCTGCCGATAGTTGACGATGCGGTCTTCGATCTCCTGGCGGAAATGGCGGATCAAGCCCTGGATCGGCCATGCGGCGGCATCGCCCAGCGCGCAGATGGTGTGGCCTTCAACTTGGGATGCCACGTCAAGGAGCGTGTCGATCTCGGCCGTTTCGCTCTCGCCTTTGACCATGCGTTCCAGCACGCGCCACATCCAGCCAGTGCCTTCGCGGCACGGCGTGCACTGGCCGCAGCTTTCATGCTTGTAGAAGTAGGCAAGGCGCGCGACCGCGCGGATGACGTCCGTCGACTTGTCCATCACGATCACAGCCGCGGTCCCAAGACCTGACTTCACATCGCGCAGCGCGTCGAAATCCATCAGCACCGTGTCGCAGATATCCCTCGGGATCATCGGCACCGACGACCCGCCGGGGATCACGGCTTTCAGATTGCCCCACCCGCCTTTGACACCGCCGCAATGTTCTTCGATCAACGTCTTCAGCGGAATCGACATCTCTTCTTCGACATTGCACGGCCGCTCGACGTGGCCGGAGATGCAGAACACCTTCGTGCCTGTGTTGTTCGGCCGCCCAAAGCCCGCGAACCAGCTAGCGCCACGGCGCAGGATGGTCGGCGCCACCGCGATCGACTCGACATTGTTCACCGTCGTCGGGCAGCCATAGAGTCCCGCGTTCGCCGGGAACGGCGGCTTCAGCCGCGGCTGGCCCTTCTTGCCCTCAAGGCTCTCCAGCAACGCGGTCTCTTCGCCGCAGATGTAGGCGCCCGCGCCATGGTGACAATAGATATCGAAATCCCAGCCCGACCCGCAGGCGTTCTTGCCGACTAGGCCGGCCGCATAGGCTTCCTTGATCGCTTCCTCGAGCACTTCACGCTCACGGATGTATTCGCCGCGCAGGTAGATGTAGCAGGCCTTCGCGCGCATCGCGAAAGACGCAATCAGGCACCCCTCGATCAGCAGGTGCGGATCGTGGCGCATGATGTCCCTGTCCTTGCACGTGCCGGGCTCAGACTCGTCCGCGTTGACGACGAGGTAGTGCGGACGCTCCTTCACCACCTTCGGCATGAACGTCCACTTGAGGCCCGTCGGGAACCCCGCTCCGCCCCGCCCACGCAGGCCGGAGGCCTTGATCTGGTCGCAGATCCACTCGGGCCCGAACTGCATGAGCTCCTTCGTGGAATTCCACGCGCCGCGCTGCTTCGCTGCTTCCAGGCGGAAGTCGTGGCGGCCGTACAGGTTCGTGAAGATGCGATCCCTATCGAGAAGCACGGTCGCGCTCCTTCACTTCACGGATAAGCTTGATGATTGCCGGCACGGTAAAGCCGAGCCCCGCCACGATGCCGATCACGATCCAGATGACCTTACCGGTCGCATATAACCCGATCACACCGGCGCCAAAACACAGCGCCTCATAGATGCCCGCGCGGACAAGCTCCGCCGTCATCTCCTTGCTGATCTTCCTGTCGGCCATGTCCACCCTCATGCCTTGGCCGCGGGCGCAGGCCCGCCTTCAGGCGCGGGCTTCGGCGCGTTGGGAATGGACGTCAGCGCTTGCGCCTTCGAGCCATCATAAAGAGACTCGTCGGTCAGCGACGTCGGCCGGCCTTCCGGCGCGGACGTCTGCCGCTTCACATACGTGCCCGGCTTGGGCTCCTTGCCCGCCGCGAAGTCCTCGATGAGCTGCTCAAGCGCCTCAACCGACAGGTCTTCATAGAAGTAATCGTTGATCTGGATCATCGGCGCATTCACGCACGCGCCCAGGCATTCCACCTCGACCCATGAGAACGTGCCGCCGCCGGAAACATGTCCCTTCGGCCCGATCTTGCGCTCGCAGAAATCCTTCAGCTTCTCAGCCCCGCGCAGCATGCACGGCGTCGTCCCGCAAACCTGCAGGTGGTATTTCCCAACCGGCTCCAGGTTGAACATAGTGTAGAAGGTCGCGATCTCGTAGACACGGATGTAGTTCATCACCAGCCGATCAGCGACCGCGCGCAGAGCCGGCTCCGAAAGCCACCCGCCATTCTGCTTCTGCGCCAGCCACAGCGCCGGGATCACGGCCGACCATTTGCGCTCGGTCGGATATTTCCGCTCCCACCACGCGATCTGTTCTTCCGTCGCCGATGTGAACGAGAACGGCTTGTGGTGCTCGGGATCGTGGAAACGGCGATGGCTCAACGGTCGATCTCCCCGAACACAATGTCCAGCGAGCCGAGGATGGCCGACACGTCCGCCAGCATGTGGCCGCGGCAGAGATGGTCCATCGCATGCAGGTGCGCATAACCCGGCGCCTTGATCTTCAGACGATACGGACGGTTGCCGCCATCGGTCACCAGGTAGACTCCGAACTCACCCTTGGGCGCCTCGACACAGGCATAGATCTCGCCCGCCGGAACGCGGAAGCCTTCGGTATAAAGCTTAAAGTGGTGGATCAGAGCTTCCATCGACGCCTTCATCTCGGCGCGGCGCGGCGGGGCGTATTTCGAATTCTCGGGCATGACGGGCCCAACCGGCATCTTGTCGATGCACTGTTTGATGATCTTGATGCTCTCGCGCATCTCCTCAACGCGGCAGAGATAGCGGTCCCAGCAATCGCCGTTCTTTCCGACCGGAATCTTGAAGTCGAGTTCCGAGTAGACCTCATACGGCTCGGCGCGGCGTAGATCCCAGGCAAGGCCCGACCCGCGCACCATCACGCCCGAGAAGCCCCAGGCCAGCGCGTCCTCCACCGACACGACTCCGATATCGACGTTGCGCTGCTTGAAGATGCGGTTCTCGGTGACCAGCGCCTCGATGTCGTCCACGACCTTCAGGAACGGATCGCAAAATTTGTGAATGTCCTCGACCAGTTCGGGCGGCAGGTCCTGGTGAACCCCGCCGGGCCGGAAATACGCCGCGTGCATCCGCGAGCCGGACGCGCGCTCGTAGAACACCATCAGCTTCTCGCGCTCCTCGAAGCCCCACAGCGGAGGGGTGAGCGCGCCGACGTCCAGCGCCTGTGTGGTAACGTTGAGGATGTGCGAGAGCAGCCGCCCGATCTCCGAATAGATCACGCGGATGAATTGCGCGCGGCGCGGAACCTCGATGCCCGCCAGTCGCTCGATGGCGAGGCAGTAGGCATGCTCCTGGTTCATCGGCGCGACATAGTCGAGCCGGTCGAAGTAAGGCAGCGCCTGCAGGAAAGTCTTGTACTCGATGAGCTTTTCGGTTCCGCGATGAAGAAGCCCGATATGCGGATCGACGCGGTCGACGATCTCGCCGTCGAGATCCAGCACAAGACGCAGCACGCCGTGCGCCGCTGGATGCTGCGGTCCGAAATTGATCGTGAACTTGCGGTCGTCGATGTCGGCGATCTTGGTCGTTGCGTCGTCGGCCATGGCTACTTCTTCGCCTCGCCGGCTTTTTCGTCGCCCGGGATCACGGCCTGCATGCCCTCCCACGGGGAGAGGAAGTCGAAGTTGCGGTACTCCTGGACCAGTTTCACAGGCTCGTAGATCACACGCTTCTGGGCTTCGTCGTAACGAACCTCGACGCGGCCGGTCAGCGGGAAGTCCTTGCGGAGCGGATAGCCCTCGAAGCCGTAGTCGGTGAGGATACGGCGCAGGTCCGGATGGCCGGAGAACACAACGCCATACATGTCGAACGCCTCGCGCTCATACCAGTTCGCGACGGGGAACACGCCCGACACGCTCGCCACCGGCGTCGCCTCGTCCGTGCGGATCTTCACACGGATGCGCTGGTTAAGCCGCATCGACAGCATGTGGTAGACGACCTCGAAGCGCTCAACCTCAGTGGGGTAATCGCAAGCGCACACATCCACCAGGGTCTCGAACCGGCACTGGCTGTCATCGCGCAGGAAGGTCAGCAGCTTCACGATCCCGTCGCGCGGCGCCTTGATCGTCAGCTCGCCATTCACCACGGTGAGCGACGAAATCGCCTTGGCCTGCGTCTGCTCAAGGTGAAGTTTCAGCTCCGACGTCATCGCGGAGCGGGTGGGAAGTGCGCTCATCGCTCGATGCTCCCCTCACGCCGGATCTTCTTCTGGAGCTGCAGCACGCCATAAACCAGCGCTTCCGCCGTCGGCGGGCATCCGGGCACATAAATGTCGACCGGCACAATCCGATCACACCCGCGCACCACCGCGTATGAATAGTGATAATACCCGCCGCCGTTGGCGCACGATCCCATCGAGATCACGTAGCGCGGCTCCGGCATCTGGTCGTAGACCTTGCGAAGCGCGGGCGCCATCTTGTTGGTGAGCGTCCCGGCGACGATCATCACGTCCGACTGACGTGGGCTGGCGCGCGGCGCAAAGCCGAAGCGCTCGAGGTCATAACGCGGCATCGCCGCCTGCATCATTTCCACGGCACAGCACGCAAGCCCGAACGTCATCCACATCAGCGAACCCGTACGGGCCCACGTGATCAGGTCGTCCGCGGCCGCGATGATGAAGCCCTTGTCGGCCAGCTCGTCCGAGAGCCCCGAGAAGAACGGATCGTTCGGTTTGATGATCGCCCCGCCCTCGGCGCGCGCGACGCGCCCGGCGCCCCCGGCTGCAACCTTGGGGTCAGCCATCACTGCCACTCCAGGGCGCCGCGGCGCCACTCATAGATGAAGCCGACGGTCAGCACGCCCAGGAAGACCATCATCGACCAGAAGGCCGGCTGGTTGCCCGCCGCCACCTCGAAGATCCATGGGAAGAGAAAGGCCACTTCCAGGTCGAAGATGATGAAAAGGATCGAGACCAGGTAGAATCGCACGTCGAATTTCATGCGCGCGTCGTCGAATGCGTTGAACCCGCACTCATAGGCCGACAGCTTTTCGGCATCAGGCTTCGTCGGTGCGAACAACGCCGTCAAGACGATGAACAGCACGCTCAGCACCGCCGCGATTACTAGGAAAATCACGACCGGCAGATATTCGACGACCAGCGTCTGCGCGCCTTCCATATGAACCCTCGGTCATATTGTGCGGACGGCCTAAGCCGCTTTCTGTCGCGATGCAATAGAACCGACCGAGGCGATAACAAAACTTCAGTCGATGGCAACTTTCCCGCCATGAATCCGGTGACTAGCCGTGTACGGCGCGTGCGATGGAACGTCGCAACTGTGTGTGATCGGACGCCAGATCAGACGATCGCCTGCACCCGGTCGCGCACCCACTGCGACAGCAGCCATTTACGGCCGCGCGTCGGCGACAGACCTGCATGCAGGGTCAGCGGATCGGGCCGCCGGTCCGGCTGCGTGACGTTCAGGAACAGCATCGCGTCCCCGGTCTTGCCCTTGTAGCGGAAGCTGGCGCGGGGAAAGTCCGTCTCACCGCCTTCATAGTCTTCATTCAACCACGTCAGGCACGTCGCCACTCGTTGGCCCATGATCGCGAGTTGCTCGGCGAATGCCGGCTGCGTCGGGTTCATGAAGTCGAAGTGCGGCCTGTACTCCTGCCCCGGCTCATAGGTGAGTACATGTGGTGCTTCCTGCTGGTGCACCACCAGCCCTGATGCACGCGCCAGCCGCTCCTGCGTCGCTACAAGCACCAGATCCGTGTCCGCCAGACCGAATCCCGCCGACAATCCTGTACGTATCGGGTCCGGCACGGGCTGGCCGGTCGCAAGGTCGCGCACCATCCCGCGCTCCAGCCGCGGCTTCGCCTTCGCGATCAGCCACCTGCACATCGCTTTGGTCGCCAGCCCGTCGATCAGCGCGATCGCCGGCGCCACTGACACGCGCCGCAGCGTCGGCGCCTTCAGCAAGGCCGCGACGTCGATGTCCTTCCGCACATTGCGCCATAGGGCTGCGCTGCCCGTGCGCAGCGCCAGGTCATCCCTGCCCGCCAGCACTGCCAGTTGTCGTTCCGCCGGGTGGTGTCCCAGTTCCGCCGCTTCCTCCAGTCGGTCCAGCGCTTCGCTCCAGTTCGCCGGACGCGCCACGCCTACCGCCGCCAGCACGGCCAGGCGCACGCCCGCTGCGCCCACGCCGGCCTCGAGCGCCTCTGTATAGAGTGATGCCGCCCCAACCGGATCGGCCGACACGCCGTTGTCGCCGATCAGAACGCGGTTCGCCTCCGCGAGCCGCGGATCGATTGATTCCAGATGTGTTTCCTGGGTGGGGTTCATCGCTCAATCCGTGGTCCAGTGGCGCGAGTGACGGGGCTCGAACCCGCGACCTCCGGCGTGACAGGCCGGCACTCTAACCAACTGAGCTACACCCGCACTAGACCGGGATTGAGGGAGGAGGGTTTAGGCGCCGCCGCCCCCCGGGTCAAGCGGATTGCTGCCCGGAATCACCGGGTTCCCCGGGGGCGTTTCAGCGCGAGCCGAGCGCCTGCCGCAGCACCAGGGCGCTCCCCTCGGGCTTGAAGCCTATTCCGGTCAGCGCCTCGATCGCCGATCCCTGGGCGTTAAGCACGGTGGCGGTCATGTCCATGTCCAGCCGGGGAGAGATGTACATCGTGGCGACGACATCCTCCCCTGTCGGGGCTTTCCCTGTCGCTTCCAACTGCACCTGGCCGTCCTTGCAGGTCACCGGCCCGCGCAGCTCCGGCCCGGTCCAGCCCTTCACCGTCACCTTGGCCAGCGCGTCGGTCCAGACCTCGCCGCTCGCCCGCTCGCAGGCATTGCCAGCGAACTTCAGGTCCTTCACTTCCAACATGAACTGGCCGTCGGTCGCCGCCACGGCCTGCGGCATACCCGTGATCATGCCGGCCTTGCCGGAGATCTTGAGGTTCGAAAGTTCGAACGCCTGTCCGCCGATCGGATAGCTGATATCGGTCTCGCCCGCGAAACCCTCCCGCGCCAGCCCGACCCTGCCGCCGACCTTGCCGGAAAACAGCGCGCCGAAGTCGGCCTTCATGGTGAGGTCGCCGATCTTCTGCTGGCCGTAGGAGACAGACGTCAGCTTGCCGTCCCACACGCTGCCGCTCGCCGCGGTGTACTTGAAATTCGGCGCCTGCTTCGCCGCGAACTCGGCCGCCATCGACAGCGGCAACATCGCAACCGCCCCGGCAAGGACGACCACAACAGCCAGCACGATGAAAATCACGAGCTTCATTGGGGCGTATCCCCTGATCATCCTCGGGCCGCAACGACCCTCGCCCCTCGCCTGCGGAAATCTCTAACTTGCTGTGCCGCTCAACGCCAGAGCTACAACAGATCCTTCGCCAGCTTCGCGCCATCCTTGCCGGAAAAGATCAGCGTGCGTGTCCGTTTGTCGAGCTTGACGTTGACGAGGTTGGTCTGCTGGTCGAACACGTCGCGGAGGATCTGGTTGTCGACCGTCAGTTCCGGTGGCGGCGCGGCCAGCTTGGCTTCCTGATAGAGCAGGATTGCCTCGGACTCGAACTCCGCGCCAAGCGGCTGTAGCGCAATCTTGCCCGCGGGTCCCGACAGCGAGAAATGACCCTCTATATAGAGCATCAACTGCGCCTGGTTTCGCACCTGCGTGATGTCGATCGCCGAGACGCCCGCCGATTGCGCCAGCCCCACCTCCGCGTCGTGCGCGTGCAGCCGGTGCATCACCTCGATCATCGAGCGCGATGGATTCCAGCTCACCGTGGTCAGTACCGACTGCGAGCGATGCGCGAACGCGGACGGGGCGATGACTAGCGCGCTTCCAGCCACCATCAGCAGCCTGCGCGTCAGTTTTTGCCCCGCTCTGTTCATTGCGGATTGGTCCCTGGCGTCAGCGGCGCGGCCGGGCTAGCCGGCTCTTCCTTCGCCTTCAGCTCGACCAGCGCGTCCGCCATCTGGTTGCGCCCAGCCATCTGGTTCATCCGGAAGACTTCGAGGCGGCTCGGCGCGACGCGCTGCGGGAATGCGTTGTTCGACGCATCCGCATCAGCGATCTGATGACGCGCATCCACTTCAACCGACACGATCTTCTTCGTCTCCACGAATTGCTTCGTCACCTTTTCGTTGTTCACGCGCCAGATCTCTGCCGGGATCATCACTTCCTTCACCGACCCGTCCTCGTACGTGAACTTCAGCGGCAATGGCGACACCAGCCCGCCAACGTTCTCGAAGTCCATGAAGTAGACATACGGGTTGTCGCGCAGCGCGCGCTCGAGCGCCGACTTGTCCGGCTCCTTCAGGCCTTCCTTCCAGGTCTCGTAGTCGTTGAGGTCCTTGTTGTTGACCGCGAACTCGTCGTTGTCGTTGTAGAAATCCTTCGCCTCGGGGTGCTTGTCCACATAGGTCTGCAGTCCCTGCGCCTTGTTGCCCGCAACGGTGGGCGCCTCAGGTTGCCTCATTTCACGACGTTCGCGCGACAACTTGCCTTCTACGTTCGGATCCTTGGTGTTCAGCCGGTATTCCCGCACACCGCTCAGCGCCACGTCCACATGGTCGGTCGTGTAGAACCAGCCGCGCCAGAACCAGTCGAGGTCCGTGCCCGACGCATCTTCCATCGTGCGGAACAAGTCCGCCGGCGTCGGTCGCTTGAACATCCAGCGCTTCGCATACTCCTTGAACGCGAAATCGAACAGCTCGCGCCCCATCACCGTCTCGCGCAGCACCGTCAGCGCCGCCGTCGGCTTCGAATAGGCGTTCGGCCCGAACTGCACGAGCGATTCCGAATTGGTCATGATCGGAACCTGGTTCTCGCTCGTCATGTAGGACGTGATCGAGTCCAGCACGTTCGGCGCTGCCTGTGATCCCGCCGGGAAATCGTCTTCCCAGAGATACTCAGCCTGCGCCTCGAGAAAGGAGTTGATACCCTCGTCCATCCACGTCCACTGGCGCTCGTCCGAGTTGACGATCATCGGGAAATAGTTGTGGCCCACCTCGTGGATCACGACGCCGATCAGGCCGTATTTGGCGTTACGAGTGTAGGTCTTGTGTCCCGTCTTCTCGTCTTTCACCGGCCGGTAGCCGTTGAACGAGATCATCGGATATTCCATCCCACCGCTCAGCCACGTGTTGACCGAGATCGCGTTCGGATAGGGATACGGGAACGAGAAAGACGAATAGACGTCGATCGTGTGCGCCACCGCCCGCGTGGAATAGAGCGACCACAGCGGGTCGGCCTCGTTCGGGAAGAAGGACTGCGCCAGCACCTCGCCGCCCACGGGTTGCTTCACACCCATCGCATCCCAGATGAACTTGCGCGACGACGCCCACGCGAAATCGCGGACATTGCTGGCCTTCCAGCGCCACGTCTTGGTGGCGGTCGTGCCTTCCTTCTCGTTCGCCAGCGCCTCGTCCGGCGTCACGATGTACATCGGCTTCGCCGCCGAGCGCGACTGCGCCAGCCTGCTGCGCTGCTCCGCGCTCAGCACCTGGTTGGGGTTCTGCAGCGTGCCGGTCGCGCCCATGACATGATCCGCCGGCACCGTGATCGACACGTCGTAATTGCCGAACTCGAGCGTGAATTCGCCCGCGCCCAGGAACTGCTTGTGCTGCCAGCCAGTGTAGTCGGTGTAAGCGACCAGCCGCGGGAACCACTGCGCCTGAAAGTAGATGTACGTGTCGTTGTCGCGGAAGTGCTCATATCCCGAACGGCCGCCGAACAGACCTTGGTCGACGACGTTGAACGCCCATGAGATCTTGAACGTCGCCGTCTGTCCCGGCCGCAGCGCCGCCGGCATGTCGACGCGCATCATAGTGTCGTTGATCACATAGTGCAGCGCCCGCCCCGAGCCGTCCGTCACCGACTGGATCTCGAACCCATGCGGCTTGTCGGCATACGACTGAAGCTGCCGCAACTGCCCGATGCTCAGCACGTCGCTCGACGATTGCCCCGGCGCCGGCGTCGCCCGCGCCGATTTCCGCGAGACCGAATCCTGCTTGAAGATGTTCTGGTCGAGCTGGAACCACGCATAGCTCAACTGATGCGGCGAGTTGTTCTTGTAGGTGACAGTCTCGCTCGCCGTGATCCGCTTGGCATTCTCGTCCAGCGTCGCGTTGATGACGTGATCGGCTTCCTGCTGCCAGTAAGCTTCTCCCGGCGCGCCCGAAGCCGTCCGGTAGGTATTCGGCGTCGGCAGATCGACTTCAAGCTGCCTGAACTTGTCGTCGTAATTCCCCTTGGTCTGCTTGTTCGCGTCCGCCCATGCGGGCGTGCAGGCCAGAATCGCCGCAACAGCGGCGGCAAACCACGACCGATTCATCCACAGGCTCCCGGAAATGTCTGACCCGAGTTTTAGCGATTATCGATGAAGAGTCACCGTGGTGTTACGATCCATGCAGGTTTCGCGTGTGAGGTGATCAGGCCCCGGACCGCCCTGAAATCAGGCCCGGAAATGAAGGGGCCGGCGTCTTTCAACGCCGGCCCAGTTACACAGGAACAGATACCGGAGAACCATCGAGGGACATCAAGGCAGCCCCGGTATGTGCTCGTTCTATGGGAGTGAGTCTGAACGCGGACTGTGGCGGTTGTTGTCCATAATTCAGGTTGGTTTTAAATATCCAAGCCACTGACTTCACGCCATATTTCAGGCTGAATCGCAGGCTAACCGGACCGCCCCCAACCCGGTATCAGGCCTGCGCGACCGCCCCTGACTTCAGGAAGGCGGCCGCCTGTTCAGGCTCCACGCCCCAGTCCTTCAGTACGTCGCCGGAATGTTTTCCGGGCCGCGCCGGCACGCCATTGATCGCTCCCGCCGTACGCGAAAAACGCGGCGCCGGTCCGGGCTGGATCGCGCCGAACGCGGTCTGGAACGTTTCGCGGGCGACATTGTGCGGATGCTTCGGCGCCTCTTCCATCGAGAGCACTGGCGCGACGCACGCGTCCGTCCCGTCGAATACCTTCATCCATTCATCGCGCGTCTTGGTGCGGATGCGATCCGCGATCACCCGCGAATAGTGCGGCCAGTTGGTGCGATCCATCCGCGCCGGAAAATCCGCGTCGTCGAGGCCGAGGCCCTTGGCGAGCACGACATGGAATTGCGGCTCGATCGCGCCGACCGCCAGCCAGTTCCCATCCGCGCATTCATACGTGTCGTAGAAATGCGCCCCGCCATCCAGCAGGTTGTCGCCACGCTTGTCGTTCCAGATTCCAGCGTGGCGCATGCCGTAGAACATCGTCATTAGAGACGCAGCGCCATCGATCATCGCGCAGTCCACCACCTGGCCCTTGCCCGACGTCCGCGCCTCGATGATCCCCGCGCACAAGCCGAACGCGAGATAGAGCGCCCCGCCGCCATAGTCGCCAACAAGGTTGAGCGGCGGCGCCGGCGCCTCGCCTGCCCGTCCCATCGTATGCAGCGCGCCGATGAGCGCGATGTAGTCGATGTCGTGCCCCGCCATCGACGACCAGGGGCCAGTCTGCCCCCATCCCGTCATGCGCCCATAGACCAGCTTCGGATTACGCTTCAGCGCTACGTCGGGCCCAACGCCCAGCCGCTCCATCACGCCGGGACGGAATCCTTCGATCAGCGCGTCCGCCTTGTCGATCAGGCTCAACGCGGCTTCGACGCCATCCCAGCTCTTGAGATCGATGGCGATCGACCGCTTGCCGCGTCCCATCAGGTCCGGCGTTGCATTGCCCACCGACTCCTTGCGGTCGATGCGCACCACATCCGCGCCAAGGTCCGCCAGCAGCATGCCGCAGAAGGGCGCCGGGCCGATGCCTGCGAATTCCACAATCTTCACGCCAACGAGAGGGCCAGACGCCATGACTTTATCTCCGTTGAGTCCGACAAAACGCGGGACTTGACGGTCACGTCAACCCTCGATCGGAGGCCGAGCCCGTCCTGACACCAGGTAAAGTCGCTATAGGCTCTGCGCATCATCCACGAGAACGTCGGCGCCCGTGACGAACTTCGCGCCATCCGAGGCGAGGAACAGCACAGCCTCGTCCAGGCTCTCCTCATCCATGATCCGCCGGCGCGGCGTCTTGCCGATCGTCTTCTGTCCGCCTTCCTGGTCGAGCCAGTCGCCCATTAGTTCGGTCGCGACATAACCCGGCGACAGCGCATTGACGTTGACGCCGTAGCGCGCCCACTCGCGAGCGAGCGAGCGCGTCATGTGCGCCACCGCCGCCTTCGAGGCGTTGTACGCTGTCACGTTCGGGATGACATGCCGCCCCGCCATGCTGCCGATGTTGACGATCCGCCCGCGGGTCGCCTTGTCCGGTCCCGCATTGACCAGCCGCCGCGCCGCTTCGCGCGCGACCATCCAGACCGCTGTGACGTTGAGATCCATGATCTTGCGGAATTCTTCAACACTCTGCGTCAGCGCATTATCCGAATGGGTGACGCCGGCGTTGTTGATCACAGTATCCACTAGCCCGAAGCGTTTCTCGGCGGCGTCATAGAGCGCGATGACATTCTCCTCGCTCGTTACGTCGCAGCCAACAGCCATGGCCTTGTCGACGCCGATCTCCTTCACGAGATCGTCCAGGCGCTCCTTGCGACGCGCGGCAACGATCACCTTCGCGCCCTCCCGCGCCAGCACGACAGCAAACCGCCGCCCCAGCCCGCTCGACGCGCCCGTCACCAGCGCCACACGTCCCTCAAGCCTGCCAGCCATCACGCACCTCTAACTTCAGAGCAGTCCGCTCATGTCCTTGAGCAGGTTCTTCACTGCCATCAGCCGGCTCGGCGCGTCCGGCCACGCGCCGTTCGCCACCAGCTTCATGTCGGGGCGCAGCTTCAGCATGTTCGGCCGTTTCTGCACATAGGAAATCAGCTTGGCCCCATCGAGCGGCGCATTGGGCCGGAACGCCAGCAGCGCGCCTTTCGGCCCGGCGGAAACCTTCGCCACGCCGAGTTTCTTGCAAAGAATTTTCACCGCGGTGATCTCGAGCAGCTGTTTCGTTTCATCCGGCAGTGGCCCGAAGCGGTCGATCAACTCCGCGGCAAACGCCTCGCGCTCGCCGTCGTCGACAAGATCAGCCAGGCGCCGATAGAGGGACAGCCGCGTCGACAGGTCCTCGACATAGGCTTCCGGGATCAGCACCGCCGCGCCGATATCGATCTGCGGCGACCAGTCGTCCGCCACTTCGTGCCCATCGAGGGTCTCGCCAGAGCGCAGCGCCTTCACCGCATCCTCCAGCATCTGCTGGTAGAGCTCGACGCCAACCTCGCGAATATGTCCGCTTTGCTCCTCGCCCAGCAGGTTGCCGCCGCCGCGCATGTCGAGGTCGTGGCTCGCCAGCATGAAACCCGCGCCGAGGCTGTCGAGCGACTGCAGCACTTTCAGCCGCTTCGAAGCGCCATCGGTCAGCGCCTCCTCCTCGGGTGTCGTCAGAAATGCATAGGCGCGCAGCTTCGCCCGCCCCACACGCCCGCGAAGCTGGTAGAGCTGCGCCAGCCCGAACATGTCCGCCCGGTGAACCACCAGCGTGTTGGCGCGCGGAATATCCAGCCCCGACTCCACAATGGTCGTCGACAGCAGCACATCCGCCTTGCCGTCATAGAAGGCCGCCATCGCGTCTTCCAGCTCGGTCGGCGTCATCTGTCCGTGGGCCACCAGCATCTTCACCTCTGGCACCTGCTCGTGCAGGAACCGCTCAAGGAACGGCAGGTCCGCAACCTTCGGCGCCACGAAATACGTCTGCCCGCCGCGATAATGCTCGCGCAGCAGAGCCTCGCGGATGGTCACCGGATCGAACTCGACCACGTAGGTCCGCACCGCCAGCCGGTCGATCGGCGGCGTTGCGATGATCGACAGGTCGCGAATGCCGGTGAGGGCCATCTGCAGCGTGCGCGGGATCGGCGTCGCCGACAGCGTCAGCACGTGCACATCGGCCTTCAGCTCCTTCAGCCGTTCCTTGTGCTTCACGCCAAAGCGCTGCTCCTCGTCCACGACGATGAGCCCGAGGCGCTTGAAGTCGATGGTCTTCGACAGCAAGGCGTGCGTGCCGATCACGACATCGAGCTCGCCATTGTTGATCTGTTCGCGCGTCTCCGCCGCTTCCTTGGCCGAAACGAAGCGCGACAGCTGCTTCACCTTGATGGGCCAGCCGGCGAACCGCTCAGAGAATGTCTGAAAATGCTGGCGCGACAGGAGCGTCGTCGGTGCGATCACCGCGACCTGCAGCCCGGTCATTGCCACGAGGAAGGCCGCCCGCAGCGCCACTTCGGTTTTGCCGAAGCCGACGTCGCCGCAGATCAGGCGATCCATCGGCTTGCCTGAGGTGAGGTCCTTCACCACGTCCTCAATGGCGGAAAGTTGGTCGTCTGTCTCTTCGTAGGGGAAGCGCGCAGCGAATTCGCGGAACACACCTTCGGAGGAATCCATCTTTGGCGCGCGCTTCATCTCGCGCTCGGCGGCGAGCCGGATCAGCTCGTCCGCCATGTCCATGATTTTCTTCTTGGCCCGCGCCTTGCGCGACTGCCATCCGCCGCCGCCCAGCCGATCGAGGGCGCCCTCGCCGCTCTCCGAGCCATAGCGCGAGATCAGTTCGACGTTCTCGACGGGCAGCAGGATCTTGTCGCCGCCTGCGTAGATCAACTCGAGACAGTCATGCGGCGCCTCGTTCACCGTGACGGTCTTGAGGCCGTCATATCGGCCTACGCCGTGCTCGACGTGGACAATCAGGTCTCCCGCCGACAGCGCCGCAGCCTCCGCGATCGCCGCCGCCGCCGACTTCCGCTTCCTCGGGCGCGCCAGCTTGTCGCCCAGCATGTCCTGTTCGGAGATGATGACGAGATCGTCGTCCTCGAACCCCGTCTCGACCGCCAGCTCCGCCACCGACACGAGCTTGGATGTCGCCTCCGGCCAGGACGCGATCAGCCGCGCGTCCTTTATCCCGTGATCTTCGAGGATGCCCGTCAGCCGGCTCGCCGAGCCCGTGCTCCACGCCGCGATGATGACGCGCTTGCCCTGCGCCTGCCGCTCCCGCACATGGCGCACGACCGCATCGAACAGGTTGGCCGACGGATCGGCCCGCTCCAACACGAAGCTCCGCCCCTGCTTCGCCCGGCCATGCAGACCCTCTGTCTTCTCCGGAGCATTCTGCGTCGTGAACGTCGCCGTCGCCCGCGAGGTGAGCGCCTCGCCCAGCTCCTTCGGCGTCAAGTACAACCGCTCCGGCGGCAGGACGTGCGCCGTCACGCCACCGGCGGCCGAAGACCTTCGCACTTCGTAGTATTCTTCCGCCTGCGCGATCCGCTCGCTCGCCGCTTCCGCCGCAGCAGCATCGAGCCCGACGAGCGCATCGGCGCCCGCATAGTCGAACAGCGTCTCCAGCTTTTCGTAGAACAGCGGCAACCACTGTTCCACGCCCTGCCGCCGGATACGCTCCCGCGCGGATTCATAAGTCGGGTCCCCGCCCGGCGATCCGAACGCCGAAAGGAAATTCTTCCGTAACAGCGACAACGCCTCATCCGAGAAGTCGATCTCGCTCACAGGCGCGAGCACGATCTCCTTCAGCGGCGCGGTAGACCGCTGCGACTCCGGATCGAAATACTTCGCCGCCTCCAGCTCGTCACCGAAAAAGTCGAGCCGCACCGGCTCGATCATTCCCGCCGGGAAGATGTCCACGATCCCACCCCGGATCGAATACTCGCCCCGCTCGCGCACTGTCGAAGCGCGTACGTACCCGTTGATGGCCAGATACCGGTTGATCTTGTCTACCGGTACGCTCCCACCGACACGCGCCACGAAGGCCGCCGCCGCCATGTGCTTTCTCGGCGGCACACGCTGCGCCACGGCGGACGATGTCGTCACCACCAGCATGGGCGCAGGCCCGCGCCCCGCCAGCCGCGCCAGCGCTCCACACCTCTGCGCTGCGATCGCTGGGCTCGGGCTCATCCGGTCGTAAGGCAGGCAATCCCACGCCGGCAGGCTCACCACGTCGAGCTGGGGGACAAAGAACCGCGCCGCCGAAGCGGCCGCCGCCGCATACCGGTCGTCCCGCGCGATGTAGAGCCCGACCCCGCCACGTTTCAGCGTCGCTTCCGCAAACAGGCGCACGTCCGCGATGAACGGGGTCTCGAACACCCGAACCGGCTTCGTCTGGCTGGCAATCGCGTCCCAGACTCTCAAGGAATGGCTCTCAAGGAATGGCCCGCATTCTAACTCGCACTCAAAGGAATCGCTTACCCATCCGGGCGCTCGTTTGAGCGTCCAGACCGCAGCGTGGTTCCGTTATGTGGGTGCGGAATATCGGAATGAAAGCAGGAGGTCGAGAACTTCCGAACGCTGATTTTCGTTTGGCGCGCCACGCCCCATGATCCAGTCGAAAACGAACTGGTCCGGGATATCCAGCACCGCTTCAAACTGGTCGAGCTGACGCGCATCCAACGTGGCCAGGTGCGCCTCAGTGAACTGCTGCATATAGAGGTCCAGTTCCCGGAATCCGCGCCGGCTCGCCCGAAAAGCTAGTTTGCGCCGCCACGTCTCAAGATCGTCCATACCGCTACCACTTTTTGCCGCGTCGGAGGCCAGCCGCCATCGGCCTACTGTTGTTCCAGCCGCCAGCGCTCCGTCTCCTTGGCGATCTCCTCAGACGTACATTCGCCGGCAAGGCTGGCGTCGGCATTGGCCGAGACGCTGGCAGGAATGAAGCCCATCACCGTGGCCGAACCCTTGGCGCGGATGACCATCGACCTGTCGGACGCCGCGAGCGTCGCGTCCGCCCTGATCGGCAGATCGCCTTTGCAGATCAGCTTGAAGCTGTAACCGTCCGGGATCGGTGCGACCTTGTCGACCGTGCAATCTTCGTCGAGGTCACGGGCAAGCTCCGAGAGCTTCACCTTGGCCTTCTGCGGGATGAGGCATTCGAGGTTTTCATCCTTGCTGTTGATGAAACCGATCACGGTGGTGGACTGCTTCCAGGTCCACTTGCCCGGCAGCACCTCAACTTCGCCATCCTTGGCCTGCTGCGCACTGGCTGCCGCACAAGCAGCCATCAGCGCAATGCCAGCAGATAGTGCCAACCTCATATGCATCCCCTCAAGGCGGCGCCCCTTGTTACTCGCGCGAAGCGTTAGTGTTTCTGTACCGAACTCCGGGCTTAGCCTCCACAGGCCTATAGAGCATCTGGCCGTCCGCTGGAATGCGTCACCGCAACCGCTTATCATCCCACCGTAAATCGCGCGGAGACGGCATGTCATCCTTCGAATTCTTCACCGTCCTCCTCTCCTTTGTCGTGTCGATCGGCGTGGCGCATCTGCTGCAGACCGTCGCCCAGCTGATACAGGAGCATGACCGTGTACGTTTCTCGCTCACCTGGGCTCTCTGGGCCGGCGCGATCTTCAACCTCCAGGTCACCTTCTGGCTGAGATCGTGGGTCTATCACGAGCAATTCACGCTTCGTACTGAAACGTCTGTCCCGCCGCTCGTGCTCGCCATCATTGCTTTCCTCACATGCGGCCTCGTGGCGCCCCGCGTCCGTGAAACCGGAGAGATCGACCTGCGCGTCTTCCATGAAGAGGACGGCAGGAAATACCAGATCGCCTATGCCGCGTTCATGCTGGTTGCGATCGTACAGGGCATCCTGATGGCCGATATCGCCAGCGAGGAGCTGCCAGCGAACAAGCTTCTGACCGATTCACTCGTGCAGGCCATGTTTGCCGTCATGGCGATTCTGGCTGCGGTCTTCCACCGCGTCCGTTGGCTGCAGGTCGGCGTCCCCGCGCTCTTTATCGCCTTCGCACTCGGCTTCTATCACCGCATGATGGATCCGTGAGCCCCGCTCACAGGCAGCTAGGCCCCTGCCCCGACTCTCTCAATTACGCTAACCTGCGAAACAATGCGCGACCCGATCCTCTATCCCTTCTACGCCGACATTGGCAGCCTTCCGGGCGTCGGCCCGAAGGTGAAGCCCGTGCTCGCTCGCCTCATCGGCGGAGAGACCCTGCTCGACCTCATCTTCCACCTGCCTGTGAGCTGGATCGACCGCCGCAACCGCGCCACCATCGACAGCGTGCAGATTGGTGAAGTCGCCACCGTCACCGGCGTTGTCGACAAGCTCGACCACGCCCGCAACAAGCTCCCGGCCCGCGTCCGCCTGCGCGACGACACGGGCTTCATCACACTCTCCTACTTCCACGCCAACAAGCAGTGGCTGGAGCGCACCTTCAAGATCGGCGAGTCCGTCATCGCCTCCGGCACGGTCGGCGAATACCAGGGCGCCCGCCAGATGGCGCACCCCGACCACGTCGTCCCCGCCGACGGCGATGCTGATCTTCCAGAGGTCGAACCCGTCTATCCGATGACGGCCAACCTCACCGCCAAGGCTCTGCGCAAATTCATGGCCGCCGCCCTCGAGAAAGTCCCAGACCTGGACGAGTGGATCGACCCGCACCTCCTCGCCCGCAATCACTGGCCCACCTTCAACCAGGCGCTGCTCCGCCTGCACCAGCCGAAAGTCTACGATCCCGACGGCTTCCACATCGCCCGCCAGCGTCTCGCCTACGACGAAGCCCTCGCCCGTGAGATGGCGATGGGCCAGGCCCGCCTCGCCCGCGAACGCCGCCACGCCCCCGCCATCCCCCGCGCCCTCGGCGCCGAGCGCAGCATCGTCGAAGCGCTCCCCTTCAAGCCCACCCGCGCCCAGCTCGACGCCTATTCCGATGTCGCCATCGACATGGGCCGCCCCATCCCGATGCGCCGCATGATCCAGGGCGATGTCGGCTCCGGCAAGACGCTCGTCGCCGCGCTGGCAGCCGCACAGGTCGGCGCCGGCGGCGGCATCACCGCGTTCATGTCTCCCACCGAAGTCCTTGCGCGTCAGCAGGCCGAAGCCGTAGGCCGCTTCCTCAAACCCGTCGGCATGCGCGTCGCCGCACTCACCGGCCGCGACAAGGGCGCTACGCGCGAAAAGATTCTCGACGATGTCCGCGCCGGAAAGATCCAGGTCCTCTCAGGCACTCAGGCGCTCTACCAGTCCGACGTCGATCTCCCCGACCTCGCCCTCGTCGTCATTGATGAACAGCACCGCTTCGGCGTCACCGACCGCTTAAAGCTGACGGCGAAGGGCCAGTCGCCCCACATGCTGGTCATGTCCGCCACGCCCATTCCGCGCACCATGGCGCTCGCCGTCCACGGCGATCTCGACATCTCGATGATCCGCGAGAAGCCCGCCAACCGCCAGGAAGTCACCACCGCCGCAGTCCCCGACACGCGCATTGACGAGGTCATCGCCGCCGTCTCCCGCGCCGTCGATCGCGGCGAGCGCGCCTTCTGGATCTGCCCCGCCGTCGATTCAGAAGACGCCGGCGACGCCTCCGCCATCCAGCGCCGCGACGTGCTCTCCAGCCATGTCCGCGCACCCGTCGAACTCGTCCACGCCCGCATGCCGCCGCCCGACCGCGACACCGCCCTCGAACGCTTCCGCGCCGGCGAGGCCGGTGTCCTCGTCGCCACCACCGTGATCGAAGTCGGCATCGATGTCCCCGAAGCCACCATCATGGTGATCGAACACGCCGAGAAATTCGGCCTCGCCCAGCTCCACCAGCTGCGCGGCCGCGTCGGGCGCGGCGACAAGGCCTCGAGCTGCCTGCTGCTCTATCAGACCCCGCTCACCGAAGGCGGCAAGGAACGCCTCGATATCCTCCGCAAGTCCACCGACGGTTTCGAAATCGCCGAAGCCGATTTCCGCCTCCGCGGCCCCGGCGACCTCCTCGGCCTCCGCCAGTCCGGCCTCCCCACCTTCCGCGTCCTCGACATCACGCAGGACACACCCCTCATCGAGACCGCCCGCACCGACGCGAAATCCATCCTCATGGCCGACCCGCAGCTCGAAGGCGCCCGCGGGCAAGCCGTCCGAAAAGCACGAGACCTCTTCGCGCCGAGAATCGCCTCGACACTCCCCGAGACCGTGGAAGATTGAAGGCCGGTCGCGCTTCTTTGGAGCGCCAGCCTGAGCGCTGAAGGCACACGCGGACTTCGCTTGACAGCGCGACCTCAGCCCGACCAATTGGCGCGTCCGTTCGGGGAGACGTCGGGGCTTGTTTCACGATCTGCTTCAATGGCTGCAGGATGTGCCCGGCGCCACGGATGGCGATCCGGCGACATCGTGGAGTCAGCAGTTCGCAGGCTCGCTCCACCTCTGGGCGCTGACCGAGGGCACGCACGTCCTCTCGCTCATACTGTTCGCCGGCACCATCCTGATGGTCGACCTGCGCATGCTCGGCATCGCATTTCGCAGCGTCCCGTATTCGACGCTGAACAACCGGGTCCTGCCGCTCACCATCGCCGGTTTCGCCCTCGCCACCGTCACCGGCGTGCTGCTGTTCCTCTCGAACCCGGTGCACTACTACCATTCGGTCTTCTTCCGCGCGAAGGTCATCTTCATCCTCGTGGCGGCGGCGAACATCTTCTGGTTCCACTATCGCGTGCAGAAGAACCTCGCCGAATGGGACACCCGCCCCAGCCCGCCTCTCGCGGTCAAGCTCGCCGCCGGCGTGTCGATTTCGGCATGGATCCTGGTCATCGTCTTCGGCCGCCTGATGGCTCTGTCGTTCTTCGAATGCGAGAACATGCCCAAGGGAACATTCGGCTACGCCTTCGCCGAATGCGAGCCCGTGATGCGCGGCATAGAGGAACTGGAAGCGCAGGCGGCGGAGGAAGAAGCCGCTGCTGCTGAAGAATCGACAGAAGAAAGCGAACCCGCGGAAGACCCCGCGCCCGCCGAAGAAGCTCCCGCGCAACAAGAGCCGGAAGAGTAACGATGGATTTCGCCGCACTCTTTCCCGATCTGAAGCCGTGGGTGCAGAGCCTCGCCACGGTCTGGCCGGCGCCGATCATCAAGGAGTCGAGCTGGATCTTCCCGCTCATCCTCTGCACGCATCTTCTGGCGCTGGTCACGCTCGGCGGCGCCATGCTTCTGCCGGGCCTCCGCCTGATGGGCTTCGGCATGACCAGCCTGTCGCCCTCCGCGGTTGAGAAAGCCACACGCCCGTGGCTATGGGGCGCCCTGATCGTCCTCGCCGTCACCGGCCTCCTCATGGGCCTCGTCAACCCGATGAAGCTCTACAGCCGCCCCGCTTTCCTGGTGAAAGTCATCGCCATGGCAGCCGCCCTGATCCTCTCCCTAGGCGTCGTGCGGTCCGTCGCCGGCCGGGATGGGGTCGTCTCGCAGAACGCCAAGATCATGGCCGGCATCGCCCTGCTCCTGTGGCTGGCGTCTGTCCTCATCTTCGGCACGTCCTACGGCGCGGCCCCGGGCGCCTTCCACATCCTCAGCGTCGGATGGCTGATCGTGATGGCGTTCGGATCGAAGCTGACGCGCATCGTCCTCGGCGCGATCACCGCCATCACCGTGGTCGGCGTCGGCATCGTTACCTATGGGATCTATCACCCGCTCGACGACTACGATCTCGTCATGGAGATCAACCGCTGGACCCTGCGCCTCGGCGCCCTGCTCATCGCCGGCTTCCTGCTCTGGGAATTCGCCCGCACGCGAAAGGCCGAGCCCACAACTCCGCCGCTCAACCGCCTGATCGGCCTCTTCACCATCCTCGCCTGGTTCACCGTCGCCGCCGCCGGCCGCTGGATAGGCCTCAGCACCAGCGGCTAGCAGACGCAAGGGCCGTCGCTACTTGGCCTTCCCCGCATCCGCCGCCGCGATCTGCTCGGTGTTTAGTATTCCGAACGAGATCACCAGCCGCGCGGCCTTGTCGACGCTCATGTCGAGCTTCTTCACCTTGTCCGGCGAAACGTAAACCAGATGCCCCATCGCCGGGTTGGGCGAGGTCGGGATCATCACGCCGATCGCGTCCCCGATCCGGTCGGTGATCTCCGCGCCCGGCGCCCGGCTGGTGATGAAGCCGATCGCCCACAGGCCCGGCCCGGGATACTCGATCAGCACCGCTTCCTTGAAGGACGACGCTTCACTTGAAGCGAAAGTCTCGAACACCTGCTTCACGGCCGAATAGATTGAGCGCACCAGCGGCACGCGCGCCAGCAACCGCTCGCCGAAGCCCAGCATCGACTTGCCGATCAGGTTCGCCGTCAGCGCCCCCAGCGCCGTTAGCCCCACCACCGCGATCACGATGCCGAGCCCCGGCAGCGCAAACTTCAGGTAGGTCTCGGGATTCCACTCATACGGGATCAGCGGCTTGATGCGGTTGTCGACGAACGACACGAAGCTCCATACCAGCCAGATCGTGATGCCGATCGGCGCGCCGACGACGATCCCGGTGAAGAACCAGTTGCGCAGCGCCGCCAGCGCCCTGCGCCGCGCCTTCCTGACCGCTTCCCGTGTCCTTCGCCCCGATGACATCGCAACTCCTTGGCCGCGGCCCGTTTTGGCCTGATTCCAGCCATCCGTGGGTGACAATATAGGCTCGACGCGGCATGTCGTACCTGTGACGGCGTTGCCGTTAGCGCTCGTGCAGTTCCGGGGACGTGGGCATGTTGAAGGATCCAAAGGCAAGACGCTTCGCCGTCATGGGCGCAGCCGGCGCTGTCGTGGTGCTTGGCCTTGGCTGGCTTGTCCTCCAGGACACGTTCTATCGCATGGCGGTCCGCCCGTCTGGCGCGCTCGCCTCTGCGACGCCCCCGCCCCAGCCGGACTACACCAAGCCCGAAAGCTGGGCGCTGCGCCCGGCCCAGCTCACCGCAGGCGGATGGGAAACGCCATGGGGCGTCGATGTCTTCTTCATCCACCCCGCGTCCGCCTACGCCGGCGACACGTGGAACGCGCCCATCGACGATCCCGTCGCCAAAGCCCGCCTCGACAATGAGGTCCTTCCCAACCACGCCGGCCCGTTCGAACGCGTCGGCCCGATCTACGCCCCGCGCTATCGTCAAGCCTCGCTCTACTCCGAACTCGATGTCGGCGGCGAAGGCGATGGCGCCTTTCTCCTCGCCTACAGCGACGTGCTCGCCGCCTTCGATGCCCACATGGCGAAGGACAATCGCCAGCGCGGCGTCCTGCTCGTCGGCGTCGGCCAGGGCGGCCTCTACGCCCAGAAGCTCCTGCAGGACCGCTTCCAGCAGGAGCCGCTGCGCGACCGCCTCGCCGCCGCCTACATCATCGACGCAGCCCTGCCCGCCGACTTCCCCGACAAGGCCGTCGTGCAGGGCCTCTGCAAGGATGCGGGAAGCATCCAGTGTATCGTCGCGTGGAAATCCATCATCATCGGCGAAAGCGACAACGCCTTCCGCGACCGCTCGCCGATCTGGGACGCCAACGGCGGCATCATCGCGTCGAAAGGCCACCCGCTCGTCTGCATCAATCCGCTAAGCTGGCTGTCGAATGAAAACCTCGCCCCGCGCACCGACCACAAGGGCGGCGCCCGCGCTCTCAACGCGACCGACGAACCCGCCATGCGCCCCAACGCTCTCTCGGCGCGCTGCCGCAACGGCGTCCTGGAAGTTGAAAATCCCGCCGCCTCCGAACTCCGCCCCGGCGGC
This sequence comes from Hyphomonadaceae bacterium, assembly GCA_030697555.1. Lineage (GTDB taxonomy): Bacteria > Pseudomonadota > Alphaproteobacteria > Caulobacterales > Hyphomonadaceae > UBA7672. The sequence continues at coordinate 26,881 of JAUYPV010000052.1, forward strand.
GGCTGGGGCGACAAGTTCAAGACGCCCGCCTACAACCTCTTCTACGCCGACATCGTCATGAACGCCTCCGACCGCGCCCGCACACAGTCGGTCTGGCTCGACGAGTTCGCCCCCAAGCCGGCCACGCCCCTCCCGCCCGCGACGACGCTGGAAGAAGAAGGCATTCACCGTCCCGGCGGCGAAGCGCAGCCGGTGCCGGCAGAAGACGGCAATCGGCAATAGCCATTAGGCAGTCGCGTCACGACTGCCCCCTACTCCCGACTGCCTATTGCCTATTGCCGACGCCAAAGGCGTCAAACGTCCGCCGCAACCTTCATCGACACGATCTTCCCCGGCGTCCGGGGCGGCTCGCCCTTGGGCAGCTTGTCGACATTCTCCATGCCGCTCGTGACCCTGCCCCACACAGTGTACTGCTTGTCGAGGAAGCTCGCGTCGTCGAACACGATGAAGAACTGGCTGTCGCCCGAGTCCGGATTGCTGGAGCGCGCCATCGAACAGATGCCGCGCTGGTGCGAAACGTCGTTGAACTCCTGCTTTAGCTTCTTGCCGGAGCCGCCCATGCCGGTGCCGTCCGGGCAGCCGCCCTGTGCCATGAACCTGTCGATCACGCGATGGAAGATGAGCCCGTCATAAAAGCCGCGCCGCGCCAGCTCCTTGATGCGCGCCACATGTCCTGGCGCCTTGTCCGCCAGGAGCTGGATAGTCACCGGCCCGGTATCGAGCGTGAGGAGGAGGGTGTTCTCTTTGTCTGCTTCACTCACGATGTGGGCCTTTCCACGACTACGTTGACCGGCGGCAGGGCGCACGCCGAATTGGGATCGGTAGGTTTGGTCATCGCCGCAAGCGACGCCTGGAACTCGGGCCCGTCCGTGCGCTGCACGTAGACGGTCGGACGCTTGTTCTCTTTCAGGTCGGCGGCGACCTGCACCTTGTTGAGCTTGTCGGCCTGCGCTGGCGGCAGGCGGCCGTCGGTCTCTTCGGGTCCCGCCTTGATGCCGCGGATCACGTCGAGCCCGGTCAGCGCCCGGCCCCAGATCGTGTACGCCTGGTCCAGCCCGCCCTCGTCCGGCGTGCCGGTGCGCGACTGACGCATCAGGAAGAACTGAGTGTCCGCGCTATTGGGATCGTTCGTGCGCGCCATCGACGTGATGCCCGGGCAGTGGATCGCCCACGTCTTCGACTTTGCCGATGTCAGGATCGACGCCGCCTCATCCGGTTGGCCCTGCACGATGAAGCCATCGAGATAGCCGAGATTGTCGCCCGCGGCCGTCTTGCCGACCCACACGACTTTCTGCTTGGCCGGATCGCGGTCGAACTTGAACTCGCCCTTCATCAGCGGATAGCGCGGATAGACCTGGTAGACCGCATAGGTCTCTCCGCCCTGCGCCATGAAGTCGTCGATCACGCGATGGAAAGGCAGGTTGTCGTAGTTGGTGTCGCGCGTAATCTTCTTCACCTGCGCCACATGCGCCGGCGCGAAATCCGGGCGCAGCTCGACCAGCACTTCCTGCCGCTTGATGGTCATCACCAGGAGGTTTTCGGGATCCACTTTCCGCCAGTTGGCCGGATCGTCCGCGGGCCCGGCCCATGCCGAAGCAGACAGGGCCATACCGGCAAACGCCATGGCGGCCGCAACCGCGCCCAACGCTACGCTTCGCATCATCTATCGGCCCTTTTTCGTTCCATACTTCTGGGCGAGTCTCGCATTGACCGCCTCCGGGACGAATAGATCAGCCCTTCCGCCGAGACGAGCAATCTCTTTTACCAGTCGCGACGACACGGCCTGGTGATGGGGGTCGGCCATCAGGAACACCGTTTCGATATCGTCATTCATCTGCTGGTTCATCGCGACCATCTGGAACTCGTACTCGAAGTCCGAGACGGCCCTCAGCCCACGTATGATAATTCCGGCGCCGCACTGTTCCGCGAAATGCATCAGCAGGTTGTCGAACGGCCGCGCCTCGATCTCGACGCCGTTGGCGAACGGCTTGCTCTCCTGCATCACCATCTCGACGCGCTCTTCGAGGGAAAACAGCGGCCCCTTCCCGTCATTGATCGCAACGCCGATGATCAGCTTGTCGACCAGCTTCACGGCGCGGCCGATGATGTCGATGTGACCGTTGGTGATCGGATCGAACGTGCCCGGATAGAGTCCTATCCGCTTCACGCTTCGTGCCGACGCCGAGGCCCGCGCACTGGCTGTTCCCCGCACAGGCCGCGGTTCACCCGCCGCCCGTCTTTCCGGCCGTCTCGTCACCGCCCTGGTCCTCCAGCCTTTCGACGGAGACGACACGTTCCCCGGCCGCCACCCTCAACACGCGAACACCCTGTGTCGCTCGTCCCGCAATGCGGATCTGATCCACGGCGCAACGTATCAGTTGCCCGGCATCTGTCACCACCATGATCTCGTCCGCCGCGCCGATCGGGAAGCTCGCAACCAGTCTTCCTTCCTTCGGAAGCCGGTGCGCGATGAGGCCTTTGCCCCCGCGGCCCGTGCGCCGGTAGTCGAAGGCCGAAGCGCGTTTGCCCATGCCCTCTCGCGTCAACGTCAGGATGAACTGCTCGGCCTCTCCCAATTGCGCGAACCGCTCTTCGCTCAGCTCGACTTCTCCGGCATCGCCATTCCCGTCCGCCGGCGCCGCCGCATCCTCGGCATCGGCTTCCTCGACGGCCTCCTCGGAGACTTCCTCGCCCTCGGCGCGCCGCGCGGCATTCGCCCGCTTGAGATAGGCGCGGCCCTCCGCCGGCGTGACGTCGATCTTTCCCAGCACGCTCATCGCGATCAACTCGTCGCCCGCGCCCAGCTTGATGCCGCGCACGCCCGTCGACGTCCGGCCCGTGAACACGCGCACGTCCTCCACCGCAAAGCGGATGCACTGGCCCAGCGCCGTTGTCAGCAGCACGTCGTCCTGCGCCGAACAGAGCTGCACGTCGACGATCGCGTCGGAGCTATCCTCCAGCTTCATCGCGATCTTGCCCGTGCGGTTCACCGACACGAAGTCCGACAGCATGTTCCGCCGCACCCCGCCCGAGCGCGTCGCAAACAGGATGTTGAGTTTTTCCCGTTCTTCTTCGGACTCCGGCAGCGGCATCACCGACGTGATGCGCTCACCGTCCTGCAGCGGCAGGATGTTGACCAGCGCCTTGCCCTTGGCGTTCGGCGCGCCCAGCGGCAGGCGCCAGACCTTCTGCTTGTAGGCCATGCCGGTCGAAGAGAAGAATAATATCTCGGTGTGCGTGTCCGCCGCGAAGAGACGGATGACGAAATCGTCCTCCTTGGTCTCCATGCCGCCACGGCCCTTGCCGCCGCGGTTCTGCGTCCGGTAGGCCGACAGCGCCGTGCGTTTCACATAGCCGCCATGCGTCACCATCACGACCATGTCTTCGCGCTCGATGAACGCTTCGTCTTCCAGGTCGAGATCGGCCTCGAGGAATTCCGACCGGCGCGGCACCGCGTACTTCTGGCGGAACGCGCTCAGCTCGCCCTTGATGATCTCCATCACCCGCCCACGCGAGCCGAGGATATCGAGGAAGTCCTTGATGTCGTCCGACAGCCCCGAGGCTTCCTTGCCGATTTCATCCCGCCCAAGGTTGGTGAGCCGCGAGAGCTGCAGCGCCAGGATCGCCCGCGCCTGCTCGTCGGACAGCTTGATCTCGCCCTTGTCGTTGATGACCGTGCGGCGGTCCGCGATCAGCCCGATCAGCGGCCCCATGTCCATCGCCGGCCACGCCCGCTCGAGCAGCGCCACGCGCGCCGAATCCGGATCCGCCGAATACCGGATGATCCTGATGATCTCGTCGATATTGGCCACCGCCAGCGCGAGGCCGATCAGCACGTGCGCCCTATCGCGCGCCTTGTTCAGCTCGAACTTGGTCCGCCGCGCGACGACTTCCTCGCGGAACCGGATGAACGCCTGCAGCATCGCGCGCAGGTTCATCAACTCCGGCTTGCCGCCATTCAGCGCCAGCATGTTGACGCCGAACGATGTCTGCATCGGCGTCAGGCGATACAGATTGTTCAGCACGATATCGGCGGATGAATCCCGCTTGATCTCGATCACCATGCGGATGCCGTTGCGGTCGCTCTCGTCGCGCAGGTCGGCGATGCCCTCGATCTTCTTGTCGCGCACCAGCTCGGCGATCTTCTCGACCATGCCGGCCTTGTTCACCTGGAAGGGCACTTCCGAAACGATGATCGCCTCGCGCCCGCCCTTCACCGTCTCGATCTCCGTCCGCGCCCGCATGATCACCGAGCCGCGCCCGGTCATCAGCCCGTTGCGCGATCCGGCGCGGCCAATGATCAGTCCGCCTGTCGGGAAATCCGGCCCCGGCACGATGTCGAGCAGCGCCATATCCTCGATCGCCGGATTGTCGATCAGCGCGATCGCCGCGTCGATGACCTCGCCAAGATTGTGCGGCGGCACGTTGGTCGCCATGCCGACGGCGATGCCGCCCGCGCCATTCACCAGCAGGTTCGGAAACTGCGCCGGCATCACGCTCGGCTCCTTTTCCTTGCCGTCATAGTTCGGAACGAAGTCGACCGCGTCCTGCCGGATATCCGCCACCAGGCCCATCGCGGCCTTGGTCATGCGGCACTCGGTGTAGCGCATGGCCGCCGGGGGATCGTTGTCGATCGATCCGAAATTGCCCTGCCCGTCGACCAGCGTCAGCCCCATCGAGAACGGCTGCGCCATGCGCACCAGCGCGTCGTAGACCGACTGGTCGCCGTGTGGGTGAAAGCGCGCCAGCACGTCGCCGACCGCGCGCGCCGATTTCGAATACGACTTGTCCGGCGTCATGCCGATGTCGAACATCGAATAGAGGATGCGGCGGTGAACGGGCTTCAGGCCGTCGCGCACATCCGGCAGCGCACGGCTCACGATCACGCTCATCGCGTAGTCGAGGTAGGATTTCTTCAGCTCTTCCGAGATCGAGATGGGGGCAATTTCGCCCGCTCCGTCTGCCTCTTTCGGGGCCGGCTGGTCTGGTATGTCGGTCAAGAAAAACTCGTAACGGGAGGGACCGCAAAGCGGCTTGGATTCGCGGTTTTTCTTCTAGCCTTTTGTGCGCTGCGAGACAAACGCCACAAACGGTTTTCCACAGCCCAAAATCTTTGTTTTTGAAGGAGAATTTTGGCTGCGCGAATAAGTCCATCTGGACGCCTAAAAACACCGCTCCGTTGGGCGCACGAAGCGGATGGAAGGACGCCGTTTCCGCGCTCACGGCCGGCGCACTCCGGCCGAGTCTGCTGCTGCATAACTCCGCTCAATTCCGCGCAAATCCCAACAGATCCAGCGCCGAGGCGGGGCGCGAGGTGTGGGACGGACAAATACTTATCCCCGCCCCCTCCGGGCCGGACTCACACTTGGGTCATGAG
>JAUYPV010000056.1 GCA_030697555.1 Hyphomonadaceae bacterium
GATCGTCAATCTCGACAACTGGATGCTGTCGACCAATCTCCATGGAGACTGGCGCGGCGAAGATGTGCCCGATATCCGGCGATTTCTCGCGACACGCTTCCCGGACCACATGATCGCAACTCGCTGCCTCAATGAATGGTCTGACGCGGAACTCGTGCAACGCTTCAGAGACGATGGCTGGAAGCTGCTGCCTGCCCGCCAGATCTATGTGACGGATGATCTTGCAACCGAATGGACGCCGCATCGCGACACCAGGCGCGACCTCGAGCTCTTGACCCGCACGCCCTACACGCTCGACACGCTGGAAAGCCTGCACCCCGCCGACGCCAGCCGCATCGCCCAACTCTACGCGCTGCTCTATCTCGACCGCTATTCCAGGCTCAATCCGGCCTTCACCGAAGCCTATGTCGAAATGACCCATCGCACCGACATCCTGCAGTATCGCGGTCTGCGAGATGCCAACGGATCACTTGTCGCCATAGCTGGCTGCTTCATCCGCGGCGGTGTTCTGACCACACCCATCGTCGGCTACGACACGGCCCGGCCCGCTTCAGAAGGCCTCTACCGCATGACCAGCTCTCTCTTTGCCCAACTCGCGATGGAACGTGGCCTTCGCCTCAACGGATCGGCCGGCGCCGCCAGCTTCAAGCGCAATCGTGGCGCGCGCCCCGTGCTGGAATACACCGCTTTCTTCGTCGACCACCTCTCCCCCTTTCGCCGCGCCGTGATATCCGCCGTAGGCCAGGCGTTGGACAAGCTTGCCGTTCCACTCCTGTCAAAGAGGCGCCTGTGACGATCTGGCCGAAAGCTGTCGCCAACGGATGGCATCCCGTCGCAACGCTGCGTGAGCTCAAACGTCGCAAGCCGCTTGCGCGCATGCTGATGGGCAAGCCCATCGTTGTCTTCTCATCGCCCGAAGGGCCCGCCGTGCTGGTTGACCGCTGCCCGCACCGCAATATGGCGCTGTCGCAAGGCAAGGTGCGCGGCGGCGAGATCGAGTGCGCCTATCACGGCTGGCGGTTCAAGGGCAACGGCCGCTGCACGCATACGCCCGGCGTTGGCGAACCCGCGCGCCACGCCGCAGAAGCCCTGCCGGTCATCGTTCGCGCCGGGCTTGTGTTCACGACGCTGGCGGACAAGCCCAATGCCGGCCCGGTGCTGCCCTATCCCATGGAGGCTGAGGGTTTCGACAGCTTCCTTTGGCCCATCAAGGCGACGCGTGCGCGCCTGATCGATGCGGTGGAAAATCTGCTCGATCCGGCGCATCCGCATTTCCTGCACCCGGGCATCGTCCGTTCCGGCACGGTTCGGCGTCCCGTGGAAGTGACGGTTCGAGTCAAGGAAGATTCCGCCGAAGCGATCTATGTCGAGAACACGCGCGCCTCGGCTCTGATGCCTCGCATGCTTGAAGGCAAGCGCACGGCCAGCGTCGGCCGCTTTTCGCTTCCCTCGACAGGACAGGTCGCGTTCGAGAACACGAAAGGGCTGAAGCTTTCCATCACCGTGTTCTTCGTGCCCGAGGGCCCGGAGAGGGTGAAGCCGATCGCGCACCTCGCCACGCAGAAAGGCGTCATCCCGCCCTTCATCAAGGAGCTGGCGCTGCGCGCGTTCGACATGGTGATCCTGGCGCAGGACCAGGTTGCGCTACGGCGGCAGGCCGAGAACATCGAACGCTTCGGCGGACCGAAATACGCTGTTGGCCCCCTTGATGTCCTTTTCCCGGCGATCCAGGCGCTGGCCGCGGGCGAAACGCCCGAGCCGAGCGAACGGACTTTGACGCTCAGTCTTTAGCCGCGCCACTCGCGCCGCACGCGGCGAAGCTTGCGGTCGAGCGATGCCTCGATCCCGGATTTCAGCTCCACGACAGAACCCGCCGCACCGATCCTCTCAAGCGCCGCCTGCAGGCTGGAACGGGCTGCCTTCGCAGTATCGGCAGGAAGATCGTCGGCCAGTGTCAACTCGACCTGCCTCGGCCCCGTCTGCAGGATCCTGAAATCCTGCACTCGATGATCGGCGTTGACGACGGCGTTGCGCAGAACGTCTGGCGTAATGGTCACCGGCCCGCGCGCCCCCTGCAGCTCAAAGACATCATCCTGCCGTCCCTCGACAGCGGCGACAGCCTGCAGCGGGGAGCCACATGTGCACGGCGCCGAACTCAGTCGCAACAAGTCGTTCATCCGATAGCGCGCCATGATCTGGGTCGAGCGCGTGAAATCAGTCACCAGCGGCGTCACGAGGTCCGAATGCAAGACCTCCTCCCACTCAAACGCGACGGCATCCTCAGCCAGATGCAGAGTCCCATGCGGACACGCGACGCCGAACAAGCCCTCGGTCGCCATGTAGATCTCGCGTACCTTCGTTCCGAACGCCGCCTCGATGATCTGTCGATCCAGCGGATCGAGCACTTCCGCACCGGAGAAAACATTGACGAGTGGCAGCTTCGTAGTTTCCGCCAGAATGCGCAGGACCTTGGGTGGCGCGACGATCGTGTCGGGAGCATAGGCAACCAGATCCTCCCGCCATGCATCAACGCCCAGCGCCAGATCAAAGAAGCGCAAGGACAGACGCCCCGTTTCCGCCGCCGAGTTGTAGAGCTGGCCATATCTCGGAAGCGTCAGAGCCACTTTGTGCCTGGTGAAGGGAAAATCCGGCAGCGTCTTGGCGAGGATGACGCCCAGCCATTTGAACCGCTCAACTTCGCTGATGATATACATCCCGCGATTGCCGCTCGTGCCGGTGCTCTGGCCGACGATATAACCGCGCACACGCTCCTCGCCGGTCGCGAGAGCCGCGCGCGCCTCATCCAGTGTCACGCCGGCGACGTTCATGCGGGCGAAATTCGCCAGCACGGTCGCCTTGTCGACAATGGGCAGGTCCTCTAGCTTCGTAGCGCCGAGACCGGCGTAGAACTGCGCCCGTGGAACCTTGTTGCGCAGGAAATTATCGAGTCGCGCCGCGCGCCAGCGAGCCACGTCCTCGCGGCTTTTCAGCTTTCGCGTCAGGCGCTTGGTATTCCAGAAGGCCGAGACGGCGTGGAGGATAGCCAGATTCACCTTGGATGTTCCGGGAACATTTCGCCGAAAAAAGGCAGATGGACTAACACCGGACGTAACGTCAACATACGCAATCATCTGGTCTCTTTCCGGTTTCGGCGCCAGTCTCCTCATGCGCCACAAGAAGCGCAAACGCCGAGGGAACCCCCATGCCACAGCTAAGCGAAGGCTCGCGTCAGGAGCGAACCTTTGACGCCATCGTCGTCGGCAGCGGAATCAGCGGCGGATGGGCCGCGAAAGAGCTGACCGAGAAGGGCCTCAAGACCCTCGTGCTCGAGCGCGGACGCGCCGTGAAGCACGTCCAGGACTACAAGACTTTCGCGATGAACCCTTGGGATTTCCGCTATGCCGGCGGACGTACGCCGCAGGACGAAATCGACAAGCACTATTTCAAGCAGGTCCGCACCGGCTACACGGTCAACGATGCCTGGAACCACTGGTTCGTGAAGGATGACGAGCATCCCTACACCGAAGTGAACCGCTTCGACTGGATTCGCGGCTACCATGTCGGCGGCCGCTCGATCACCTGGGGCCGCCAGAGCTATCGCCACAGCGATCTCGATTTCGAAGCCAACGCCAAGGAAGGCGTCGGCATCGACTGGCCTATCCGCTACGCCGACCTCGCACCCTGGTACGACCATGTCGAGAAATGGATGGGCGTCAGCGGCCAGAAGGAAGGCCTGCCTCAACTGCCCGATGGTCAGTTCCAGCCGCCCATGCAGATGAACGTCGTCGAGAAGACGTTCAAGGGAAAGGTCGAACAGAAATTTCCCGAACGCCGCATCACGATGGGCCGCACCGCCCACCTCACCGAACCGACCGACGAGCAGAAAAAGATCGGCCGCGGCACCTGCCAGAATCGCAATCTCTGCATGCGCGGCTGCGCCTTCGGCGCCTATTTCAGCTCCAACGCCGCCACGCTGATCGCCGCCGACCACACCGGCAACATGACGCTGCAGCCGGACTCCATCGTCACCGAGATTATCTTCGATCCGAAGACCAGCAAGGCAACCGGCGTCCGCGTGCGCGATGCGGAGACCAAGAAGGAAACCGAATACTACGCCAAGGTGATCTTCATCTGCGCTTCCACGCTGAACTCCGCGTGGATCATGATGCACTCAGTCAGCGATCGCTTCCCGAACGGCTTCGGCAACGACAGCGACCAGCTCGGCCGCAACATCATGGACCACCACTTCCTCGTCGGCGCCCAGGCGGAAGTCGATGGCTTCGACGACCGTTACTATGCCGGCCGCCGGCCCAACGGCATCTACATCCCACGCTTCCGGAACCTCGGCGACGCCGCCACCAAGGGCAAGGATTTCACCCGCGGTTATGGCTATCAGGGCGGCGCAAGCCGCTCCGGCTGGCAACGCCTCGTCGCCGAAATGGGCTTTGGCAAGGAGATGAAGGACGAGATGCAGGAGCCCGGCGGCTGGACCATGGGCATCACCGCCTTCGGCGAGATGCTGCCCAACTCCAACAACCGCATCACGCTCAACAAGAACGTCAAGGACATTCACGGCCTGCCCACCCTGACAATGGACGTGAAGATCGGCGAAAACGAACTCAACATGCGCAAGGACATGCAGTCCTCCGCCGTCGAAATGATGGAGGCATCAGGCTTCAAGAATGTGCGCGGCTTCGACCGCACCTACGCCCCCGGCCTGGGCATCCACGAAATGGGCGCCGCTCGGATGGGTCGCGATCCCAAGACGTCGGTCCTCAACTCATGGGCGCAAGTGCACGCCTGCACCAATGTCTACGTCACGGACGGCTCGTTCATGACGTCGGCGGCCTGCGTCAATCCTTCATTGACCTACATGGCGATGACGGCTCGTGCGGCGGACCACGCGGTCGGCGCGCTGAAGCGCGGCGAAATATGAGGACGGGAGAACAGCTATGATGGACCGTCGCGAACTGATCCAGAAGGCCGCCATGCTCCTCGGCGGCGCGGTATCCGCCAGCGCCATGGCCGGCGTTCTCGCCGGCTGCGTCTCGACGCCAGAGGCTACGAGCGGCAAGCAGACCTTCTTCACTCCGAGCGAGATGCGGACCGCCACCGCGGTCGCCGATCAGATCCTTCCCCGCACAGACACGCCTGGCGCGATCGATGTCGGCGTGCCGGCTTTCATGGACAAGATGATGGCCGGCTACTACCGCGAGAAACAGCGCAGCATCCTCCGCGCCGGTCTCGAGCGCATGGATCGCGATGCAATGACGGCGTACGGGCAGGTATTCACTGCCCTGTCGGTCGACCAGCAGGTCGCCCTCATGAAGGTCTACGACCGCGAGGCCTACGAACTGGGGCGCCGCAACATCAACAATCCCGACGCTGACCCGCACTTCTTCCGCATCCTGAAGGAACTCACCATCGTCGGCTTCTGCACGTCGGAAGTGGGCGCGACCAAGTTCCTGACCTATGCGGCCATCCCCGGCCCCTATCGCGCCGACATCCCGTATTCGGAAATCGGCAAGGCCTGGGCGACCTAGCGCAACTCCAGAATCTCGATCTTCCGGAACTCGATCGGATTACCCTCGCTCTGCAGCGAGATGTAGCCGCCATCGAGCATCACCTTGCCGCCCGCCGCCTCGACCAGCGGCTTCGAGTTCGCCATGCCGCCCACGGGATCGAGCTGGACCTGCGAATAAACGATAGTCGTCGCGCCATTGATTTTCTGCGTCACGACGCCTGCCGGCGTCACCTCGATCTCGAACTGCGTCCAGACATCGTTAGGGCCCGACGGCGTCTTCGAATTGATGCAGTGCGTCGTCACAAGTTGCCCGTCCATAACCACATGCGTGCCCGGTGAACACATATTCCCGTTGAACCGCGTCTGTCCCGGCGCCGGCCCCAGCAGCTGCGCCTCCACCGACACCGGGAAGCTGTCCCCCACCGCCATGGTCTTCGGGTCTTGTGAGAAGATCATCACGCCACTGTTGGCGATCGCCCATGCCGGCGTGTCGGCTGGATGATCGCTCAGGAATCGGTACTCCATCCGGAAGCGATAGGCCTTGAACGGCGCCTTGTAGAACAGATGCCCGAACCGCTCGCCGAACTGCTCGTATTTGTCATACGACACCACAATCGCCCCATCCCTCACCCGGAAGGTGTCGCGGTAATTCTCGCCCAGCGGGAACCCGCGAATTTTGGGCGTCCAGCCATCCAGAGTCTTGCCGTCGAAAAGCGACTGCCAGTTCTCGCCGCTCTGCGGCATTGCGGAACATGAGGCCGCGCAAAGCGCGATGGTCGCGACGGCAACGCGATTTGTCCGTGATTTCATGGCGTCGTCCTCCTTGTTCCCGCCTGCCCCGTGGACACGGCAACTCACGCGGGTAACACTCGATCCTAGAACACGGGCCGCGCGCTGGCGACAGACGCTAGCGGCCGGAGGGAGGACGGTAAGTGATTCAGGCTCGTCTCTTTTTGATGATGCTGCTGCAGCTCGCCATCTGGGGAGCCTGGGCGCCAAAGCTCTTTCCCTACATGGGCCAGCTTGGCTTCGAGCCGTGGCAGCAATCGCTTGTCGGCAGCGCCTGGGGCATCGCTGCGATCCTGGGCATTTTCTTTTCCAACCAGTTTGCGGACCGCAACTTCTCCGCCGAGCGCTTCCTGGCCGTGAGCAATGTCATCGGCGGCGCAGCCCTGCTGGCATGCGCCTATTTCACCGACTTCTGGTCCTTCTTCGGAGCCTACCTGGTCTTCAGCCTGGTCTACGTGCCGTCGATGTCTGTCTCCAACGCCATTGCGTTTGCCAGCCTGCGCGATCCCGCCAAGCATTTCGGTACGATCCGCATGGGCGGCACGGTTGGCTGGATCCTTGTGAGCTGGCCCTTCATCTTCCTGCTCAGCGCCGATGCCGGCCCGGAGCAGGTGCGCCTGATCTTTGTGGTTGCCGCCATCGTCTCGTTCGTGTTCGCGGCATACAGCCTGACGCTGCCCCATACGCCGCCGAAACGCGATGCAGTTGGGGCCGATCCGCTGGCCTGGCGCGAGGCGATCAAGCTGCTGGGCATTCCCTCCATCGGCGTGCTCTTCCTGGTCACGTTCATCGATAGCGTCGTCCACAACGGCTATTTCGTTATGGCCGATGCCTTCCTCACCAACCGAGTGGGCATCGCCGGCAACCTTTCCATGGTCGTGCTCAGCATCGGCCAGGTCGCCGAGATCGTGACTATGTTCATTCTGGGCAGCGTGCTGGTCCGGCTCGGCTGGAAAGCCACGATGATCATCGGCATCCTCGGCCATGCCGCGCGGTTCCTGGTATTCGCCTTCTTCCCGGACAGCGTACCGACGATCATCACCGTGCAGCTGCTGCACGGCGTCTGCTACGCGTTCTTCTTCGCGACCGTTTACATCTTCGTCGATGCCGCGTTCCCGAAGGACGTGCGCTCCAGCGCGCAAGGCCTGTTCAACCTGCTGATCCTTGGCATCGGCAACGTGGCGGCCAGCTTCCTCTTCCCGGCGCTGATGGCGCAATTTACAGTTCCGGGGACCGATCCGGGCACGACCGCTGTCGACTATCGCACGCTGTTTATGGTTCCCGCTGGCATGGCGGTCGTCGCGATCCTGCTGATGGCCGTGTTCTTCCGGCCGGCTGAGCGGGCGCCCGCAAGCGTTGCAGCCACATGACGCCATTCACTGAAGCACATAAGCCAGTCACACTCGCTGCGACCCAGCCGGCAGAATGATCCTGAAAGGAAGCCATCATGAGCGAACCTTCACGCCGCCTCTTCCTCCAGGCGCTCGGCGCCGCAGGCATTGTTAGCCCTATGACCGCCGGGTGCGCCACGGCACAGGAAGGCCCCTTCTTCGCGCGCCAGAGCCTGCCGGTCGGTATCCAGCTCTACACGCTGGGCGACCTCACGGTGAAGGATCTCGACGGCACGCTGAAGGAAGTGTCGCGCATCGGCTACAAGTCGGTGGAGCTGGCCGGATACATCGGCAAGACACCCGCCCAGCTGCGCACAGCGTTCGACGCCGCCGGCGTCAAATGCACCAGCGCGCATGTCGGCATGGCCAAGGGCACGGCGACCGAACCCAAGCTGCTGGACGATCTCGGCCGCGTTGCGGCGGATATGCATGTGATCGGCGCAACGCATGTCATCTGCCCAGCCATGGCCCAGCCAGACGACGTCACCATCACTCCCAACCCTGCGGAGGGCTTCCGCGCGATCACCCGCGTCGCACAGGCGATGACGGCGGATCACTGGAAACGCATGGCCGGCCAGTTCAACGAGATCGGCAGGAAGCTGAAGGCCGAGGGTCTCACCTACGGCTATCACAACCACAACTTCGAGTTCGTGAAAGTCGGCGCCACGACCGGCCTCGATATCCTGATCAAGGAAACCGACCCTAGCCTCGTCACGTTCGAACTCGACGTCGGCTGGGTTGCCGCCGCCGGCGTCGACCCGGTGGAACAGTTCGCCAGGCACCCGGGCCGCTATGGCCTCATGCATGTGAAGGACATCAAGGCTTCGACGACTCCCAACCTCGACGTGCGGATGGATCCGACCGAGGTCGGCTCGGGCCGCCTCGACTGGGCGAAAATCCTGCCTGCAGCCTACAAGGCAGGCGTTCGCAAATACTTCGTCGAACAGGAAGCGCCTTTCGAGCGCACGAGGCTCGAAGCCGCCGCGGTGTGCTATAACTTCCTCAGCACACTGAAGGCCTGAGGAATACCGCATGAAGACCATGAAAGGCCCGGGCATCTTCCTCGCGCAATTCGTGGGGCCGGATGCGCCATTCAATTCCCTGCCGACCATCGCGAAATGGGCAAGGGACAAGGGCTTTATCGGCGTCCAGATTCCGACCGGCGAGGCTTCGCTGTTCGATCTCCGCAAGGCGGCTGAGAGCGACGCCTATTGCGACGAGATCAAGGGCATCCTGAAGGACGCTGGAATCGTCATCACCGAGCTTTCAACCCACCTGCAAGGCCAGCTCGTAGCCGTGCATCCGGCCTACGACACGCTGTTCGACGCCTTTGCCCCCGAACGCGTGCGCGGCAATCCGAAGGCGCGGCAGGAATGGGCGGTCGAGCAGCTCTATCTCGCCGCGAAAGCTTCGCGCCGCCTCGGCCTCGACGCCAGCGTCACGTTCTCCGGCTCGCTCGCCTGGCCTTACTTCTTCCCCTGGCCGCAACGCCCGCCCGGCCTCTTTGAGACGGCGTTTGAAGAGCTCGCCGAACGCTGGCATCCGATCCTCGATGCATATGAAGAGGCCGGCGTCGACCTCTGCTACGAGATCCATCCCAGCGAAGACCTGTTCGACGGCACGACGTTCGAGATGTTCCTTGACCGCGTGAAGGGCCACAAGCGCGCGAACATCCTGTTCGATCCGAGCCACTTCGTGCTGCAGCAGCTTAAATATCTCGACTACATCGACCTCTACCACGAGCGGATCAAGATGTTCCACGTCAAGGACGCGGAGTTCAATCCGACCGGCCGTCAGGGCGTCTATTCGGGCTATGCGCCGTGGCTTGAGCGGGCCGGCCGATTCCGCTCGGTCGGCGATGGGCAGGTGGACTTCAAGGGCATCTTCTCGAAGCTCGCCGGCTATGACTACGAGGGCTGGGCGGTGCTGGAATGGGAATGCTGCATCAAGCATCCCGAGGATGGCGCGCGCGAGGGCGCGGCGTTCATCCGTGACCACATCATCCGCGTCACGCCCCGCGCCTTCGACGACTTCGCGGCGAGCGGCACGGATGAAGCCGCCAACCGCCGCCTGCTGGGACTCGACCCCAAAGAGTCCAAACGGTGAGGCGTCTCCGCCTCGGCATGGTCGGCGGCGGCGATGGCGCTTTCATCGGCGCAGTCCACCGTATGGCCGCCCGCATCGATGATCAGTGGGAGCTTGTTGCCGGCGCCTTCCAGTCCGACCCGGAACGCTCCGTCATGTTTGGCGAACGCCTCGGCCTCGAGCCCGACCGTCGCTATCGCGACTTCGCGAGCATGGCCGCCAGCGAATCAAAACGCCCTGACCGCATCGACGCCGTCTCCATCGTCACGCCCAACCACCAGCATCACACTGCCGCGCGCGCCTTTCTCGACGCCGGCATTCCCGTCATCTGCGACAAGCCGCTCACCACGACGCTGAAGGACGCAAACGATCTCGCCCACGCCGTCGAAAAGTCCCGCCTGCCCTTCATCCTGACGCACAACTATTCCGGCTATCCGATGATCCGTCAGGCCCGCGCGATGATCGAAGCGAACGAGCTGGGCAAAATCCGCGTTGTGCAGGCGGAGTACGCGCAGGACTGGCTGGCCACCGATCTCGGCGTCAACAAGCAAGCCGACTGGCGCGGCGATCCTGCCCGCGCCGGCCCCGGCGGCGCACTGGGCGACATCGCCACCCACGCCTTCCATCTTTCCGAATTCGTCTCGCGCCTCACCGCGGAGTCGCTCGCCGCCGATCTCTCGTCCTTCGTCTCCGGCCGCAAGCTCGACGACAACGCCAATATCCTGCTGCGCTTCGATGGCGGTGCGCGCGGCATGCTCTGGGCCAGCCAGGTCGCTAGCGGCAAGGCCAACGGCCTTACGCTCCGCATCTACGGCGAGAAAGGCGGCCTCGAATGGTCGCAGGAAACGCCCGAGCAACTTGTCTTCTCGCCACTTGGCGAGCCGCCCCGCACCTATCGCCGCGGCGGCCCCGGCCTCGCCCCCTCCGCCCAGCACGCCACGCGCCTGCCGTCCGGCCACCCTGAAGGGTATCTTGAGGCCTTCGCCCAGATCTATTCCGACGCCGCCGAACTCGTCCGCGCCCATAACGACAAGCGCGCGCCCGATCCGCTCGCCACACTGGCGCCGGGCGTAGTAGACGGAGTACGGGGCGTTCGCTTCATCGAGGCCGCCGTCGCCTCGCATAAACACAACGCCGCCTGGACAAGGCTGGATTGAAAGGGAGTACGCTAATGCTTCGCATCGCCGCCACGCTCGCCTGCGCCGCGCTTCTTGCCACCGCCTGCGATAGCAAGCCGGCCGAAACCGCCGCTGCACCGGAACCGGCCGCTGCGCCGCAACCAGCCGCGCCGACCGGCCCCAACACGCTCACCGTCGAGGAACAGGCGCAGGGCTGGAAACTCCTCTTCAACGGAACGGATCTGGCCGGCTGGAAGGGCTACAAGAAGGATACGCCCGGTGCAGGCTGGGCCGTCGA
This sequence comes from Hyphomonadaceae bacterium, assembly GCA_030697555.1. Taxonomy (GTDB): domain Bacteria; phylum Pseudomonadota; class Alphaproteobacteria; order Caulobacterales; family Hyphomonadaceae; genus UBA7672. Next base: position 11,206 of record JAUYPV010000056.1, read on the forward strand.
GAACGGCGAGCTCACGCTCACCGCGGGCGGCGCGGGTGATCTCATGACGGTCGAGGAGTACGGCCCGTTCGAGCTGTCATACGAATGGAAGATTTCGCCGAACGGCAACAGCGGCGTCATCTACCTGATCAAGGAAGACCCCTCCACCGTCTACAGCTACATGACCGGCCCGGAGATGCAGGTGCTGGACAATGACGGCCACGCCGACGGCAAAATTCCCTCACACCGCGCCGGCGCGCTCTACGACCTGGTCACCCCGCCGGACGGCGCCGTGAAACCCGTCGGCGAGTGGAACACTGCCGTCGTCCGCTTCACCGGCAGCGAGATCGAACACTGGCTCAACAACACGCTGGTCTCGGAATCCAGCTATGGCGACGACGCCTGGAAGGCCAAGGTCGCCGGCTCGAAGTTCAAGCAATGGCCGCTGTTCGGCACGTTCCCATCCGGCCACATCGCCCTGCAGGACCACGGCGACCGCGTCTGGTACCGCAACATCAGGATCAGGCCGATCAGCTAGAGCCTACCCGTCTCCGGAAGCGCGAACTTGAGGCCCTTGCCCTCGATCACGCCCTTGATGTGGTCGAGCGCTTCCTGCGTCGGCCCCGGATAAGGCCCGGTCATCGGCGTGTTGCCGGGATAGCCGATATCCTTCCAGCCTTCCGGCGTCGTGAAGAACGCTCCCATCGTCAGCGACCGCATGCGCGCGAAGAACTCGGCGGGCTTCTCCAGTCCCGGCCCGACCTTGTCCTTGAACGCGATCTCGTCGGCGATGGCCGTCCGCACCTCCAGCGTCACATGCGAGAAACGCTCCCGCCCACGCTTCATCGCTTCCCTGTCCAGCCAGGCCAGCCCTGGAATGATCAGAGCGCGGTCCTTCTGCTGATCCGGATAGGGCGCGCTCACCCATTCGTCGATGAAGGCCGGCACTCCCACCTGCGACGGCATGGGTGCATCGGCCTCGCCAGGCAGGATCAGGTCGCCCAGCGCGGCCGTCGCCGCCAGCTCTTCCTTAGTCATAGTCAGCGGCCACGGAACTACCGGCTCAAGGAGCGTCGGATCCTTGCCATAACCCTTCGCGGTGATCTGCGGCGGCGCCAGCCAGTCTTCGTTGCCGAACTTCTCGCCGCACGCGGCAAGCTGGCCTGATGCTACAGCCGCAGCGATCCAGCGCAGCGTCGTCCGGCGGTCGATGGCGATCAGGTGAGAGTTGCGAACGTCAGCCATGGCTAGAGCTCCCCCGTCCGCAGCCGCGTGGCGATGCTGTCCGATGCGCGCATCGCCAGCGCCATAATGGTGATCGTCGGGTTCTTGTGCGCCTTGGACGCGAAGATGGACCCATCCGTCAGATAGAGATTATCGACATCCCACGTCTTGCCGAACGAGTTTGTGACGGAGCTCTTCGCATCCGCCCCCATCCGCGCCGTGCCGACCTCGTGGATGATCTCGCCGCCCTTGGAAATGGCGTCCACCGGCGCGCGGATCTCGCTGGTGATCGTCCCACCCAGCTTGTCGACCAGCGCCTTCACAGCGTTCTGGAAGTGCGTCACCTGGTTATGCTCGTGCTCCGACCAGCCAAAGCTGAATCGCAGCACCGGAATGCCATACTTGTCCTTCTTCTCAGGATCGATCTCGCAGAACGACTTGGCGTTGGGGATCATCTCGCCACGCTGCGTGAAGCCGAAGCGCGCGCCATAGCGCTGCTTCACTTGCCCGCGCAGGTTCGGCCCGTATCCGTCATAACCGCCGAACCCGCCCACACCCGGCTCGCCGAAGCCGCCGCCGATCTCCATATGATAGCCGCGCGTGCAGTTGCTCTTGCCGGCGGCGACATTCTTGTAGTCCCAGAACGGAATGTAGGCGTGCAGCCCCATCGCCCCGTCTTCATTGTACTTCGGCCGGCCTTCCAGATCCGGGAAGTAAGCCGACAGGCTCGAACCCACCGTATCCATAAGGTTGCGCCCAAGCTGTCCGCTCGAATTCGCCAGCCCCTCCGAACGCCCATTCGGCTTCGAGTTCAGCAGGATGCGAGCCGTCTCGCCTGTGCTCGCCGCCAGCACCACCACGCGCCCGGTCGCCTCGCGATGCTCGCCCGACGCCTTGTCGATGTAGCGCACGCCCGACGCCTTGCCGTCAGCCCCCAGCATCACCTCATAGACCATCACCCCTGTCTGGATGGTGAGCTTGCCCGTCGTCTTCGCCCACGGGATCAGCGATGTCGTCGTCTGGAAGGCGGCGCCGATCGCACAGCCACGCCCGCAGGGCGAGGCCCAGTAGCACGCCTTCCGATTGTCCATGTCGCGCGTCAGGATCGCCCGCCGGGCCGGCACCACCGGAATCCCCAGCGCATCCCCGCCGGATTTCACGAACAGTTCCGGCACACGAAACTTCGGCGGCGTGTGCAGCACGCCTGGGGATGCGTTCGGATGGTTCTCCAGCCCGAGATTGTTACCGTAAACTCCGACCAACTTCTCCATCCGGTCATACCAGGGCGCGATGTCCTCATACGACACCGGCCAGTCCACCCCGAGCCCGTCGCGCGTGAACGGCTTGAAATCGTAGGGCCCCATGCGGAACGAGTTACGCGCCCAGTGATTGGTACGCCCGCCCAGCATGCGGCTGCGCCACCACATGAACTCGGACCCTTCCGCCGTCGTGTAGGGCTCGTCTGGAATCTCCCAGCCGCCGTCAACGGTCGCGTCGTAATAGCCAAACTCCTTGTCCGGCGTGCCCTGACCACGCAACGGCGCATCCTTCGCCAGGTTCAGCATCGGCGCCTCGTCGGGATTGTAGTCCCGCCCGGCCTCGAGCATCAGCACGCTCGCCCCGGCCTTGGTCAGCACGTAGGCCGACATGGCGCCGCCCGCGCCCGACCCAACGATGACTGCGTCGTACGTATCCGGCATCCGGTCCTCCGACTCTCTCCCGCCCAACTCAAACAGGACTGGTCGCAACCGTCGAGGGCGCCGTGAGGTTAATCTGGCGCCCGCTGGCGGACCGGCTTACTGATTTCATCCAACTGTCGCGTATGGGACGCAGCACATGCAGCAAACAGGCTTCGACCGCCGGGGATTCCTCCAATCAGGCGTGGGCCTGGCCGCCCTCGCCGCCCTTTCCCCTGACGCGCTGGCCCAGACGACACGCCGCAAGCCGAACGTCATCATCGTCCTCGCCGACGACCTCGGCTATGGCGATCTCGGCGCCTACGGCGCGAAGCTGATCCGCACGCCCAACCTCGACCGCATGGCGAAGGAAGGCGCAAAGCTCACCTCCTTCTACGCCTCGGCCAACATCTGCACGCCCTCCCGCGCCGGCCTGATGACCGGCCGCTACCCCATCCGCACCGGCCTCGGCTACTCCGTCATCCAGCCCAATGACAAGAATGGCTTGCCGCTGTCCGAGATCACCATGGCGGAAGCGCTCAAGCCCGACTACGCCACCGCCCTGATCGGCAAATGGCATCTCGGTCATGTCGCGCCCTTCTGGCCGCCGACCCAGCACGGCTTCGACCTGTTCTTCGGCCTGCCCTACAGCCACGACATGAAGCCGCTCAGCCTCTACAACGGCGATGCCGGCGTCGAACTCACCAGCGAGGATGTCGATTTCTCGCAACTCACGGCGCGCTTCTTCGACCGCGGCCTCCGCTTCGTCGAGGACAACAAGGCGCGGCCCTTCTTCCTGATGCTGACACTGACCGCGCCGCACGTCCCACTGGTCCCGCATCCTGACCATCTCCACGAGTCCAAGGCCGGCGCCTATGGCGACGTCGTGCAGGAGATCGACTCCAATGTCGGCAAGCTGCTCGCGAAACTGAAAGCGCTGAACCTCGACAAGGACACGCTCGTCATCGTCACCTCCGACAACGGCCCGTGGTTCGCGGGCTCGTCCGGCTCCTTCCGCGAACGCAAGGGTGGCGCGGGATGGGACGGCGGCTACCGCGTCCCCTTCATCGCCCGTCAGCCCGGCGCGATCCCGGGGGGTGTCGTCAACGACGCCATCGCCATGAATATCGACCTCGTGCCCACCATCTGTGCTTGGGCCGGAAAACCGTCGCCTGGCGTCACGTTGGATGGCCTGGACATTGCCCCTCTCCTCAAGAAGAAAAGCGCGCGCTCACCGCACGAAGACCTCGTCCTGTTCAACAACGAAAAGGTCGTTGGCATCCGCACGCAGGACTGGAAGTTCGTCACCATGTCCTACTACCGGACCATCGAGTTCCCGCTGGAGCAGTACGGCTACACCCAACTCGCCGACCTCAAGGCCGATCCCGGCGAGAATTACGATGTCTCCAGCCTGCATCCCGACATCCTGGCCGACATGAAAGCCCGTCTAGCCCGTGCCCGCGCAACCTACGAGCCGCTGGGCGTCCGCCAGGCCCCGCCGGCGGCCGCACCCCGGTGACTGCCTCTCCCAGGCAATCTCCTGCCTGATCCTGTGGCGCCCGGTCTCTTCGCCACCCCGCGACTGAAATTGTCCGATGACGGACAGAAAAATAAGCTGACCTAACGCAACCCTCCTGCTCAACGCGCGTTAATCGCCCCGGGGAGCACGCATGATTATTTGGGGTGTGGCGACGTGAAGGTCGTTTCCTGTCGTCCTGCGTGGGTCAAGACATCCAACAGGTTCACGAATCTTTTTGCGAGGGCGGTCCAGGATTCCGGCTGGAATGTCCAGGAATTCAGCTGGTCCGGCCTTTTCGCTCCCAAAGTGGTCCTGCTGCACTGGCCGGATGAACTTTTTACAGCCACCGACCCAATCGCCCACGCCAAGGCTGCGGCGAAGCTTGCCGTCCTTCAGGTAGCCAAACAGGTCTTCGGCGCCCGCCTCGTCTGGGTCGTCCATGAAACCCGGCCGCACGACCGCGGCCGCCAGGCAAAATGGTCCACCTGCGCCTTCCTCAAGTCGCTCGATGGCGCGATATACCTCTCCCACGCCTCCAAGCGCGCCGGCGAGGCCGACATCCCGGAGCTGAAACAGGTGCCGTCGCTCGTCACCCGGCACGGCCACTACCGCTTCGACATGGAACGGCCGCTCCAGCCCCGCCCCATCCCCGGCCAGAAGCTCAATCTCGTCTATTTCGGTCAGATCCGCCCCTACAAGAATCTCGACGGCCTCATCAATGCCGCCCGCAACATCTCGCCCGACGAGATCAGCATAAGAATCCTGGGCTGGTGCAAGGACCCAGATTTCGCCCGCCAGCTCAAAGACCTCGCCGCCGGCGCCCCAGCCGTCACGCTGGACGTCCGCGACGCCTTCGTCCCGCAAGCCGATCTCGAGGTTGCGCTCGACGACAGCGACGGCGTCGTCCTGCCCTATCGCAATATCTTGAACAGCGGCGCCGCCCTCTTCGCCCTGTCGCGCAACCGGCCGGTCATGGCCCCGCGACTCGGCACGCTGCCCGAGCTCCGGGACGAGATCGGCCCCGCATGGGTCGATCTCTACGACGACGACATCACCGAACAGGATCTCCGCGCCTTCATGGCTGGCCTGCGCCGTCCGCAGCCGCCCGTCGCGGACCTGTCACGATACGAGTGGGGACCCATCGGCGAGTCGATCGGAACATTCTTCGATCAGATCTCGCTGAAGAAAAGCCGATCCCGTTCTGAACAATTACAGTCGGACGAGGCGCGCCTTTAGGGCGCGGAGGGTAAGTGGCGCTTAGGAAACTTGCATTCAGCGCGGCCGCACTTTCGGCCGCCCGGGCGACCCAGACGATTCTCACGTTCCTGGCGCTGCCCTTCCTTGCCCGCCTTCTCGGCCCCGCCGAATACGGCCTCGTCGCACTGGCCATGTCCTTCGTCCTTTTTACCATGGCGTTCAGCGACGCAGGCATGGGCCAATCGCTGGTGCGGACGCCGCCCGAAAATACCGTCGTCTGGTCCAGCGCGTTCTGGATGATCGCCGCGCTCTCGGGAAGCCTCGGGCTCCTGCTGGTCGCCGTCGCCTGGCCGGCCGCCTGGGTGTTCGAGGAGCCGCGCCTTGCCGCCCTCGTCCTGGCGCTCGCCCCACTGCCCCTCCTCCAGGGCATGCTCTCGCCCGCCATGGCGGACCTTCAGCAGCGCGAAAAGTTCAACACCATGGCGCTCGCCGAAATTGTCGGCGCGCTGGCAGGTGTCGCGCTCGCGCTTTACATCGCTTTCTCCGGCGGCGGCGCTTGGGCGCTGGTCACCCAACAGCTCGGCTATTGGGGCGCCAAGGGCGTCATCCTCGTCGCGAGCACGCGCTTCCGCCCGCGCTTCGTCTTCCGCCTTGCTGAACTGAGCGACCATTTCCGCTTCGGTCGCGACACAGCCGCATGGGGACTCATCAACTTCTTCGCGCGACAGATCGATCCGCTGGTCATCGCCAAGATCATCGGCACGATATCGCTCGGCTTCTACGCCATGGCGATGCGCCTGATGAGCCTGCCCGCCTTCCTCGTCAGCGGTCCGGTCCAGTCGACGCTCTACACCCGCATGGTCGCTCTGCGTGACGACAAGCCGGCGCTTCGGACGCTGGTTCTCATCGCCACACGCGCCCTGGCTGCTTTCGTCTTCCCACCCATGGCGATCCTCTGCGTCGCCAGCGCGGCGTTCATCGAGATCTTCCTCGGCGAACGCTGGCTGCCGACAGCAATCCTGTTCGCGGTCCTGGCGCCCACCGGCGCACTACAGGCTGTCGTCGACCTCAATGGCGGACTTCTCATGGCCGTGGGCCGAACCGATCTCCGCCTCCGCCTCACCTGGGAATTCACGCTCCTTTGGGTCATCGCCGTCCCCTTCCTTGCTATGCAGGGCGTTGAAGCCGTGGCGATCGGCTATTCCGCACTCTTCCTGCTGTACCTGCCGCGCACGCTGCAGCTCTTCCTCAGGCCGATAGACCTCAGCCTTCGCGACTATTTCGGCGCATTAAGCGTCCCGCTGGTGATCGCCTGCGCTCTCGCCGCCATCCATGTGATCGCCGGGACGATGCTGCCGCTCTCGCCCTGGGGCGAGATTGCTCTCGCCGCCAGCGAGATTCTCATCGGCTACGGCGTCAGCGCCTGGGTCCTGCGCGGCCGTCTCACCAAAGATCTCAAGACCGCGCGAGGGTTGTTCAAGCCTCGTGTACCGCAGGTTGTCATGCCTGATCCGACTGGTGCCTTGCAGAAGTAGGAGAATGATATGGCGCGTTCTATATCGGCCGCCGTTAGCAAGCTTCTGGCGCTTCGCCTCTTCGACAGCCGGCGGCTAAACCTGCTGCCGGAACAGGCGCACCTCAAGAAGCTGTTCAACCATTTCGACGTCGACTGCGTCTTCGACGTCGGCGCCAACACCGGCCAGTACGCCACAATGCTGCGGCGGCAGGCAGGCTACAAAGGTCGCATCGTCTCCTTCGAGCCGATTCCGGAAGCCGCCGGGCAGGTGCGGCGCAAGGCTGCCCGCGATCCGCTCTGGACCGTCGAGGAACTCGCCCTCGCCGATGTATCCGAACAGCGCGCGTTCAACATCATGGCCAGTTCGGAATTCTCTTCGCTCTCCGCCCCCAGGACCGACGAAGTCAGCCGCTTCGACCAGCTCAACCGCACCGAACGCACCATCCTGGTGCAAACCCGCACGCTTGCCGAAGTCTTCCCTCGCCTCCAGGCCGAATACGGCTTCAAGCGCCCCTTCCTAAAGATGGACACGCAGGGCTTCGACCTGAAGGTCCTCAATGGCGCCGAACCCGTGCTCTCGAAATTCGTAGGCTTCCAGAGCGAACTCTCGATCCGCCGCCTGTACCAGGACGCGGTCGACTTCCGCGAAGCCCTCACCTTCTACCAGTCCCTCGGCTTCGACCTCAGCGCCCTCGTCCCCAACAATGGCGGCCACTTCCCCGCACTCATCGAGATCGACTGCATCATGATCCGCCGCGACCTCGTCGCCGGCGCGCTCAAAGTTGAAGAGGTGCTCCGGGACGCAGCGCACAGCACAGCGGCGCACAAGCCTTCCTCCATCGGTGACGAAAACCCCGCTCTCGCAGCCCAGATTCCTCTATCTCCCCGTAACCTTTCAGATTCTTCGCCCCACACGTGCGAAGATGAACGCTCATCCCCCTAACTCG
>JAUYPV010000072.1 GCA_030697555.1 Hyphomonadaceae bacterium
CATCAAGGACCTCGTGATCCGCGGCGGCGAAAACATCGGCTGCGGCGGCGTCGAATACGCACTGATGGAACACCCCGACGTCGCCGAAGCCTGCGTCTACGGCGTGCCCGACGAACGCCTGGGCGAGGAAGTCGCCGCCACGGTCTACACCACCCGCTCGGTCAACGACGCCGAACTCAAGGCTTTCCTGGAACCGCGCCTCGCGAAATTCCAGATTCCCCGCTACATCCACATCGTCAGCGATCCGCTGCCGCGCGGCGCAACCGGCAAGATCATGAAGCGCGAACTCCGCACCGAAGCCGCCAAAAGGCTTGCCTAGGCGATCCGGCGCGCGCCGTTCCGCGTAGAGTGCCAGGCGGCTGGTCGTTCGCCGCAGGAGATCGTCATGAAACGCATTCTCGCCGCCCTCGTCTTTTCCGCTCTGGTAGCGGCCCCGGCCTTCGCCGCGCTCAGGACCGGTGCGACAGCGCCTGACTTCACCGCCGACGGTGCGCTGGCCGGCCAGCCCTTCTCGTTCCGCCTCGCCGATGCGCTGAAGAAGGGCCCGGTGGTGGTTTACTTCTTCCCGGCCGCCTTCACGTCGGGCTGCACGCAGGAAACCAAGATGTTCGCCGATGCGGCCGACGAATTCGCAGCCAATGGAGCAACCCTGATCGGCGTCACGCGCGGCAACACCGACCGGCTGGCGGAATTCTCGACCGAAACCTGCCGCAACAAATTCCCGGTCGCCGCCGTCTCCGAACAGACGGTGAAGGCCTACAAGGTCTCGATGATGCTGACGCCGGGCTGGAGCGATCGCACCTCCTACGTCATCGCCTCGGACGGCACGATCAAGCTCGCTTACTCCGCCCTCAATCCGAAGAACCACGTCTCGAAGACGCTGGAGGCCGTGAAGGCGCTGAAAGCCGGCTAGGCCGCCGCCATCTGTTTCTCCACAATGCGCGGGCGCAGGATCATGAGCCCCGCCAGCACATAGCCGGCGCCAAGCAGCATGCCTGCGCCGAGAATGCCCAGCGGCGCCTGCAATGCCGCGCCCGCAAGGCTGCTCGCCAGCGCCGCGATCCACAGCCAGGCGCTCGCCACAAGCTGGCGCTTCAGCAGCATCTGCACCGACAGCCCGGCGAGCCCCACAAGGAACACCAGCGCGCCGACGCGATAGAAATCGACGCCGAACATCTGCGCATCCGGCCCGACAATGCTCGCCAGTCCCGCTAGCGCCACGGCAAACAGCGCCATTCCAGCAACGCCGAGCTTCTCGGCGCTCGCGAGATAGAACCCCAGCAGGCCGAACAGCAGGCAGACATCGATCACGCCGTAGAGCGCCTCAAGCCAGGCCTGCTCCGGCTGGTAAGGCACGAAGCCCGACGCGATCCGTAGCAGCCCGCCCAGCACGCCCGCCGCCGCGCCAAAGCGCACCAGCCTGTGCATTCTCGCCTCTATCGCGTCAGGCATAGCTCACCACCTCGAACTCGACGCCGCCGCGGTCATGAAAGTAGAAACGGCGCCCGGGCTCGTAGTTGCCGTGGTTGAAGGGCGTGTAGCCGGCCGCGATCACCTTCAGTTCGATGGAGTCGAGGTCATCGACCAGCAGGCCGACATGGTTGGGCTGACCCTCCCCGGGATCGGCGAGCGCGTCCGCTGGCGGTGTGTACAGCGCGACATAGGCGCCTTCCGTGCCGACATGGATGGACCGGCCGCCCGACTTTGCGGGCCCCTGCCAGCGGACTCGCCAGCCGAAAACAGAACACAGCAGCTCTGCCGTCTCCTTCGCTGAACTCGTGGTTACGTTGACGTGCTCAAGTGCTGCTGCGCTCACGCCTGGGCCCTTCTCTTGCGGCGGGTTGATTCCCGGTGGGCTAGATGCGTAATTCCTCAACCTAACTTGAGGTCAAGGACTTTTTCGATGGCCGACATCCCCCCGCCCCGCCACACGGACGCGCTGTCTATCGGCGACCTTGCGAAACGCACGGGCCTCTCGGTATCGGCAATCCGGTTCTATGAGACGAAGAAGCTGGTCTCCCCCATCCGCTCCGCGGGCGGCCAGCGGCGCTTCCTGCGGTCGGACATACGCCGGCTGTCCTTCGTGCTGATCGCCCAGCAGCTCGGCTTCTCGATCGAGGATATCCGCAAGGCGCTAGCCGGCCTGCCGCCGGGCCGCGCGCCGACGCAGAAGGACTGGGAGCACATCAGCCGCGCCTTCCGCGCCGAGCTGGAGACGCGCATCTCCACGATGACCCGCATGCGGGACAATCTCGACAACTGCATAGGCTGCGGCTGCCTGAGCCTGAAGAAATGCCAGCTCTACAATCCGGCGGACCGCCTCAAACGCTTCGGCCCGGGGCCGAGGCTGATTGTGGGCGATCCGTCGGAGAGAAAGGCGTAAGTCTCAGGTCTTCGAAATTGCGGTCCAGTACTTGGCAAGCTGAGCGGCGCCGTTGTCGCCGGTCACGGTTCCCCAGGTCTTGCGGGCCACGTCCTTCTGGCCGGCCTTGTACTGGGCGATGCCGAGACGAAGCTTCGCCAGCTCCAGGTTGCCGGGCTCAAGCTGACCCTTGTCGATGCCCTTCTGGATCAGCTCGGCCGCCTTGGCGTAGTTGCCAACAGTGAAATAGCCCTCGCCGGCGGTCACGTACTGGTCGCCGGTGGCCTTCGTCGCGGCGTCCTTCTCGGCGGCTTCGAGGCCGCCGGCCTTGGCGGCTTTCGCGTCCGCCACGACCTTCTCGTAGAGCTTCTTGTTGCGCTCGGCCTTGTTGTCGCCAGCGCCGCCGACCGTGCCGGCCTTGAACAGCGGGCCCATGACGCGATCCGCTTCGAGCGGCAGACGGCGGTTCAGCGCCATCTCGCCCATTTCCATTTTTTCCTGGTTGGTCAGGTTGACCTTGGCGGCCTCGAGCGTGCGGTAGACGTCGAGCAGCGCCACGTCGGATTTGAACTTGGGCGACGTCTTCGTCTTCTCGATCAGCGGACGCCAGTAGGTTTCCGAACCGAAGATCGGCGCAGCGCGTTCCAGCGTCGCGTAGTACGCGTCCATTTTGTTCGCCGACTTGTTGGCGTTGAGGATGATGTTGTAGTGCGCGGCGGACGGCTTCTTGCCCTCCTTGCTCGCCTGGCTGATGGCCTGGTTCGCGTACTTGACCGCCTCGTCGTATTGCCTGGCTGTCAGCGCGGAGCGGGCGAGATAGGCGATCTGCGTGGAGCTGCCACCGCCTTCGCCGACCAGTTCCTTGGTGATCTGCGCGGCCTTGGCGTTCTGACCCGTGGCGTCATACGCGCCGGCGAGCATCTCTTTGTAGTTCTTCTGCTGGGCGCCGCTGAGACCGCCGATCGCCTGGTGGGCCTCGATCGCCTTGATCAGCTCAGCGTTCCTCTTCAGGCCGCTGTAGGAAAGCACCCGCATCCCCGCGACGGCGCTCTTCTCCTGCTGGGTCTTGGCCTGCGCGGAGGCTGCATCGATCTTCGGCAGGGCGGCGCTGTAGTTGCGCGCGTCCACAAGTGCCTTGGCGGCGGTGTACGCTTCAACGAATTCCTTTGTCGACTTGGTCTGCGCCACCGCTGCGGGGGCTGCGATCACCGTCACCGCGCCCAGTCCGCCCAGCGCCATCACGCCGAACATGACCGCCGATAAGCCTGCACTATTTTTCAAAACCGATCTCCGCATGTCGTTCCCCTCCAGCGAGCCTTCCACCACCGAAGGCATTTGGTGCAATTTCCAGTCCGAGGCGCACTTATCAAGCCCCAACATGAGCTATCGCAGCTTTTTGCTCTGACTAGGGCGCGAAATAGCAATTACGCAGTACCGGCCTTCCGGAGCCCGCCTATACGGCGCCAGGAGGCTTCGTGCCGGACTTCTTGGCAGCTGATTGTGTCTGGCGGAAGGCTTTTGCCCAGCCTTCCTTGTTGGCCTGCCGTCCGCGGGCGATGCCCAGGGCGTCGGCCGGCACGTCGTCCACGACCACCGATCCCGAGCCGACATAACCGCCAGCGCCAATTGTCACAGGGGCCACCAGCGAGGAGTTCGACCCGACGAATGCATTGGCCCCAACCACCGTCCGGTATTTGAAGAACCCGTCATAATTGCAGAAGATGGTCCCCGCGCCGATGTTTGCGCCCGCGCCCACCTCGCCATCGCCGAGGTAGGAGAGGTGGTTGGCCTTGGCCCCATCCCCCACCGTCACGTTCTTCACCTCGACGAAGTTGCCGATGTGCGCCTCGCGCCCGATCACCGCCCCGGGACGCAGCCGGGCGAACGGCCCCACGATCGCCCCCTCGCCCACCCTAGCGCCCTCGAGATGCGAGAACGCCCGGATCACCGCGCCCGCCGCGATACTCACCCCCGTGGCGAACACCACGTTCGGCTCCACGGTGACGCCAGCTGCAATCTTCGTGTCATGCGCGAAGTACGCTGTCTCGGGCGCCTGCAGGGTCACTCCGTCCGTCATGAAGCGTGCGCGCGCCTGCGCCTGGAAGTCCTGCTCGACCGCCGCCAGCTCGGCCTGGCTGTTGACCCCTTGCACGTCCCGCTCTTCGCAGTGCGCCACCGAGGCCTGCAGCTTTCGCCCACGCGCCAGGCCGACGAGGTCGGTGAGGTAGAATTCCTTCTTGGCGTTGTCGCTCTTCACGTCTTTCAGAAGCTCGAACATCAGCTTCACCGGCGCGGCCATCACGCCCGAATTCGCCAGCTCGATCTTTAGCTGCGCGTCCGTTGCATCGTTGGCCTCGACGATCGCCTCGAGCGAACCGTCGCCCGCCGTCACCAGGCGTCCATAGCGGTTCGGCAGCTTCGCCCGGAAGCCGAGCACGCAAACCGAGGCGCCCTTCTCCAGTTCCGCGAACGCCCGCTCGCCGGCCTCTTTCGGCACAAGCGGCGTATCGGCATAGAGCACGATGGCGTGCCCGTCGGCGTCCTTCAGCGCGCCTCGCGCCGCATCGACCGCATTGGCCGTCCCAAGCTGATCCTTCTGGACGACGACGTTCTCGGCCCCGACCAGTTTCGCCGCCGCTTCCGAAAGCTGGGCCATGTCCGGCCCCACCACCACGACAGACCGCTTGCAGCCCAGCTCCTTCGCCAGCGCCACGCTCCACGCCAGCATGCTGCGGCCGCCGATTTCGTGCAGCACCTTGGGCCGCGGCGACTTCATCCGCGTGCCCTTGCCCGCTGCCAGGATGACTGCGAAACGATCCGCCATAGCTTGTCCCTGTCAGGAATCGTCGTTGGTTTCCGGGCATATACCGTGGAGTTGCGCATGCCCAGTCTCCTGGCAGCAAGCCTTGCCGGCTGCACCGTCGCCTTCGACCTCGACGGAACGCTGGTCGACACCGCCGGGGACCTGCACCGGTCGCTGAACCACGTCCTCGCCGCCGAGGGCCTGCCAGCCGCCACGCTCGCCGACGTCCGCGCCTTTGTCGGCCAAGGCGCCCGGGCGCTGATCGTCCGCGCCTGCGGCGTCCACGGCATCCACCACGACGACGGGAAGCTCGACGCCCTGACCGAAGCCTACACCCACGCCTACACCCAGGATATCGTCGCGCATTCGACGATCTGGCCCGGCGTCGAAGCCGCCCTCGCAAAGCTGGCCGCCGCGGGCGCCATCCTCTGCGTCTGCACCAACAAGCGGACCTTCCTCTCCAACCAGCTTCTCGCTGCCCTCAACTTCGCCCATCCGTTCGCTGCGGTCGTCGGCGCGGACTCGGTGAAGAACCGCAAGCCGCATCCAGACCACTTCATCGCCGCCGTCCGCGCCGCGAAGGGCGATCCGGCGCGCGCGCTGATGGTGGGGGATTCCGCCGCCGACGTCGGCTCGGCCAGGGGCGCGGGCGCGCCTGTGGCGCTGGTTTCGTTCGGCTATACGGACACCGCGCCGGAGCTGTTGGGCGCCGACGCGGTGTTTAATCATTACGATGAGTTGCCGGATCTCGCAGTCCGCCTGCTTGGCGTTCAGCCTATGCCGCGGACATAGCTCGCCGGCTTGCCGACTTCGGCGTTGCGCCCGCCCTTTTTGCGCGGAGGCATGCCGTTGACCATGTTGCTGCGAACGTCAGTGCGCGCAGAGCGCATCGCAGGCACGAAGCCAGCTTCGACGAGGTTGATCGAGACATCGAACCCACGCGAGGTCCAATACTCTTCAATCTTCGTCTTCAGCTTGCGAGCGCCATCATTGTCGCAGAAATCGCCGTTCATAGGAGTAGCTCCAGACACCTGATGAGGCCCTTACGACAGAACGCCGATCGGCCTCGGTAGGTCCCTCAGTTCTCGCCCTCCCGGTTTCCGGTGAGTGCGCATAGTCAAGTTAAGTATGCAGTTGAGGCGGCGCATGAAGCAGCCAAGGTATTTTGAAGACCAATTGTGGCGGACGGCCCTGTGTATTGCCGGGAAGATGAACAGCCGTTGCCGACGCAACTGCTTCCACCTTGAAAACACAGGAAATCGCCAAGCCGCCTCGTCGCTTGGACCAAAACCTCAGCGCCCATGTGGGGAACCGAAGCCGCATTCGGAAGTATGAAGAGGGAATCGGGGAGCGATGGTGTGCGCCCGAGTCGCGGCGCATTTAAAAATTGCTCGGACAAAGCTCCCGACCTCTTCCCGCAAGCCGTGTAAAACTTGACGCCTCGCGGGGCTCGCGACTATGAACCCCGTCTTCTGGATCCCGGGCGATTAGCTCAGCGGGAGAGCACGCCCTTCACACGGGCGGGGTCGTAGGTTCAATCCCTACATCGCCCACCATCCCTCCTCTTGTTTCCCGGTTCCCTCGCCTCAAGCGCGTGCCGGTTCACGGCAATCTTCCCGTAATGACTGTTTCTGAACGGGTTCTGGCAGGCTTGTGATCGCTCGCCGCGCCTGGAGGGGGCGTTTGGCATGGACAGATCGGTTTCCTTCTGGGAACCCTTCGCGCCAAGCGGGTGGAAAAATCCGGAAATTCGGGAGGAGAAGGCTGATGGGGCCCAGCAAGATCACGACTATGGAGGAGGCGCGGAAGCACCGCACCTACGCTCTCGTCATCCTGATGCTGGTGTACGCCTTCAACTTCATCGACCGGCGCATCCTCTCGATCCTGCAGACGCCCATCAAGGAAGAGTTCAACCTCTCCGACGGCCAGCTCGGCCTGCTGACGGGCTTCCTGTTCGCGCTGCTGTACACCGTGGTCGGCATCCCGCTGGCCCGCGTCGCCGACTCCACAAACCGCAAGACCGTCATCACCTGGTCGTTGACCGTCTGGAGCGGGTTCACCGCTATCTCCGGCCTGGTGATGAATTATTGGCAGCTCGCCCTCGCCCGCATGGGCGTCGGCGTCGGCGAAGCCGGCGGCAGCCCGCCCGCCCACGCCATCGTCTCGGACCTCTACGAGCCCGAGAAGCGCGCCCGCGCGCTCGCGATCTACTCGTCCGGCATCTATATCGGCACGCTGCTCGGCAATGTCGGCGGCGGCTGGATTTCCGACGCGTTCAACTGGCGCACGGCGTTCATGGTGGTTGGCATCCCCGGCATCCTGCTGGCGATCCTCATGCACTTCACGATGCGCGAGCCGATGCGCGGCCTGTCTGGCCTCAAGCCGTCGACCGAGAAAGTCACCTTCCTCCAGTCGTTCAAGCATCTCTGGGGCCTCAAGTCGTTCCGCTACTTCTCCGTGGCCACCGGCCTCGGCACCTTCGTAACCTACGGCATCGGCGACTGGATGGTACCGTTCATGGAACGCAGCCACGGCATGTCGCGCACCGAGATCGGCTTCACCTACGGCATGATCGCCGGCATCGCGGGCGCCATCGGCACGATCGGCGGCGGCATGTTCGCCGACTGGCTGGGCAAGCGGGACAAGCGCTGGCAGCTCTGGGTGCCGATGTGGGGCAAGGTGATCGGCGGCCCGATCTTCATATTCGGTCTCATCACGCACGAGCCGTGGATCGCCCTCACCTGCTACGGCATCGGCCTCGTCCTCGCCGCGGCCTATCTCGGGCCGTCGCTGGCGGTCACCCACTCGCTGGTGCCTCCGGGCATGCGGGCGATGTCGTCGGCGGTGCTGTTCCTGATCCTCAACATCATCGGCCTCGGACTCGGGCCGCTGCTGGTGGGCCAGGCCAGCGACTTCCTCAACGACGCCTCGGCCTGCAACCTCGCCGACCAGGCGGTGCAGCTGGCCAAGTCCTGCCCGCGCGTGGAAGACGTCTACACCGCGCTCCAGGCCGCAGGCGCCACGACCGCCAAGACGCTGAGCGAAGCCGACCTTTCGGCCGCCATCGCCAATGGCTTCCAGATGGGCGATCTCGCCAAGGATGCCGGCCTCCACGGCAATCTCGCCTTCTCGTTGCGCAACGCCTTCCCGGCCGTGACCGGCATCGGCATCGGTGTGGACTCGCTGCGCTGGGCGATGATCGCCTGCGTGATTTTCGCCTACCCGTTCTCGATTCTCTGGCACTTGGGCGCCCAGGCGCTTCCCAAGCCGACCGAGATCGAACGCGACGCCACCGAAGAAGCCCTCACCCGCGGCGACACCCAGCCAGGCGGCAAGACGAGCTGATCTGTCGAGGGATGAAACTGCAGCGGCCCGCTCGAAAGAGCGGGCCGTCTGCTTTTGAGCCCTAGCTCGCAATCACCACGACGCGTGGGGCGCATTGAGCAACACCGAAATAGGGGAATGAAACCGCTCAAATCCGCAGGTTAAGGACGAGCGTCGAAAGTTTTTTCAGAAAAAGATTCTGAAGCACACCAATCGCTTGCGCGGCTTTCCGCCAAAACCCGCCCGAAAAAATCGTGCAACTTATCCTGCTGGGTCGGGACGCACTTATACTCACGCCCATCGTCCCCGCAGGAGGGCAGCCGGTACACCTGTTCAACGGCGCGGGAGCGGTGCGTTCGAGCGTGGAGCCCTTAGGGGG
>JAUYPV010000082.1 GCA_030697555.1 Hyphomonadaceae bacterium
AATCGCGGCATGCCTCTTCCGGTCAGACGGAGGGGTTCATGCGCAAACTCGTTTCAGCGGCTCTGGTTCTTGCGGTTCTCGCGCCCGCACCGGTCGCAATCGCCCATGACGGGCCGGATATCGCACGCGCCCGCCGCGTCGCTTTCCCGAAACTGCTCGACGGCCGCTCGGTGCTTGCCGTCGATCTTCATACCCACAGCGTCTTCTCCGACGGCTCGGTCTGGCCCGATGTGCGGGTGGAAGAAGCCAAGCGCGACGGCCTCTTCGCCATGGCGGTCAGCGAGCACCTCGAATACCAGCCCAAGGCAGCCGACATCCCGCACAAGGATCGCAACCGCTCCTTCCAGATCGCGAACCAGGCGGCGACCGTGAAGCCTGACGCCACCGGCGTGAACAAGCAGCCGCTGGTGGTCATTAACGGCTCGGAGATCACCAAGCTGGCAATCCAGCCAGGGCACATGAACGCGGTGTTCCTTACCGACGCCAACGCCATGATGCCCAAGGCCGGCCTCAACGCTGTCGATGCGGCGTGCGAACAGCTCAAGGCGGCGAACGCCCAGGGCGGCTTCACCTTCTGGAACCATCCCTACTGGACGTCGCAGACGCCGAACGGCATCGCCACGCTCGACCCCGTGCACGCCGACTTCATCAAGCAGGGCCTCCTGCACGGCATCGAAGTCGCCAATGGCGCGGACATGTCGGACGAGGCGTTCAAGATCGCGCTCGACAACAACCTCACCATCCTCGGCACGTCCGACATCCACGGCCTGATCGACTGGGACTACGACCTTGCAAACGGAGGCCACCGCACGGCCACGCTCGTGCTGACGGCGACCGAAACCGCCGACGGTCTCAAGGCCGCGCTGAAGGCTGGCGCCACAGTCGCGATCTACAACGACAACCTTGTGGGCAGACGCGAGAACGTCGAAGCCGTCGTCCGCTCCACACTGAAGATCGAAGTCGACAAGCCGCTGCCCAACACCACGGTCGTCCCTGTCAGCGTCATCAACGACAGCCCGGTCGACTACATCCTCGAAAACGCAGGTCCCGAGGGCGCCTATGACGAAGCCCACGTCTTCACCGTCCGCGCCGGCTCCACGTTTACCCTGCTGGTCAAGAACGTCCCCGACGCCTCGAAGTTGGCGCTGACCTTCAAGGCCCTCAACACCTACATCGCCCCACGCGAGCACCTGAGCGTGCAGCTCAGGGACCTGACGCCCTAACCGGGCAGGGCAAAACCGGCTGGCGCGCCGGGCCGGACCGCCTTATCAGTCGGCCCGCCCGGATGCGGATGTGGCGAAACTGGTAGACGCGCTGGATTTAGGTTCCAGTGGGGCAACCCGTGTAGGTTCAAGTCCTATCATCCGCACCAGTTTACCTGCCGAAGCCTGCGAAGGCGCAGGCAGGCTTTCCCGGCCCCAAAACCGCCCTGAAAGCTTCATAGACAGGCGGGGAAGGGCTGTGTAAGAAGCCCGGCCCGCCCTCCCGGCCATGCCGGAGAGGGCTCAAACCATTCAATACATCCGGGGTTCCCTGATGGACGTCACAGAGACGAAATCGGAAGGTCTTTCGCGGGAGTTCCGCGTCTCCATCCCGAAGGGGGAGCTGGCCGACAAGCTCAAGGCCAAGATCAAGGAAATCCAGCCCAAGGTTCAGCTCAAGGGCTTCCGACCGGGCAAGGTTCCGGACGCGCACATCCGCAAGATGTACGGCAAGTCCATCATGGGCGACATCGTCAACGACGTCGTCCAGGAAACCTCCACCAAGGCGCTGGAAGAGAAGGCGCTGCGCGCCGCCTCACGCCCCTCGATCAAGCTCGAGGGCGACCAGGAAAAGCTGATCAACGGCGAAGCCGACCTCGATTACCACATGACCCTCGAGATCATGCCCGAGTTCGAACCGGCCGACGTCGCCGGCATCTCGATCGAACGCATGGTCGTTGAGCCGACCGAGGAAGAACTCAACGAGGCGCTCGGCAAGCTCGCCGCCAACAACAAGTCCTACGAGACCAAGGAAGGCGAAGCCGAGAAGGACGACGCGGTCGTCATCGACTTCATCGGCCGGATCGACGGCGAAGCGTTCGAAGGCGGCGCCGCCGAAGGCACGACGCTGGTGATCGGCTCCAACCGCTTCATCCCGGGCTTCGAGGACCAGCTCATCGGCGCGAAGGCCGGCGACAAGAAGGACGTCAACGTGTCCTTCCCGGACGACTATCCAGTCGACACGCTGAAGGGCAAACCCGCCGTGTTCGAAACCACGGTCAAGGAAGTGAAGGCGCCGAAGACGCCCGAGATCGGCGAAGACTTCGCCAAGACGCTCGGCCTGGAAAACCTCGACGCCCTGAAGAACGCCATGAAGGCGCAGCTCTCCGGCGAACTCAGCCAGGCGACCCGCCAGCAGGTAAAGCGCGTCCTTCTCGACGCCCTCGACGAGAAGCACTCGTTCGACCTGCCGCCGATGATGGTGAAGGCCGAGTTCGACCAGATCTGGGCGCAGTTCGAAGCCGAGAAGAACGCCGGGCGCCTCAGCGACGAAGACAAGGGCAAGTCGGACGAAGACCTGAAGGGCGAATACCACAAGATCGCCGAGCGCCGCGTGCGTCTCGGCCTGGTGCTCGCCGAGATCGGCCGCCGCGCCAATGTCGACATCACCAACGAGGAACTGGGCGCCGCCCTCCGCCAGGAAGCCCAGCGCTATCCCGGCCAGGAGAAGCAGGTGATCGAGTTCTACCGCAACAACCCGGGCGCTCTCGCCCAGCTCCGCGCGCCGATCTACGAGGAGAAGGTCGTCGACCTGATCCTCTCGAAAGCGACCGTGACCGACAAACCGGTCACCCGCGAAGAGCTGATGAAGGAAGTCGGGGAAGAGTAACCGCCCTGGGTTCAGGGGAGCGCCGGGCGCCCGCCCGGCTCTTTCTATCCCCAGCTATCGCCGTTTTAGGCCGCTCTGCGGCCTGTGCCAGGCAGGCGCCTGGCGCTCCCCCATAGCCACCCCTTGCGCTTGGGGCAGGGCGTTCGGATATTGTTAGTCCTACCCGTGATTTGAGTCTCAGCGGCCCCTGATGGGCCGGAGCAGGAAGAAGCCGCCATGGACGACATGATTACCAGAGGCATGAACCTCGTTCCCATGGTGGTGGAGCAGTCCAGCCGTGGTGAGCGCGCCTACGACATTTTCTCGCGGCTTCTGAAGGACCGGATCATCTTCGTGACCGGCGGTATCGAGGATG
>JAUYPV010000085.1 GCA_030697555.1 Hyphomonadaceae bacterium
GTGGCCGAACACCGCGGCGGCGAAATCCTCGCCGAACAGATTGGCGACGCCCTCTTCCGTGGTGAGCGACATTGCCGCCGGCAGCATGGAAGGATCGCCTAGCTTCGCCGGGTCGCCGCCGGTCTTGAGCTTCGTGAGGAAAGCCCTCGCATCCGCCTGCGCGCCCGGCCCGCGCTTGTCGCCGCTGGCCAGCACCTGCCGGATCGCCCGGCGTTCCGGCAACCGATAGTCCTCGGCGTGTACCTCCAGCCACGCCTGCAGCTCCGCATCGCTCGGCTGATCGCTGGCGCTGGCGTCCTCGATCAGGAATTCTAGCTTCTGCCGCATGCGGCGGCGAACGATGGTGTCGTCGGCGTCGAGCCCCATGGCGACAGCTTCGCGATACGAGATTTCCTCCGTGACGAAATCGTCGACCATGCCTTCGAGCTCGACACGGCTGGGCGCGCGGCCCGAAAGCAGGATGAAGCTCTCGACAAGCTGGTTCACCTGGCCCTGCGAGATGACGATCTCACCGACCGGTCCCTTCTCCGGTCCATGGATCAGGCCGTTGGCGACAAACAGCGCGAGCCCGATCGCCAGGAAATGAAGCAGCGGCTCGCGGACGGCTCGCTTGACGAAAGCCGCCACACCCGTCTTGCCGTCAGCCTGCACGCTAATTCGCTTTCGTCGGCACGAACCAGATCGGCGAGGTGTAGGCGCGCTCCTGTATCGTCGTCGGCAGGTGCGGGCTCGGCTCCACGCCGGCGCGAAGTGCATCCCACGTCGACCACCGGCAGGTCGGGTTCTCGATCACGCGCGCATAGTAGAACGCGTTCTGCTTTGGATCGAATTCCGGGTCGGTCCATCCGGCTTTGAGTTCGGCATCGCCCTTGTCCTGCGAAAACGCACAGGTCTTCACGTCGACGCTGGCGCCATTGTCCGCGCAGCGTTGGGTTTTCGGATCGATCGCCCCGCCATCCGAGCAGGCGACGTCGAACACCTTCTCGAACGCCTTGCCCTTCGCATCCGTCCACGCCTTGACGATCTGGATACGCTGCAGCGGCGCGGAGTTGGTGTCGCGCATCGCCATCACGAGGAAGTCCGGTGCGCCATCGGCCTTGCCGACAAGATCGCTGCCCATGGGCACGCCGTTCGCATAGGCCGCCTTCACGCCGTCGTCGCTGGTAAGCTCGGTTCCCTTGAGGCCATAGCCGGCAAAGAAGCGAACGCGGATGCGCGGGCCGGTGGTGGCGAACGTCTCCTTGCGGCGCAGCGCGCCATAGATCGCCTCGCGCGTGTTCTCTTCCGCCCAGACGCCCGTCAGGCCCGACGCGCCCCAGGTCGAGAAGCGGGTGATTCCGTCGGGCACCTGATAGTCGCCCCATGTCTTTCCTTGCGGCGGCGCGGAGCCACGCAGTTCCGGCGTTGCATCGCGGATGCCGACTTTCGAGTAGTAGTTGTCCTCCTCATAGCTGCCGGCGGCATTGTGCGTGTCGCTGGCGCCGATCATTCCGAACTTGTACGGGTTGACGCCGACCTTGGCTTCGATTTCGAGCCCATCCTTCAACGCCTTGCGGACGTAACCGCCATCGAACTTCGTGATCCTCTTCGCCTGTCCGATATACCATTCCATGACCTCGAAGCCGGCCAGCTCGTCGTTCGGCGACAACAGTGGGTGGGTCTCGGACGTTCCCTTGACCTGTGTCACTTCCGCGAGCGGTTCATTGCGCTGGCGCAGCTCGGCCCAGGCGCGATCGATCGGCTTGCCGTTCCACATCGTGCGCTCGAACATCGTGCCGTTCGAACCGTTGGAGTTGTGCGGAATGACCAGCGACTCCATACCTTCGGCGCGGCGCTCGTCGAGCCACTTCCACAGGTCTTCTAGATTCTGCGATTCCAGCGCGCTGTAGGGCAGTTCGGGCACGGCATCGCCAGCGAAGATCACGTTGCGGTGGAGGTTGCGCCCCTCGGGCGCGGAGGTGAATTCGTAGCCGACCAGCGTGGTGAACTTGCCGGGCTCATAGTGCTTCTTTGCGGCCTCGATGATGTCGTGCCATGCTGACTTCACGGTGCGCAGGTCGGCGTATTCCGGCATGCGTTTGCCGACGTTCAGCGTGTCGGCGAACTTGCGGAACGCGGCGTTGACCTGGACCTGATCGGTCGAGAACAACTCCTTCGCATAAGGCGCCTTGGAGTAGGGATCGCCTTCGGTGTTGATGGCGGGAAGCACGCCGAGATATTCCGAGTGATCCGTCACGGCCAGAAAATCGAGCGGACCGCTCTTCATGTGAAGGTCGAAGCCGGCCGCGTGCTTGATCGTGCCGCCCTTGGCATAAGTGTAGGCATCGTCCGGCGAGGCGCGCACGTTGAAGATGTAGGCGTCGAACGAATTGCGGGTGTGAAGGTGGAGATCGCCGAAGTAGGCGTTCTTCAGCGGGTTCGCCGCGGGACGCTCGGTAGCTTGTGCACCGCCTGCCGCCTGCTGGTCGCCATTCGCCGCGACCTCTGATTCCCCGCACGCGGACAGGAGAGCGGCCACACAGACCGCGAACGCCAACCGTTTCATATGCGTCTCCATCCCTTGATGCGCTTATCCTAGCGCAGGCGGCTTGTTACCGTTCGGTACAGTTTGTACGACTGTCGGGGCCGCGTCCAGCGGGAGGAAATCATAATGAGCGCGACGGCGCCTTCACAGCACTACCGCGTCATCGGCGGACTTGGATCTCCTTACTCCATGAAGATGCGCGCGATCATGCGCTATCGCCGGCTCCCCTATATCTGGCAGCCGATCGGGCCCGATACGGAAGAGGCGCTCCGTAACGTCAAGGCGCCGGTGATCCCGGTGATCCAGTATCCGTCCGGCGAATGGCGCAACGATTCCACGCCGATGATCTTCGAACTGGAAGAGCGTCATCACGCGCGCTCCATCGTACCAGCCGATCCCGCCGACCGTTTCCTCGCCTGCCTGATCGAGGACATGGCCGACGAGTGGGGCACCAAGCTGATGTTTCACTATCGCTGGTTCTACGAGGAGGACCAGAAGGCGCTGTCGACCTGGCTGTCGTTCGACCGCTTTCGCGGTAGTGGCGCGGAACAGATTGCGAAGTTCGCCGACTATTTCCGCTCGCGGCAGATGGGGCGCATGGCGCTGGTCGGTTGCACGCCCGGCAACGCCCCGCTGATCGAGGAGACGATGCGCCGCCTGTGCGCGATACTTGAAGCGCAGGTGACGGAGACAGCCTTCTGGTTCGGCTCACGCCCCTCACTCGCCGAATTCGGCTGGATGGGCCAGTTCTCGCAGCTCGCGGTGGACCCGACGCCGGAAAGGCTGATGCGCAAGATCGCGCCGCTGACCTTCCGCTGGCTGGCGCGGATGGACGATCTCTCCGGCCATGACGGCGAATGGCGCAAGGCCGGCGAGCCGCGTGCGCCGATCGTCGATAAATTGCTGGCCTTCGCCGGCGAACTCTATTTCCCGTTCCTCATTGCCAACGAAAAAGCGCTCGCGGCCGGCAAGGAGACATTCGCCTTCACCGCGCTCGGCATGCCCTACGAACAGGGTGCATTCAAATACCAGCTCAAATGCCTTGATACTTTGAGGAAGGCCTATGCCGGCCTGCCCGCAGCGGCGAAGGTGGAGCTTCATCCCGTTCTGGAACAGACTGGTTGCCTGGCGCCTCTGGTTGGCGGGTGACGAAACCGCTCCGACGCTGCACACTGCGGCGCTGGGAGCGGTGACCTCATGACGGATACAGAAAGCCACTCGGACATCCGCGACGCGGTGCGGAAGCTCTGCGCGCAGTTTCCCGGTCCCTACTGGCGGGCGCTCGACCGCGATCGCGCCTACCCCACCGAATTCGTGAAGACGCTCACGCAGCAAGGCTGGCTATCGGTCCTGATACCGGAAGCCTATGGCGGCGCCGGCCTCGGCATATCCGCTGCGTGCGCCGTGCTGGAAGAGATCCACCGCTCCGGTTGCAACGGCGCCGCGTGCCATGCGCAGATGTACACCATGGGCACGCTGCTGCGGCACGGCTCAGAAGACCAGAAGCAGCGTTACCTGCCGAAGATCGCCAGCGGCGAGTTGCGCCTGCAGGCCTTCGGCGTCACCGAACCAACCAGCGGCACGGACACCACCCGCATCCAGACCTTCGCGAAGCGTCAGGGCGACACCTACATCGTCAACGGCTACAAGATCTGGATCAGCCGCGCCGAGCATTCCGACCTGATGGTCCTGCTCTGCCGCACCAGCCCGCGCGACGACAGCGCCAAACCCTCCGATGGCATGAGCGTGCTGCTAGTCGACATGCGCACAGCAAAGCGCAACGGCCTCACCATCAAGCCCGTGCGCACCATGCTGAACCACGCCACCACGGAACTCTTCTTCGACAATCTCGAAGTCCCCGCCGAGAACCTGATCGGCAAGGAAGGCCAGGGCTTCAAATACATCATCGACGGCATGAACGCCGAGCGCATCCTGATCGCCGCTGAATGCATCGGAGACGGGAGGTTCTTCGTCGACCGGGCGTCTGCCTACGCGAAAGACCGCTCCGTTTTCGGCCGGCCCATCGGGGAAAACCAGGGGGTGCAGTTCCCCATCGCCCGCGCCCATGTGGGCGTTACGTCAGCGAGCCTGATGGTCGACCACGCCGCGCAACTTTTCGAAGCGGGCAAGCCTTGCGGGTCGGAGGCGAACATGGCGAAACTCACTGCGTCCGAAGCGTCGTGGTTCGCGGCCGATGTCTGCATCCAGACCCATGGCGGCTTCGGCTTCGCCGAGGAATACGATATCGAACGCAAGTTCCGAGAGACACGCCTCTACCAGGTCGCGCCGATCTCCACCAACCTGATCCTGAGCCATGTGGCGACCCATGTGCTCGGCATGCCCAAGTCTTTCTGACGCGGGAGTCGCTCTGATGGAAACTGTCAACGTTCAGGATTGGATCGGGCGCGAAGAGACGCACGAGGACCACGTCGCGCGCGGACCGTTCCTGCGTCTCAACGGCTTGCTCGATCGCGACGAGCCGGATGCGGCTTCCATTCCGCCGCTGGGACACTGGCTGTGCTTCCTGCCAAGCGCGCCGCAGGCAAAGCTCGGTCCGGATGGACACCCCCAGCGCGGCGGACTGATCCCGCCTCTGCCACTGCCAATGCGCATGGCCGCCGGAAGCCGCCTGACCTTCCACCACCCCATCCCGTTCGGCGCCGACATCAGGCGCGTCTCGAAGATTATGAGCATCGTCGAGAAGTCCGGCCGCACGGGGCCGCTCGCCTTCCTCACCTACCGCTATCAGGTGTTCCACGGCTCAACGCTCTGCGTGACCGAAGAGTTCGACGTGGTGTTCCGCGAGAAATCCGGAAACGCCGGCCCCATGCCTCCGGGCGAGCGGCGCGAGGGCAAGGTCTTGCGCACGATCAATCCGGAAACCCCGCTGCTCTTTCGCTTTTCCGCGCTCACATACAACGGCCACAAGATCCACTATGACCGCGACTACGCGACGAAGGTGGAAGGCTATCCCGGCCTGCTCGTCCACGGCCCGCTGCTGGCCACCCTGCTGATGGATTTGTTCCGGCGGCACAGGCCCAACGATACGGTAAAGACGTTCGAATATCGGGCGCAGCGCCCGGTTTTCGATCTGGCGCCCTTCACTGTTAACCTGGAAGACACCGCCTCCGGAGCAGACGTCTGGGTGAGCGACAGCGATGGAAATATCGCCATGTCGGGTCATGTCGGGTCATGTCGGAGTCTAGTGTGAAACCCAATTGGCGTTCTCTGCTGTTCGTACCCGCCGCCGCTCCGCAGCGCTGGGAGAAGGCGCACACCCGCGGCGCCGACGCGATCATCGTCGACCTCGAGGATTCCACCCAGCCCGAAGCGAAAGCCGAGGCGCGCAAGCTTGCAGCCGACGCTGTGAAGATGCTCACCGCCAACGGCGCGCAGGTGACGGTGCGGGTGAACAACGATCCCGACCATCTCGAACAGGATCTCGAAGCTGTCATAGTTCCAGGCCTCATCGCGATCGTCATGCCCAAGGTCGAGGAGGCAAAGGAACTCGACGCCCTCTCCACCATGCTGGAAGCGATGGAATACGAGCGCGGCATGGAGCGCCTCACGATCAAGGTGATTGCGGTGATCGAGTCCCCTCGCGCCCTCGAGCGCATTCGCGAGATCGCAGACGGTCAGCGCCTGATCGGCATCTCGCTGGGCAGCGAGGATTTCGCCCTGTCGCTTGGCCGCCCGCCGACGGCCCTGTCGCTCGGTCTCGCCGCGCAGACTATTTCCTACGCCGCATCCGCGCGCGGACTGATGGGCCTCGCCATGGCGTCGGGCATCGGCAACTTCACCAACCTCGAAGGTTTTGGCGCGGCGGCCGTGCACGCGCACGCCATGGGCCTCACCGGCGCGATGTGCATCCACCCCGCCCAGGTGCCCGTGCTCAACGAATGCTTCGGCGTCAGCCAGGCCGAGATCGCCGACGCCAAGGCCATCGTCGCGGCGTGGGAAACGCGGCAGGACGGCGTCGTCTCGCACAATGGCCGGATGATCGACCAGCCCGTCGTCGAGCGCGCGCGCCGCCTCCTCGCCTCCGCCGAACGATGAAGACGGGCTGTCCGGAGGATGTGCTCGACTGGCTGAAGCCCGGATCGAGAGTCTTCTTCCAGAGCGGCCCCGGCGAATGCCAGGCTTTCATCGACCTGTTCAAGGCCAATCCAGGCGCAGGCAAAGGCGTCGAACTCTGGTCCTGCCTGATCCCCGGCGTCAACACGTTCGACTACGGCTCGCTGCCTGACGGCCCGACGCTCGTCACCTTCATGGCCTCGCCAACGCTCGCGCCGTCCATCGCCTCAGGCCGCACCCGCATCGACGCCATGCCCTACTCGGAAATCGGCGTAACGCTCGGGCAGACCGACTTCGACCTCGCGATCCTGCATGTGGCGCCGCCAGACGCGGAAGGCCTCTGCTCCTTCGGGATCTCCGCCGAAGTCGGCCGGATCGTCTCGCCCAGGTCGAAGCAGCGCATCGCCTTCATCAACAAGCGCATGCCGAGCGTCGCGGGCGATGCTCTTGCAACCGGCGACATCGACCTCGCCATCGAGATCGACGAACCGCTGCTCGCGGCGGCGGCGTCCTCGCGGACCGCAACGACAAACGCCTTCGCCCGGCACGCCGCCGCGCTGGTTCCCGAGTACGCCACAATACAGTCCGGCATCGGCGACGCGCCCGGCGTGATCATCGCCGCGCTGACCAGTCACAAGCGGCTGCGTATCCACTCCGGCCTCGTGACACCGGAATACAGATTGCTCGCGGAGAGCGGCGCACTCGATCCGGACAGATACCACGTCGCCGGCATCGCCTGGGGCGACAGGGACTTCTACGACTGGCTGCCGGACAGCGGGATCACCTTCCGCTCCGTCCGCGAGACGCACTTCCACGAGCGGCTGGCGTCGATCCCGAACTTTGTCTCCATCGGCTCCGCCCTCGAAGTCGACCTCGAGGGCGCCATCAATCTCGAATGGCTGGGTGATCGCCGCGTTAGCAGTGTCGGCGGCGCCCCCGATTTCATGCACGGCGCTGCGGCCTCTCCTGGCGGACGTTCGATCATCGCCCTGCCGTCGCAGACGCGATCGGGCGCCTCGCGCATCGTACCGCGTCTCGGCAAATATTCGATCCCAGCCGCGCTTGCCGACGCCATTGTCACCGAGCACGGCGTCGCCGAACTTCGCGGCCTGTCAGCCCGTGCGAGAGCCGATGCGCTGATCGCAATCGCCGCGCCGGACCATCAGGGCGTCCTGGCCGCCGCGGCAGGCGCCACCATGGGCAACCCCTAAACTGCCTATTCAGGGACTTTCGGGAATCCCCCGGGTTGGCGTGCTCTCGGCGACGTGATTGCCTGTAGCTAGCGCCTCGTTCGGGGAGGGGGCGGTTTTTGGCTCATGGCGTAATCTTCGAACCTGATCCGAAATGCCGGCCAATGCTCGAAAGCGCGCTCGCCAGCTTGTACTGGACCGTCGTTTCCGCCGACTCCCTCGACCAGGTGGCCGACCTCCTGCCCGGCCCATGGGCCGCGGTCCTGGCGGTCGAGTCGGGCGATCCGGACGCCCTCGCCATCATCCGAACCCTTAGAAAATCCGCTCCAGCAACCGCCCTCTGCGTGCTCGTGGACGAACTTTCTCCCGAATTTGACCGGCAACTCTATATCGCCGGGGTCGACGCGGTGTTCGCCAAGCCTGTAGAAGAGCAGGAGATCGTCGAGGCGCTGGTCGCCGGCTTCATGGCGCGCCGCGGATAAGACGACACTTCGAGGGTGCAATGCGCGATACCGCGACAATCCCTGTCGCCCTGCTCGATGAGGCGGTGGTAGCCGAGCCGGTGTTCCGTTTCGCCGAGGCATCGCAGACGTCGGACACGCTCGACCAGATCGACGACGCACTCCTGGACATCGTGTCGGGCTACGGCATCGGACACTTCGTGCTCTACCAGGCAACCGATCGCGGCCGCCGGCCGACGGGCGCACGTATTGCCGGTCCGATCCACCGCGACTGGCGCAAGCACTACGTGGACAATGGCTTCGCCAACCATGACAAATTGCTGAGCCACGGCCTCACCACCGTCGAACCGACGACGTGGACAAAGTTCCAGGCCGAGACCCCGATCTCCGACGGACAGAAGGTGATGTTCGACGAGGCAAGGTCATTCGGCCTGCAGGACGGCTTCTATCTCCCGATCCACCAGCCGGATGGATCGATGCACGGCGTCTCGATGATGGTGCCGCACAAGCTCGAGGCGGACTCCCGCTTGCTCTCCGCCCTGCACATGCTGGCGATCTATTATTCAATCGCCGCGAACCGGCTGGGTCTCAGCCCGCCCGAGCCACCCTCGCCGCCGGAAGCATCGAGAAGCCTGCTGACGCCGCGCCAGCGCCAGTGCCTGCAATGGGTGCGCGCCGGCAAATCGAGCTGGGAAATCGGCGAGATCATGTCGCTCTCCGAGCACACGATCAACGAGCACCTCGGCGAAGCGCGCAGACGCCTGAATGTTCATACGACGACGCAGGCCGTGATCGAAGCCGCGCTGCGCGGCCTGATCCACATCTGAAACCCCAGGGTTGCCTAAGGGTCGATCCCCCCAGACCTGGGGGGTCCCCGCGCCATCTCATCGGAACGAACGTCTCCCATCGCTTGGGAGAAGTTCCATGCATGTCCACGTCATCCATTCCGGCAACCGGCGGCAGTATCTCGACGAGATCGAGCAGATGCACCGGCATCGTCACCGCGTCTTCGTCGGCATGATGGGGTGGAAAGCGCTCGAGTCCCCGGACGGACTCGACATCGACGAATTCGACACGCCAAACGCTACCTATCTCGTCGCCATCGACAACGGCGTGGTGCGAGGATCGCTGCGGCTGATCCCGTCCTGGCGGCCGCACATGCTGAAAAACCTGTTCCCCGACTTTGTCGAGGGCGAAGCGCCCACAGGGCCGAGCGTATGGGAATGGACGCGCCACGCGCCAGGCGACAAGGATTTCCCGCGCGACATCAATCACCAGGTCCGCTTCCTCCTGAACATCGCGGTCTACGAGTTCGCGGCCTCCCGCGGCATCGAGACCTTCATCGGTATCGCCGACTGCCAGATCGTGCCGCGCATGGTCGACCTCGGCTGGAAGGTCGATCCGATCGGCCTGCCGGTGAACTACGGCGAAGGCGTCGCTTTCGCCTTCAAGATGCACGTCGATCCCGCAAACCATGACCGCCTGCGCGCCCGCCTCGAGCGTCACAACTCGGTGCTGGTCGAGATGCCGTCCGGCCTCGTCGCCGAACAGGGCCGTATGGCGCGCTTCGCGATCGAACTCGCAATGGATATGCCGCCCGCGAAGATCAATCGCGCGGAAGCGGCGCTAAGAGAACTGGCGACGGTGGAGGAATGATCCACGCCGCCAGATCAAGGCTATGGGTGGACGGGCAGCCGCCGCGCTTCGGCGCGGCGGCTTTCACCCTCCGTGGCCGCAGCCTGCGGAAACAGCCGGATCAACTTCTTCCCCGTTCCGGCTGCACGAATGCCGAGTCGCAGACCTTCGTCGTCCGGCCTCCCCGACGACCGTTGGCGAAGAGATCATACGGACCCTGTCCCGGGACCGGATGATCCGATGCCGCGCCCTTCTCGCAGCGCGCTCATCGTCAGCGACTCGGCGCCTTTGCGGCGCTACGCGGTGGCCTCGCTGGAAGGGATCAGGATAGTCTGCACCGAAGCGGCCAATGGCTACCAGGCGCTGGAACGGCTCGGCGAAAAGCCGTTCTCGCTCTATGTGCTCGATCTGGACATGCCGCCTTCGGATGGTCTCGCCATCTTCGCGATCACGCTGTTCAGCGGCTACCGCGATCCCTCTCCCGTTGTCATAGGTCACTCGGCAAGGCCAGCCGGCGAGGCGCGGCAGGGACCCTGGCCAGGAAAGGCGGGCCTCGCTGCGCTGCTCCCCAAGCCATTCCATCCGGCGGAACTCATCGCCGCGGCGCTGGCGGCGTTCGCTGAACAGCCGGAAGACCCATCCGATTTGTAATCCGCCGCGTATTAGCATTGGACGCACGCGACAATTTAGCTCGCGTTTTCAACCATTCTGACGCTGCGGCGGCTGAGGAAACTCGTTCGCCGAACTCGACTTCATGGCCCTTGATGAGTAGCGTGTTGTTTCTGCCACACGGGGTCGGCGAATGAACGGACATAACTGGCCGCCGTTGCGATCTGCCCTAACGGGCGCCGGGCTCGTGCTCGGCTTTGCAGCGTCTGCCCAAGCCCAGGTGATCGAGATCGGACCGGCTGGCATCACCACTCTCAATGGCCCCGCCGTCGTCACGGCGGACGGCGCGTCGCCAATCGTCGCGCCACGCGCGCCGACGAAATCCGAAGCCAGACAGAATGCCGCAGCGCCTCTCATCGAGAGGGCCGGCGGCCAGGTCGAACTCTCGCCCCGCCTGCTCGAAGCGATCGCCTACGTCGAATCCCGTTTCAATCAGCACGCCGTGTCGCCCGCCGGCGCGATCGGCGTGATGCAGCTCATGCCCGCCACCGCCGCCGAGCTCGGCGTCGATCCCCACAACCCAGAGGGGAACATACGCGGCGGCGCCGACTACCTTCGCAAGATGGTCACAATGTTCGGCAATAACGTCGAACTCGCGGTCGCAGCATATAATGCAGGTCCGTCCGCCGTGATCCGTCACGGCGGTGTTCCACCCTACAAAGAGACCCGCGCCTACGTAGCAGCGGTGATGGATTATCTGGCTCGCACGAGCCTACCGGAGACTGAGTGATGGGGTACGCACGTAACCTTGCCGCAATGGCGGCGATGGCCGCTCTCACTGCGCAGGAAGCCCTGGCGCAGGTCGGACAAAGTCCCAGCGGCTCCGGCCCTATCGTCGCGGCGGTCGACTGGATGCAGCGCACGACGCTGGGCCCGATCGCAACCGGCGTTGCTGTCATAGCAGTCGCGTTTATCGGTTTCATGATGCTCACCGGGCGGATGAACTGGAAGCACGGGATCACCGTGATCATCGGCTGCTTCATTCTGTTCGGCGCCACCGCGATCGTCGGCGGCATCCAGTACGCGGCGCAAGCAGCGAGGTAGTCCGATGGCCGGACTCGAGCGTGATGTTGTCTTTTCGGCCCTGACGCGCCCGCAGATGTTTGCGGGCGTGAGCTACTCCTACTTCGTGCTGAACCTCGTGGTGACGACGGAAATGTTCCTCATCACCAAGTCGTTCTGGGCGATTGTCACCGCCGTCATCCTGCACGGTGTCGGATACCTGATGTGCCTTCGCGAGCCGCGCTGGCTGGACATCTGGATACAGAAAGTCAGCCGTTGCCCGCGCGTTCCCAACTACACTCACTGGCGTTGTAATTCCTACTCTCCATGAAGCAGCCGCAAACCCGCACCCAGGACCGCAAGCGCCGCGAACGGCTCGCGCGCCGTGAAAAGCGGGCCGGCGATATGCTGCCCTATGCGCGGCACATCGATGCGACCACCATCGCCACGCGCGACGGCCAGCAGATGCAGGTCATCCACGTCGCGGGCTTCGCCTTCGAGACGGCGGATACGCAGGAACTGAACTATCGCAAGAACATCCGCGATACCGTGCTGCGCGGGATCGCATCGTCACGCCTGTCCATCGGCGCCTACATCATCCGGCACATGGTGCGGCCGGGCCTCGAGGGCAATTTTGCCAACTCGTTCTCGCGCAATGTCGACGATGCATGGCGCGAGCGGCTTTCCGGCCGCCGCCTATTCGTCAACGACCTCTTCATCACCCTCACCCGCAAGCCGGCCCTCGCGCGCGCCGGCGCGTTCAGCCTCGGCCAGAAGAAGCAGTGGGATGCGGTGAGCCGCGTGCGCGACCGCCGCGAGCTCGACGCCGCCACTGACGGCCTGCTCGCCGCGATGCAGCCCTATGGCGCGCGCCTGCTCGGCACGTACGAAACGCAGGCCGGAGAGTTCTCCGAGCCGCTGGAATTCCTCGCCTTCCTGTTCGATGGCGAGTTGCGGCCCGTGCCGCATGAAAAAGGCCGCATCGATTTCGTCGATCGCCGCGTCAGCTTCGGCCGCGACGCGCTGGAATTCTCCGGTAACTCCCGCAGCCCGCGCATGCTGGGCGCGATGCTGTCGATCAGGGAATACCCACCGCATTCGTCGGCCGGCCAGCTCGACACGCTGCTGCGCACGCCGCACGAGATGGTCATCTCGCAGAGCTTCGCGTTCATGGACCGCCAGCCTGCCCTCAACCGCATGAACCTCGCCCTGCGCCGGATGCGCGCGGCGGACGACGAGGCGCTGTCGCTGCGCCGCGATCTGGTTCAGGCGAAGGACGATGTCGCCGCCGGCCGCGCCGTATTCGGCGAACATCACTTCACCATCATGGTCCGCGCCCCGGAGTTTGAGGCGCTCAACAACGCCGCCGCCGACGTGCAGGCAGCGCTGACCGAGATCGGCGTCATCGGCGTCCGCGAAGAACCGGCGCTGGAGCCGAGCTTCTGGGCGCAATTCCCCGGCAACAGCCAGTACATCCCGAGGAAGTCGCTGATCTCGTCGGCGAACTTCGCAGGCCTCGCCAGCTTCCATAGCCATCCGGTCGGCCGCGCCAGCGGCAACCATTGGGGCTCGGCGGTCACGCTGCTCGAGACCACGGCGGCCTCGCCCTACTACTTCAACTTCCACAAGGGCGACCTCGGCAACTTCCTGGTCATCGGGCCATCAGGCGCCGGCAAGACGGTGGTGCTGAACTTCCTGATCTCGCAATGCGAGCGGTTCGAACCCAAGGTGGTGTTCTTCGACAAGGACCGCGGCGCCGAAATCTTCCTGCGCGCCATCGGCGGCCGATATGACCTGATCCGGCCCGGCGTGCGTACCGGCTTCAACCCGCTGCAGCTTCCCGACAATCCGTACAACCGCCGCTTCCTGCAGCAATGGACCTCGAAGCTGGTAACCTCGAACGGCGAGATTCTTTCAGCGGAAGACTCGGCCACGATCTCCGCCGCCGTCAGCGCCAACTACGACCAGACGCCGAACTTCCGCCGCCTGCGCTATTTCCGCGAACTCTTCCTCGGCGGTCGCAGGCCCTCTCCCGGCGACCTCGCCTCGCGCCTCAGCCCATGGATCGGCGACGGCGACCGCGCCTGGCTGTTCGACAACGAGCACGACCATCTCGACATGGAGAAGCGCATCGTCGGCTTCGACATGACGCACCTGCTCGAAGACCCGGTCGTCCGCACGCCGACCATGATGTACCTCTTCCACCGCGTCGAAGAGCGCCTCAACGGCCAGCCCTCCATCGTCGTCGTCGACGAAGGCTGGAAGGCGCTGGACGACGAAGTGTTCGTCGCGCGCATCCGCGACTGGGAAAAGACCATCCGAAAGCGCAACGGCATCGTCGGCTTCGCGACGCAGTCGACCGCCGACGCCCTCGAAAGCCGCATCGCCTCGGCCGTCATCGAACAGTCCGCGACGCAGATCTTCCTGCCCAACCCCAAGGCGCAGGAAGGCGAATACTGCAAGGGCTTCGGCCTGTCGGGCCACGAGTTCGACCTCATCCGCACCCTGCCCGACACCTCGCGCTGCTTCCTGGTGAAGCATGGCGGCGAGAGCGTCGTCGCGCGCCTCAACCTCAACGGCCAGAAGGACCTGCTCACCGTCCTCTCCGGCCGCGAGCGCACCGTGCGCATGCTCGACGACCTGCGCGCCGAAGTGGGCGACGATCCCGCGGCGTGGATGCCGCGCCTAGTGGCGGGGGCGCACTGATGGCGTTCTGCCCCGCACAACCCGATGCAGGCATGGTCGGCGGCGTCATCGACACCGTCGACTGCCACATCCGCGCGTTGGTGCACGACAGCTTCGAAAGCCTGGTCGGACCCAACACCTGGTTCGCGACGGCGTTCACCGGCATGCTGACGCTCTATATCGCCCTGCTCGGCTACCAGCTCCTGTTCGGCCGCGGCGGCCTCCGCGTGACAGAGCTTCCGTTCGCAGCCCTCAAGATCGGCCTGATCCTCGCCTTCCTGACGAGCTGGGCCGCCTACCAGACCCTCATCTTCGACCTCCTGTTCGACGGCCCCGCCCAGATCATGAAGACGCTGCTCACGCCGCTAGCGGCGCAAGGCTCCGGCTTCGATGGCGACGTGATGGGCGGCGTCCAGCGCGCCTTCGACGACCTCAGCGGATCGGCCGGCGTCTATGGCGGCATGACCAACCAGAACGCCAACATCCTGCAGGGCGGCCCGATGCTCGGCTCCGGCCTGCTCTGGCTCTGCGCCATCGCCCTCCTTCTCGTGACGCTCGGCCTCATCGTCGCCGCCAAGATCGTGCTCGCCTTCCTGCTCGCCATCGGCCCGATCTTCATCGGCATGCTGCTGTTCGACGCTACGCGCGGCCTGTTCGACGGCTGGATGCGGGCGACGATCTCCTTCGCCATGGCCCCGCTGGCCGTGAACATCTTCGGCGCCGTCATGCTGATGATCCTCGCCCCCTTCCTCGAAATCCTCGTCGGCAATGCCGGGCAGGCCAAGTTCGACATGGGTCCCGTCATCACCATCGCGCTGATCATCACCGTCTTCGCGATCGTCATGGCCTTCGGCCTTGCCGCCGTCTCCGCCATCGGGCGCGGCTTCGGCGCCCGGGCGCGTAGCGAGGACGGCCCAGCCCAACGCCGCCTGCCTGCGCCGGATCCGGTCGGCGCCACCGGCGCCACCGAGCGCGCCGAGCAGATCGCCGCCCGCATCGCCATGAGCGACCGCAATCAGGCCGCAACGGCGGGCTCGGTCTATTCCTCGCGCAGCGAAACCTTCACGCGCCGCACCGGCGAGATCGCCGACGCCATGACCACCGCGCCGGCAATCGCCGGCGACCGTCTCGGCCAGGCCTATAACCGTGCGCCCAAACCGCACATCCGCCGCGGGGAGGAGAGCTGATGGCTGACATCGAGCCCCTCTTCCCGAACATGCCTGTCCCGCAGGTCTCGCAGCATGAGCTCGCGCTCCGCCGCCGCGACGAGGTCGACGATTGGATGGAACGCACGCTCGAGCAGGAGCGCCGCGGCCGCACCACCGCCTGGATCATCGCCTGCATTCTCATCGTCGTCTGCTTCGCGCAGGCCGCCGCCATCGCCATCATGCTCCCCCTGAAGGAAGTGGTCCCCTACACCGTGCTCGTCGACAAGCAGACCGGCTATGTCGAGACCGCGCGCGGCATCAGGCTCGGCGACCTCGCCGAAGACGAAGCCATCGTCCAGTCCATGCTGGCCCAGTACATCCTCGCCCGCGAAACCTTCGACCCCGCCGACTTCGCCGACCGCTATGACCGCGTCGCCCTCTGGTCCCTCGGCACGGCCCGCGACGACTATGTCGCCCAATACCAGGCCGGCGCCCCCGACAGCGTGCTCGGCGGCATCCGCCCAGGCACCGTGCTGAAGATCATCGTCAAGAAGATCGACCTCCTCTCCAACGACACCGCCCGCGTTCGTTTCGAGGCCGAAAGACGCGACACCGGCGCAGCTCCTGTCCGCAGCGACTGGCAGTCGACCGTCTCCTTCCGCTTCACCGGCGCGCCGATGCGCATGGAAGACCGGTTCCTGAACCCGCTCGGCTTCCAGGTCACCGGCTACCGCCGCGACCCGGAAGTCGCCGGTCAGCCATCGCCCTCCGCAGTCCCGACAGATTCGTCACTTGCACAAACACCCCCAACGGGTGTCGATACGCCCGGGACCGGGCTGGCTCCTGATAAGGGCGCCAAACAATGAGCCTCCTGGGTCGAGAGAACATCGTGAGCATACGGACGGCCGCTATCGCGCTGCTGGCGCTGGGCATGAGCGCAGGCGCGCACGCGCAGATCGCCTCACTGCCCGAGCCCGGCCCGGGCGACCCCCGCATCAAGCAGTTCACCTACGATCCCGACGCCATCGTCGCCGTGCGCGCCGCCATCGGCTACGAGATGGCGATCGAGTTCAACGACGACGAGCGGATCGAGAACGTCTCCATCGGCGACTCGCTGAGCTGGCAGGTGACGCCCAACCGCAAGGCGACGCTGCTCTTCCTCAAGCCCATGTCCAAAGGCGCCTCGACCAGCATGACGGTCGTCACCACCGCACGGATCTATTCCTTCATGCTGACGGCGGTCGACGCGAAGGGAACGAACGACCCCAACGCCATGCTGCGCCTTCGCTTCCTCTATCCCCAGCCGCCCGCTCCGGCCTACAGCCCGCCGCCTCCGCCGCCACCCGCGCCGCGCCCCGAGGATTTCAACTTCGACTACAAGGTCTCCGGCGCCAAGACGCTCGCCCCCGTGCGCGTGTTCGACGACGGCAAGGCAACCTACTTCCAGTTCGATCCCAAGAAAGACACGCCCGCCGTCTTCGTGCTCAACGCCGACCGCAAGGAGGAGATGGCCAACACCCGCATCTCCGGCCCTTACACCGTGCTCGACCTGACGGCGCAGGATTTCGTCCTGCGCTACGGCAAGACCAAGACCGACATCCGCAACAACCAGTGGGGACGTAATCCGCCGCCGATCGCTGCGCCCCTGCCCCAGCCGAAGGGAGGCTGAGATGGCGCGCGAGCCCCAGCCGCCCCGCAGCGGCCTCGACCCCACCTTCGACGTAGATGCGTCGCCCCGCGTCGGCGGCAACCCGACACTGTGGCCGATGATGTTCGGCATCGTCGGCGCGCTCGGCCTCGGCACAGTGGTCTTCCTGCAGCTCTCGGCCAACAGCGCCAACATCGAACGCCAGCGTCTGACGGACGCAGCCCCGCAGGCTCAGCCGCTCTCGAACCAGGGCGTGCCTCCCGCGCCGGACCTGACGCAGTATGTCGAACCGACGCCTCCCCCGCCGCTCATCGTGGAGCCGATGCCCGTGCCCGTCGTGGAGCTCCAGCCCGCGCCGCAACCCGTGCAGGCGGGCCCGACACAGGCCGAACTCGATCGCCTGCGCGCGCCAGCGCTGGTTGTCGATCTCAGCCAGTATGCCGGCCCCGCCCAGACGCCCGCGACGACGCCGGGCGGCAATCCGCTCGATCCCGCCGCCATCGCCGCCGCAACCACTAACGCCAACAACGCCGGCGCAAACCCCAACGAATCCTTCGCACGCCGCCTCGCCGGCACGGGCGGCAAGGCTGCTCGCGCCACGCATATGGGCGACCTGTCGACCAAGGTGATCGAAGGCTCCGTCATTCCCGCCGTGCTCGAGACGGCGCTGAACTCCGACCTGCCCGGCTTCACCCGCGCCGTCGTCACACGCGACGTCTACGGCTTCGATGGCTCCAAGGTTCTCGTGCCGCGCGGTAGCCGCCTCATCGGCGAATACAACTCCGGCACCGCGCTGGGTCAGAGCCGCGCCTTCGTCATCTGGACACGCCTCATCCGCCCGGACGGCGCAACCATCGACCTCGCCTCTCCCGCAACGGACGGGCTCGGCCGCGGCGGTCTTTCCGGAAAAGTGGACCGCCACTTCCTGCAACGCTTCGGCGGCGCCATGCTGCTCACCTTGCTCAACGTGGGCGCCAGCGCGATCTCCGACTCCACCGACACCAGCATCATCCTTGCCGGCGCGCGCGGCGGCGCAGACCTGGGCGGCGGCGTCGACGACATCAAGCCGACCGTCACCGTGCCGCAAGGCACGCCGGTTCGCGTCTTCGTCAGCCAGGATCTCGATTTCTCCAGCGTCGGCGCCGTCAAAGCTGCGGATGCCGCGAATTGATCGGCGAAGGCGTCTATCTCCGCACCTACCTCGCGCCGTTCGCCCCCTGGCTCGACCGGCCGGACATCACCGACATCCTCGTCAATCGGCCCGGCGAAGTCTGGATCGACGGCGCAGCCGGATTCCAGCGTCTTGAATCTCCCGAAGTGACCGATGTGATGCTGCAGCGCCTCTCGCAGCAGATCGCCGCGCACACCGCGCAAGGCGTCAGCCGCGAGCACCCGCTTCTCGCCGCCACCCTGCCCGACGGCGCGCGCGTGCAGGTCGTGACCCCACCGGCGACGCGCCAGCACGTCGCGATCGCCATCCGCAAGCACGTGGTGCAGGACCTGACGCTTGCCGACTATGACAGCGCCGGCGCCTTCGCCCATGCGAGGCGCGCGGGTTCCAGCGAGCGCAAGGCGGCGGACGACGAACTCGGCGGCCTCCTGGACCGCGGCGAGCTTACGGCCTTCTTCTCGCGCGCCGTGAAGCAGGGCCGCAACATCGTCATCTCCGGTGGCACGGGCACGGGCAAGACGACCTTCCTCAATGCCCTGCTGAAGGAAATTCCCGACACCGACCGCGTCATCGTCATCGAAGATACGCCCGAAGTGAAGTTGACGCGCCCGAACGCGCTCGGCCTCGTAGCGGTCGGCAGCGAACTTGGCGAAACGCGCGTCGGCATCGACGAACTCCTCCGCGCCAGTCTGCGCATGCGGCCCGATCGCCTGATGGTCGGCGAGATCCGCGGCCCCGAAGCCTTCACCTTCCTCCGCGCCGTCAACACCGGCCACCCCGGCTCACTGACCACCGTCCACGCCGACAGCCCCGAAGGCGCCCTCGAACAGATCGCCTTCATGACCCTGCAAGCCGGCCTCACCCTCACCCGCGCCGACATCATCGACTACGCCAAGTCCGTCATCGACATCGTCGTCCAGCTCGGCCGCGTCCAGGGCCGCCGCTCCGTGAACAGCGTAGCGTTCCACCGGCGGTAAGCCCGCCATCGTGGTTCGACTGACGCTTGCGCGGACTTCGTCCGCCCAAGCTGTTCACCATGGTGAGCGACGGCGCCGAAGGCGCGATTTGGTCCAGTGGACCAAATCGAGGAGCGAACGCCCCGGCAGGGGCGCGGGGCTCACCAACGTCAGACAAGCCCTTAACCTGCGGGGCTAAGCGATGAAATCCGCAGCTTAAGCGCCAGCGCCGAAAACTTTTGTCGAAAAAGATTCGCAAGCCGCTCAGAGGCTTGCGCCGCTTTCCGCCAAAACCAGCCCGAAAAAACCGTGCAACTTATCCTGCTGGGTCCGTGCTGGCGGATAATCGCCGCGTGACCATGACCGAAATCATCTTCTGGCTCCTTGGCCGGCTTGCGCCGATGCTGTGGTACGCCCATCGCCTCGGCTACTTCCTCCGGGTGGCCGTACGCGTGATCGAGGATGAGCCCTGCCTTCACTGGCTGGCGGACAACCCCGACG
>JAUYPV010000089.1 GCA_030697555.1 Hyphomonadaceae bacterium
TCAGATGTCTTCGATTACATCGAGATGTTTTACAACCCGATCCGCCGGCATGGTTCCGCCGGCGGTCTGTCCCCGGTAGAGTTTGAGAGGCGCTACGCGCAAAGCGGCAACTGACTGTCTACAGAAGTG
Organism: Hyphomonadaceae bacterium; assembly: GCA_030697555.1. GTDB lineage: Bacteria > Pseudomonadota > Alphaproteobacteria > Caulobacterales > Hyphomonadaceae > UBA7672. The sequence goes on from JAUYPV010000089.1 coordinate 130, forward strand.
TGGCCGGTCCAGAGTTCGGTCAAATTGTGATCGGCGCAAGCAGGCGTCGAATGGGGCTCCAACTGCTGAGGCGATCGTCACGGCGGTATTGAATCAGCCGCGAGATCTGACCCTTGACCGCCTCGGCCACCTGTTCCCGAACGCCCCACACCACGTCCTTCTCGGTTTGCTTTCCTTTCAGATGGGCCGTGGGAATACGGGCGCCAAATCCAAAGTAGTAGCGCTGTGGCCGCGGGATCAGAGTCGGACCCAGCCCGAGAGGAAGCGGCGGAAGCATGTCGCCACCGCGGGTCGCGGTCTCGACGTCATACCGTTGAGATAGCCATTTCCAGGCACGGGAGTTCGTGATGTCGTTGGCGTCGAACAGGATCTTGAAGCTCTCGTCCGGGCCAACCGATCCGAATGGAATGATGTCGTAGCCGTGCTCGATGGCCATGCGAGCGAATCCGGCGCGCTGCTTCCAGATCAGCCGATAGGCCTCACCTTTGCGACGCATCACTTCGCGCCCGCCACCCGGAAAAACGAGGATGCTCTGGCCCGCCTGCATCAGGGCCGTACAGTTCTCGGGGGTACCCAGCACCATTCCATGCCGTTGAAGGAATCCACCCCAGCCAGGCACGGTGAAATGCCCTCGGTCTCCGAGACCGCGCAGCATAAGTCCGTAGTGTGTGTACAAGTGCTCGATCATCAGAGGCGCATCGGTCAACCCGAACAGAGTGTGATTGCCGACAAAGAGCGCTGGTCTCTGGAGGTCGAGTTCCCAAAGTCCCAGGAACTCCGGGTTGAAGTACCACCGCGCCGCGCGGAAGAAACGTCGCATCTGATTCGGTGAGGGGGGAGTGAATTCGACCGGAGTCGAGTTCGACTTGGAACTAGCCATGACGTGTGCCTGTTAAGCGGTAGGCGACGGGTGCACTACCGGAAGAGGTCGCTGAGCGATGACCTTGGCTTCCTCAGGGGGAATGCCCAAATTGAACAGCAGATTGGAAGCGGCGCGCTCGGGCAGGTCGCTCGCATGCAGTCCCAGCCGCGCCAGCTCGGCCGCGCGCGGACCGTCGATCTCGACGCACGCCGCGATCGTGCCGAGCACGCCGCCGCCGAAGGTCACGAAGCTCATCAGAGGATCGACGAGCTTGAATCGCCCCTTAGCGACACCTTTTTGAATGTCGCGCAGTAGGCGTACGCCTAGGCCGCGAGACAGCACGCGGGCAGACAGCCCCTCGCGCAGCAGGAAGCGCCCCCATAGAGGTTCGCGGCGCGCCCGAAGCAGGGTATGGCGGACGCTGATGGCGATAACCTCCGCCGGATCATTTACGTCAGAGACCAGCCGATCGATGGCGTCACCGAACTCCTCAAACACGAGATCCAGGACCGCGGAATAAATCGCTTCCTTCGATTCGAAGTGGTTGTAGAACGAGCCGATTCCGACGTCCGCCGTTTCAGTGATCTCGTTGATGGCGACGCCGTCCACACCCTTCATGGCCATGAGCTGAAACGCGGCGTCCAGCAACTTGTCACGGGTTTCACGACGGCGCCGTGCGCCACGCGGCTCCTTTCCGGCCGACGCGGGGGCAGTTGGTTTCAGACGGGGCTTTGTAGGGCGATTCATGGTGGGGCTGATGGCGGCGCGGTCAGTCTCATAGTAGAGCATTTCTTCCTATTTGAATATTTATTCAATTACGAATAGAGTTTCATCAATGGCACGAAACGAGGCCGTGGAGGAGTCAACATGAGCTTTGCCGTCACCCCCGCCCGCCCGCTGACGGCGGAGGAAATCCTGCGCTATCGCGACGATGGCGTCCTGATGATCAAGGGCGCCGTCGCCCCCTCCTGGTTGCGACTGATCGAAACCGGCGTCGAGAAGGCGCGTGGCGGCCTCTCGCTGCAGGGCCGCTTCATGTCGCGCAAGACCCGCGGCTACCAGATGGACACCTTCCTCTGGAAGCGCGTCGACGAGATTCGCGACGCCGTCTACTACGGGCCCTTCGCCTACTGGGCGCAGCAGCTAATGGGTTCGGAGCAGGTGCGCTTCTTCTACGACCAGATGTTCGTGAAGGAGCCGGGCGCCAATGCGCCCACACCTTGGCATCAGGACCTGTCGTTCTGGCCGATCCGCGGCGAGCAGATCACGTCGTTCTGGATTCCCGTGGACCCCGTCACGCGCGAGAGCAGCGGCCTGATGTACGTGAAGGGCTCGCACAAGTGGAACCGCCAGTTCAAGGCGATCTCGCCGGACTATGTCGCCGCGATCATCGACGAACGCATGGACGATGTGCCGGACATCAATGCACATCCTGAGCGATACGAGCTTCTGGACTGGGAAATGTCGCCCGGCGACATCCTGATGTTTCACCCGCTGACCCTGCACGGCAGCTATGGCAACAGCCATCGCACGCGGCGTAGACGCGCATTGGCGTTGCGCTGGACCGGCGACGACGTGGTCTGGGCTCCGAGCGCGAAGCGTATGCCCGTGCATTACTCACACCAGTCCGCCGTAGGCGGTGAACTCCGCGGCGCCGCCTTCCCGCGCATCCTGCCGGAGCCGATTGCGGCGGAGCGCGCCGCGCGCCGCGCGCCGGAGACGCCAAGCCGTCTGCAGCTGCTCCATTCGGGGTGGACGAACCTGCTCGCGGCGGCGCGTTTGAAGCTGCGCTCCCAGCCGCTCCGTCTTCAACAAACCTGGGCCACCCCAGCGGCAAACCTCACGGTGCCCGAAAAGCGCTGATCTGCCATTAAACGGGTTCGCACAGCTATGACTAGAGTCCTTACTCCCCAGCCGGCGGCCTGTCCGAATCCCACCGCCAAGGCTGTCACCCTTGCACACTTGATCTTCGAACGCCCGGATCTTGATCAGGCGGCGCGCTTCCTAACCGACTTCGGCTTGGTAACGAGCAAAGGCACTGCCGATGTGCTCTATCTGCGCGGGACTGGCAACGCGCCGTATTGCTATCGGGTGCACCGTGCCTCCAAGGCCCGGTTCGTCGGCATGGCGTTCTCGGTCGCTACCAAGGCAGAGCTGGAGAAGCTGTCCCGACTGCCGGGCGCGACCGAACCGAAGCCGGTTGATCATCCCGGCGGCGGCGAATGCGTGACCCTGACTGATCCGTCCGGATTCGTGATTGAGGTGGTCTACGGGCAAGCTCCGGTCTCCGAGCTTCCGCACCGCGAACCGATCCATTTCAACGTTGGTGCCTCCCGTGGCCGCATCAATTCGACGCAGCGCCCGCCGTTGTCGCCGCCGGAAGTTATCCGTCTCGGCCACTGCGTGGTTGAGGTCGCCGACTATCAGGCCACCAGCGACTGGTACACGCGGCACCTGGGGCTGATCCCAAGCGACATCCAGGTCCTACCCGATGGCTCGCCAGCGGTAACCTTTTTCCGGTTGGATCTCGGCGATACCCCGGCGGATCACCACACCCTGGCGATGGCTCAGGGCTTCATGCCGCTGTACAGCCACAGTGCCTACGAGGTTGTCGACGCGGACGCCGTCGGCATGGGTCAGCGACTGCTGCGAGAAAAGGGCTACCGGCATGCCTGGGGCATCGGCCGCCACATCCTCGGCAGCCAGATCTTCGATTACTGGAACGACCCTTGGGGTGCCAAGCACGAGCATTACTGCGATGGCGATCTGTTCACGGCGGATCGTCCGACCGGTGTGCACCCGGTAAGCCGCGAGGCGATGGCGCAGTGGGGGCAGCCGATGCCGGCCAGCTTCACCAAACCGAAACTGACGCCCTCTGCCCTGATGGCGCTGTTCCGCAATCTCCGTCGCAGCCCCGACTTGAATGTTCGCAAGCTCATCACGCTCGCGAAGCTTTTTGGCTGAGCCGACCCGATGCGAGCTGATCCCGCACGGCGCCGGTTGCTGAAAGCCAGCGCCGCTTCGGCGATCTCGGTCGGCCTCGGAATCCCGCTCGCCGCTTGTGACTCGACCCCGGTCGCTCCCTCTCCCCGAACTGCCCCTGTCCCGGAACCCAACGCTATGACCATCAACATCGTCCGCTTCCAACACCAAGGCCGAACCCAATGGGGTGTGATTCGCAACGAGCAGATCACGCCGATTCCCGGTGACTTCGCGACCACGGGCGACTTCGTGCGTGCCGCCTCGATCCCTGCACTCACCGCCCTCCGGGGCAACACGCTGAAACTGACCGACGTCGAACTACGCTCGCCGGTGACGCCGAACCAGCAGTTCGTTTGCCAGGGCGCCAACTACCGGCAGCACATGATCGAGTCCGGCATGGACCCCGACGTGAAGACCTACAACATGATCTTCACCAAGGCGCAGAGCTGCATCTGCCCCGCCGACAGCGACGTGATCAAGCCACAGCGCGTGCAGTTCCTGGACTATGAAATCGAACTGGGCCTGATCCTGAAGAAGGCCATCAGTGGCCCCGTGCAGATTACTGATGCCAACCTCCACGAGTACGTTGCTGCGGCCGTCATAGTCAACGACTACTCGGCCCGCGACGTCCAGATCCCACAGATGCAGTTCTACAAGGGAAAGTCGTTCCGGACCTTCGGACCGGTTGGCCCCTGGCTCACTCTCGTGGATGCTTCCAGCATCATCGGCCTGAAGAGCCTGCAGCTGAAACTGACGGTCAACGGCGAAGTCCGCCAGAACGACAGCACTGCCAATCTGGTTTACGGCCCGGCCGAGACCCTGACCGAGTTGTCTGGCGTCCAGAACTTCGAGCCCGGCGACCTGATTGCCACTGGCACTCCCGCCGGCTGTGCCCTCTCCATTCCGTCGCCCGCCAAACAGAAGATCGGCGCCCTGCTGCCTGAGAAGAAGAAGTGGGAAATCTTCTTCAAGGTGCAGAGCAAGCGCACGCAGTACCTGAAGGTCGGTGACCAAGTGGAGGCCAGCATCCGTTCTGCGGACGGTCGGGTCGATCTCGGCATCCAGCGCAACCGAATCATCGCCGAGGCCTAGTCATGCAGGGAATCGCCAACCTCCGCGATGTCGAAGCGGCGGAAGCCAAGGGCTTGCCCGCGAACCTTCCGACCAGCACCTACGAGCTGCTGCAGCAGGGCGCCAAGCAAAATCCTGAGGCTCCCGCGCTCAGCTTTTTCCTGGCCACGGACGAGCACAAGAAGCCCGAGACCTGGACCTATCGCGAGCTGCTGGCCGAGATCACGCAGGCCGCCAACTTCTTCGATCACCTCGGGGTGAAGAAGGATACGGTCATCGCCTTCGTACTGCCGAACCTCCCCGAGACCCACTTCGTGATTTGGGGCGGCCAAGCCGCCGGCATCGTCGCGGCCCTCAACCCACTTCTGGAAGGAGCGGCGCTGGGTGAGCTGCTGATTGCGGCCAACGCGACCGTCCTGGTCACGCTAGCTCCGTTCCCTGGTACGGACCTGTGGACTAAGCTGCAGCCGCAACTCAAGTCGATCAAATCGCTGAAGCACCTCGTTCTGGTCGATCTGCCGGACCGTGTGCGCGGCCTCAAGAAGCTCGGCGCAATGGTGATGCAGCGTCGTGAGATCAAGCGTCTGCATGGCCGCTCAGGCATTCGCGGCGTCGTTCCGGCGACCATCCAGATCCACGACTTCAACCGCGGGAGGAAGGCACAGACCGGCAGCCGCCTGAACAGTGGTCGGCGATTCTCCGCCGAAGATCACTCCTCGTACTTCTGCACTGGCGGCACCACGGGCCTTCCGAAGATCGCGATGCGCCGGCACGGCAACGAGGTCGCCAACGCCTGGAGCGTCGGACAGCTCATGGGCGACGGCATCGGCGCCGGCAAAGTTGTCTTCTGCGGCCTGCCGCTTTTCCACGTCAACGGCGTTCTGGTCACCGGCCTGGTGCCGTTCTCGAAGGGCGCGCACGTCATCCTTGGAACGCCGCAGGGCTATCGCGGCGCTGGCGTCGTGAAGCGCTTCTGGGAGCTGGTCGAGCAGCACCGGATCAACTTCTTCAGCGGCGTTCCGACTCTCTACGCCAGCCTGTTGCAGGTGCCGATCAACAACCGCGACATCCGCTCGCTGGAGTACGGACTCTGTGGCGCGGCGCCCATGCCGGTCGAGGTGTTCAGCAACTTCCAGCAGCAGACCGGCCTGAAGATTCTCGAAGGCTACGGCCTGAC
>JAUYPV010000092.1 GCA_030697555.1 Hyphomonadaceae bacterium
GAAGCCGCGAGATGGTGGAGAACGACCTTTAGGCAACGGTGCGCAATTGGAACCGCGCGGGCTCTCGCGCTTCAGAAAGCGCTGCCGCCCGCCAGGGCGTATGAACGCCCTTAAAACATCGTTGCCAGCACGCGGTCCGGCGGCTTGTGGCCGTCGGCGAAGGTCTTGATGTTGATGATGACCTTCTCGCCCATGTCGACCCGGCCCTCCAGCGTCGCCGACGACATGTGCGGCAGCAGCACCACATTGCGCAGCGCCTTCAGCCTCGGGTTCACGTTGGGCTCGTTCTCGAACACGTCGAGCCCGGCGCCCGCAATCTCGCCATTCTCCAGCGCGCGGATCATGGCTGCCTCGTCGATAACTTCGCCCCGCGCCGTGTTCACCAGGTAAGCGTCCGGCTTCATAAGCTTGATGCGCCGCGCGCTCAGCAGATGGAACGTGGCCGGCGTGTGTGGACAGTTGACCGAGACGATATCCATCCGCGCCAGCATCTGGTCGAGGCTTTCCCAGTAGGTCGCCTCGAGCTGTTCGGCGACCTGCGCGCGGACAGGCTTGCGGTTGTGATAGTGGATCTGCAGGCCGAAGGCCTTCGCCCGGCGCGCCACGGCGGTGCCGATGCGGCCCATGCCGACGATGCCCAGCCGCTTGCCGTAGATGCGCCGCCCTAGCATCCAGGTCGGCGACCAGCCGGTGAACTGTCCCGACTGCATTGCGGTGACGCCGTCGACGATGCGCCGGGGCACAGCCAGGATCAGCGCCATGGTCATGTCGGCCGTGTCCTCAGTGAGGACGCCAGGCGTGTTGGTGACGGTGATCCCGCGCGAGACGCAGGACTGCACGTCGATATTGTCGACGCCCACGCCGAACTGCGCGATCAGGCGCAGCCTGTCGCCGGCCCGCGCCAGCACCCGGCCATCGATCCTGTCACCCAACGTGGGCACAAGCACGTCGCAGCGCCCCGCGGCGTCGCAGAGCTGCTCGATGCTCATCGGCTGGTCGTTGGCGTTGAGCTCGACATCGAAGAGTTCGCTCATGCGGGTCTCGACCGGCTCGGGCAGCCGGCGGGTCACGATGACCTTCACCTTCGGACGGGGCATGGAGCGTTCCTCGTTAGTCTGGCTGCGGGGCTTCCCGTCTCGCCTTTCGCGGGGTGTAGCAAAGCGATGGCGGCGGGCCAACCTCGCACGGCCCGGAACCCGGGAATCCCAAGGCCATGACACTCATATGGCAAACCGGGGATTCACTCTGATTTCACCGCCGTGGTTAAGCGCACCTTCACCGTCCCATGCTTTTCATGTCCCTCCGATCTTCACCACCACGAGGCCATTCTTCATCATGCGTATTTGGCGCGCCGTGAGCGAAAACCGCATCCGTCTCGCCACTTTCCTCATCTCTGCGCAGATTTTCGGCGCCCTGATCCCGACCGCCCACGCGCAGGAGGCCAAATCTCGGGAGACGCTGGCTCCGGGCAGCTTCAAGGCCTACGCGGCGGAAGGCGTCGCGAGCCGCGTCAGCAACTTCTCGGGCATGCCCGTGCCGCGCTATTCCAGCCTGCGGTACAAGGAAGTGAACGGCCGCGCGGGTCCCAGCCGCGACTATCCGGTACAGTGGACCTATGAGCGGCTCGGGCTGCCCGTCGTGGTGGTCCGCGAGAGCCAGGACTGGCGCAAGATCCGCGATCCCATGGGCGACGAAGTCTGGGTCAACAAGACCCAGCTTGCCGCCGAGCGCACCGTTATCGCCACCGCCCCCGGCGCCATCCACCGCGACGCCACCAACAAATCGTCGGCTGCCGCCCGGTTTGCTGCAGGTGCGGTGATGAACCTTTCCGCCTGCAAGGGCGACTGGTGCCGGGTCGAGGCCGAGGGCCGGACAGGCTTTGTGCTCAAATCCCAGCTCTGGGGGGCGGACGACCTGCCCACGCCTGCGGCAAAGCGCTGAAATATACTGACAAATCGCTGCGCTTGAGCCCGGAAGGTCCTACGTGGTAACCGGCCCCCTTCCCTGCGGAGCGGTTAATGACGCAAGACCCCACTTCCCCCCATGCCTTCCACAAGCCGCAGGCCTCCTACAGCTATGAGGACCTGCTGAAGAGCGGCCGGGCGGAGCTTTTCGGACCGGGCAACGCGCAGCTCCCTGCCCCGCCCATGCTGATGTTCGACCGTATCACGCACATCGATGTCGATGGCGGACCGCACAAGCGCGGCCATATCGTTGCGGAACTCGATATCGATCCTGATCTATGGTTCTTCGCCTGCCACTTTCCAGGCGACCCGGTGATGCCCGGATGCCTTGGGCTCGACGCCATGTGGCAGCTCGTGGGTTTCTGGCTCGGCTGGTCAGGTTCTCCCGGAAAAGGCCGGGCTCTCGGTGTGGGAGAATGCACGTTTACCGGCCAGGTGAAGCCCACTAACAAGCTGGTACGGTACGAAATCGATATCCGGCGGGCGATTCGAGCCAGGCTGGTTATGGGAATCGCTAACGGAAGCGTGTTCCTCGACGGGGAAAAGATTTATCAGGCGTCAGACCTGAAAGTTGGAATGATCAAGCAGTAAGCATAAGCTTCGCTTCGACAGCAGACGTATCAGATGCAAGCTCAGGGAGGCTTGCCGGATGACCATGACAGAGTTGCGAGTGCCTGATTTTCGCCCCGAGCTTCGCCGCGTGGTCATCACCGGCATGGGGATCGTTTCCTCGATCGGCGACACGATCAAGGAAGTCACCGACAGCCTGAAGACCGGCGCATCGGGCATCTCCTTCATCCAGGAATACGCCGACAAGGGCTTCAAGAGCCAGGTCGCCGGCAAGCCGAAAGCCAACCCCGCCGACCACGTCGACAAGCGCGCCATGCGCTTCATGGGTGATGGCGCCGGCTTCTGCCACATGGCCATGACCCAGGCGATCACCGACGCGGGCCTCGACGAAAAGATCATCACCAACCCGCGCACCGGCCTCATCGTCGGCACGGGCGGCCCCTCGACGCGCGCCATCGTCGCCGCCGCGGATTCGACGCGCGAGAAGGGCTCGCCCCGCCGCATCGGGCCGTTCGCCGTTCCGAAGGCGATGTCGTCGACCGCCTCCGCGACGCTCGCCACCCTCTTCAAGATTCTAGGCGTCAACTACTCGATCTCGTCCGCCTGCACGACGTCGCTGCACTGCGTCGGCGCCGCGACCGAGCAGATCCAGTGGGGCAAGCAGGACGTGATGTTCGCCGGCGGCGGTGAAGAACTCGACTGGACGCTATCCGCCCTGTTCGACGGCATGGGCGCCATGTCCTCGAAATACAATTCCGAGCCGCACCGCGCCTCGCGCGCCTATGACGCCGACCGCGACGGCTTCGTCATCGCCGGCGGCGCCGGCATGGTGGTGCTGGAAGAGTACGAGCACGCCCGCCGCCGCGGCGCGACCATCTACGGCGAAGTGGTAGGCTACGGCGCAACGTCCGACGGCTACGACATGGTCGCCCCGTCCGGCGAAGGCGCCGCGCGCGCCATGCAGCTTGCCCTTGGACAGGCGGGCGCCGCCCCGGACTACCTCAACCCGCACGCCACCTCGACGCCCGTCGGAGACGTGAAGGAGCTGGAGGCCGTGCGCGCCGTGTTCGGCCAGCAGGCCGCCGACCAGCCGATGATCTCGGCCACCAAGTCGATGACCGGCCACTGCCTCGGCGGCGCCGGCGTGCAGGAGCTGATCTACTCCCTGCTGATGATGAAGGAGCGTTTCGTCGCCCCCTCGATCAACATCGACAATCTCGACCCCCTCGCCTACGGCGTGAACATCATCAAGGAAGCCCGCGACGCGGTGATCAAGATGGTGATGTCGAACTCGTTCGGCTTCGGCGGAACGAACGGCTCGATCATGGTGGCGAAGGTCTAGAAACCCGCGCCCTGTTTCTGCGTTAGTTTCGAATGGCCAGGCGATCCGCCCATCCTATGCCCGCCGACGTGAAGGCCGCCCTGAGCAAGGCTCGGCGCGAACTCGTCCATCGAAACAAGGTGAGCCACCCCCCACCTGTCGTTGGGGGG
>JAUYPV010000093.1 GCA_030697555.1 Hyphomonadaceae bacterium
CTGATTTTCCACACGCTCAGGCGTATCGTCGCTCCAACCGCGGCCCCGCGCATCCGCGCGCCGCCCTTGCTCGCGTCAAATCCTGGAATTCACGCCCATCCCAACTCGCAGCGCCCTTCTGCGAGATCGCGGCCCCGTGCCTCAGAAAATGACGAGGAACGTAGGGTGCATCGAGCGGAGCGGAATGCACCCTACAGACCGGGTGCGAGCGCTACCGCTTCACGATGTCCTGGAACACCACCCGTTCGCCATGAAACTCGCATTCCGGCGACAGATAGAACGGGATCGTTGCGGCGACATCATCCGGCGAGGGCAGGGTCGACTGGTCTTCGCCCGGCATTGCCTTGAAGCGCATTTCGGTGCGAACGGCGCCTGGGTCGAACAGGTTGACTCGTATCGGCGTCTTCTCGATCTCGTCGGCATAGCAGGCGATCATCGTCTCAAGCGCTGCCTTGGTCGCGCCGTAGACGCCCCAGTAGGCGCGCGGGCGGGGCACGATGCCGGTGGTGATGAACAGCGCACGGCCCGCCTCGCTCATTCTCAGCAGCGGATGGACGGAGCGGATCAGCCGCCAGTTGGCCGTGAAGTTCACGTCGAGCGTTTCCTGGAAGCTCTGCGGGCTGATGGTCTCCAGCGGTCCCAGCGTCCCCAGCACGCCGGCATTGCCGAGCAGCCCATCGAGCCGGCCGAAGCGTTCCAGCAGCGCGGAGGCAAGCCGATCGATGCCGGTCATGTCGCGCAGGTCGAGCGGAATGAGGGTGGCGTTATGCCCAGTCGCCGCCTTGATCTCGTCGTCGAGCTTGGTCAGCGCCTTTTCCGAGCGCGCCGTCGCAATGACATGGTTGCCCGCCTTGGCGAGCGCGAGGGCTGCAGCGCGGCCAATGCCGCGCGAGGCGCCGGTAACGAGGATGAGGCGCCGATCTGTTGCGGAGGGGGCCATCTAATCGTCAAGCAGCGAGAGCTGCTGTTCCTTAGCGGCCATGTCGTGATCGCGGTCGACGAGGCGCGTGGGATAATCGCCGGTGAAGCAGTGGTCGGCGAACTGTGGCTGCGCGTCGTTGCGCTTGCCGGCGCCCAGCGCCTCGTAAAAGCCGGTGAGCGAGATGAAGGCGAGGCTATCGACCTTCAGGTAACGCTTCATCTGGTCGATGGTCATAGACGATGCAATCAGCTCTTCCTTGGACGGCATGTCGATGCCGTAGAAGTCCGGATGCTTGATCGGAGGCGAGGCGACTCGGAAGTGGATCTCGGAAGCGCCGGCGTCGCGGATCATCTGCACGATGCGCTGCGAAGTATTGCCGCGGACGATCGAGTCGTCGACCAGCACCACACGCTTGCCTTCGAGGATCGGCTTGTTCGGCGCATGCTTGCGCGAGACGGAGCGCTGGCGGCCAGTCTGCGTCGGCTGGATGAAAGTGCGGCCGACATAGTGATTCCGAATGATGCCGAAACCGAACGGGATACCGGAAGCTTCCGAATAGCCCAGCGCAGCCGGATTCCCGCCATCAGGCACCGGGCAGATCAGGTCCGCCTCGACATGATGCTCCCGCGCCAGAACCCGCCCCATGTTCTGCCGCATTTCATAGATCGAGCGGCCGTGCATGATGCTGTCCGGCCGCGCGAAGTAGACATATTCGAACACGCACGGCGTCGCGCGGATGGTCGGGAAGGGTGTCAGGCTCTCGACACCGGTCTGGTCGATCACGACGACTTCGCCCGCCTCGATGTCGCGCACGTAGCTCGCGCCGATCGCATCGAGCGCGCAGGTCTCCGAGCACAGCACCGGCGCGCCGTCGATCTCGCCCAGCACGAGCGGACGCAGGCCCCACGGATCGCGCGCCCCCATCATCTTGCCATTGGTCAGCGCCACGAACGCATAGCCGCCATCGAGCTGACGCAGGGCGTCGATGAAGCGGTCCTCGATCCGGTTGCGCATCGAGCGGGCGGTAAGCTGGAGGACGACCTCGGTGTCCATGGTGGACTGGAAGATCGCCCCGGTTCCGACCAGTTCGCGGTGGATGGCCCGGGCGTTGGTCAGGTTGCCATTGTGCGCGATGGCGAGGCCGCCCGTGGCGAGATCAGCGTAGATCGGCTGGATGTTGCGCAGCACGACGCGGCCCGACGTCGAATACCGGTTGTGGCCGATGGCGATCCGGCCGGGCAGGCGGGAGATCGCGCCGGATTCTTCCGAAAAGCTGTCGCCGACAAGCCCCATATGCCGCTCGGAGCGGAAACTGCCGCCGCCCTTCTCGTCATAGCTGACGATGCCGCACGCTTCCTGTCCACGATGCTGCAGGGCGTGAAGGCCGAGGGCGGTGAGCACGGCGGCGTCGTCGCGCCCCAAGACGCCGAACACGCCGCACTTGTGCCGCATGCCGTCTTTGCTGTCTGGGCTGAAGTCGTCTTCCAATCCGGGGGCTTTGAGGGTGTCAGGGCGTACCAAGACTGCCTCCCGGGGCAAACTTCACTGCGTCTCTTCCTTGGGCGCGTCGGATCCGAGGTTCAGTCCCTTGGTCGCGTCATTGACGAAACCCGGCACCGTATCCCGAATCCACTCCGAGGACGGCCCGAGGACCGTCTTATAGCTCCACGCCTTGTCGATAAACTCGGGCGGGTTGTTCTCCGGAAACACCTGCCTGACAAGTAGGACAAAGAGCACCATGGCCAGAAATCCACGGGCGAGGCCGAAGGCGGCGCCGGCGAGGCGGTCCAGCACGCCTATTTCGGGTGAGGAATGGATCAGCTTGGACAACCGCCCGCCCAGGAAAGCAGCGGCCATGTAGGCGAGCAGGAAGCCGACCACGAACAGGATGGCTGTCGGCAGGCTCTCGTCCGTCGAATTCATCAGGCCCTTGAGCGGCTCCTTCAGGAAGACCACCGCCCAGTAACCAACCAGGCCGCCAACGATGAACGAGACGACCGAAAACGCCTCGCGAATCAGGCCACGGCCGAGCGACATGACCGCCGAAATGACGATCACGGCCACAACGATTACGTCGAAAATCCAAGGCTCCATGCGACTCGCACAATCCCCGACTGATCACTCGCCCCCGCCTAGCACATCCACGAGGTCCTGCAGCCTGCTTAGCGCACGTACGGCCATTCCGTCGACCAGTTCTGGCGCCCCAGGAGGCGCAAAAGCCTGCGTAAAACCGAGCCTTGCTGCTTCTCTCAGCCGCGGCTCGATACGTCCCACCGGGCGAATCGCACCCGACAGGGCGACCTCCCCGAAAAACACCGACCCAGCCGGGACAGATTTATCCAGCAAGGACGAGGCAAGCGCCGCCGCTGCCGCCAGATCCCCAGCCGGCTCGGTGATCCGATATCCGCCGGTGACACTGAGGTACACGTCGCGCGTCCCGAAGCGCAGCCCGCACCGCGCATCGAATACGGCCAGCAGCATGGCGAGACGCGAGCTGTCCCAGCCGACGATGGAGCGGCGCGGCGAACCGGCTGACTCTGGCCCGGCCAGCGCCTGCACTTCGGAGAGCACCGGGCGCGAACCTTCCATGGCCGCAAACACTGCGCGCCCGGAAGCTTCAGCCTCACTGCCAGCAAGAAACAGGGCGGAAGGATCTCGCGCCGCCGACAGCCCCTGTTCGCCCATCTCGAACACGCCGATTTCATCCGTGGGACCGAAACGATTTTTTACCGAGCGCAGGATTCGGAATTGATGGCCGCGCTCGCCCTCGAAATAGAATACCGCATCTACCATGTGCTCCAGCACGCGAGGACCGGCGATCTGCCCATCCTTGGTAACGTGACCGACCAGCACAACCGCCGCGCCGGTCTTCTTGGCGAAGCGCGTCAACTCCTGCGCGCACGCCCGCACCTGTGCGACGGAACCAGGCGCGGCTTCGAGATTGTCCGACCAGAGCGTCTGCACGCTGTCGATGATGACAAGCTCAGGCGAGGCCGCCTTGAGCGCTTTCAGGATCGATCGCAGGTCCGTTTCCGCCGCGAGCTGGACGGGCGATGCAGCGACGTTCAGCCGACGCGCGCGAGACTGGATCTGCGAGACTGCTTCCTCGCCGGAAATATAGAGCGACTTCACGCCAGCCTTCGCCATCGAGGCGGCCGCCTGAAGCAGCAGGGTCGACTTGCCGATCCCCGGATCGCCGCCGACCAGCACAGCGGACGAGCGCGCTATGCCGCCGCCGAACACGAGGTCGAGCTCGGGAATACCGGTCGACAGGCGGGGCGGGGGCGGCTCGGCGGAATCGAGTGGCGAGAAATCAACGTTGGCCACGCGAGTCTTTTTGCCAGCCTCCGGCGCCGAAAGTCCGCCAGGCGGCGCCGATACCGTCTCCTCAACAAGTGAATTCCACGCGCCGCACGCTTCGCAGCGACCGGACCACTTCGCGTGCGCGGTCCCGCAATTCTGGCAGACGAAGGCAGTGTTGGACTTGGCCATGGGCTCCCGAATCTCTGCCCGGCAAGCTGGCAGACCACCCGGCCAAGGCAAGCGCCTTGTCCCTACGGCGCCTTTACTCGCCTCGCCATAGTGGGAAGCTGCGGCAATGATTTCCGTTCACCCATCCGGGCAGGCCTGCGGCGCAAGCGTCACCGGCGTTGACCTGTCGAAGCCGCTGAAAACGGACGATGTCGCGCAGATACGCGCGGCGTGGCTGAAGCATCATGTGCTCGCGTTTCCGGACCAGCACATCAGCGACGACGATCTCGAACGCTACACGATGGCGTTCGGCGGCTTCGGCGTGGACCCGTTCATCGCGCCGATCCCAGGTCGCAATCACGTCATCGCGGTAAAGCGCCTCGCCGACGAAACCTCGCCGCTGTTTGCGGAGAACTGGCACAGCGACTGGAGTTTCCAGGCGAGGCCGCCTGCCGGCACGTGCCTCTATGGAATTACCATCCCGCCCGTTGGCGGCGACACGCTGTTCGCCAACCAACATGCTGCGCTCGATGCAATGCCACCGGCAATGCGCAAGCGTCTCGAAGGGCGCATGGCGATCCATTCCGCGAAGCGCGCCTATGCGCCTGAAGGTTCGTACGGTGAGAAAGACAAGGCCAAGGGCCGCTCGATGGACATACGCCCGTCGAGAGACGCCGAGGCCATCCAGCTTCATCCACTCATTCGCCGGCATCCTGAAACCGGCCGCGAAGGCCTGTTCTCCTGTTTCGGCTACATCATCGGGATCGAGGGGATGCCAGAAGCGGAATCGACCCCGCTACTTCTGGAACTGTACCAATGGCAGAGCCGGGAGGAATTCCAGTACCGCCACAAATGGCGGCCGAACATGCTGCTGATGTGGGACAACCGTTCGGTGCTGCACGCGGCGACGGGCGGATATGCCGGCCATGACCGCATTCTCCATCGCACCACCATCGCGGCCTCGCCGTAGCCAGGCCAGTACAGTTTCTGAACTTGTCGCCGCGCCGGAGGATGGGCAAATGATTCCGGACGATCGGCATGTATCCCCGGGATTGCGACGGTAGTAGCGTCCCGGCCGATCGAGCATGAGCCCAACAGAGGAAAACTCCCATGGCCCGCTATAACAGTATCGTCGAAACCGTCGGCCGGACGCCTGTCGTCAGGATCAATCGCCTTGCGCCTTCCCACGTGAACCTTTGGGTGAAGATCGAGGCGTTCAATCCGCTTGGCTCGGTGAAGGACAGGCTGGCGCTCGGCGTGATCGAGGCCGCCGAGAAATCCGGCGAACTGAAGCCCGGACAGACCGTCGTGGAGATGACCAGCGGCAACACCGGTATCGGCCTCGCCATGGTGTGCGCCGCCAAAGGCTATCCGCTCGTGCTCATCATGCCTGAGAGCTTCAGCGTCGAACGCCGCAAGCTGATGCGCTTCCTTGGCGCCAAGGTTCTGCTAACGCCAGCCGCACTGCGAGCAACCGGCGCGGTCATCAAGACGATCGAGCTCGCCAAGGCGCATGGCTGGTTCATGACTCGGCAGTTCGAGAACGAGGCCAAGCCCGCTTACCACGCGAAGACGACAGCGCGGGAGATCATCGACGATTTCAAGTCTGACGGTCTCGACTACTTCGTAACCGGTTACGGCACGGGCGGCACGCTAAATGGGGTTCAGCGCGTGCTGACGAAGGAGAGCCCGAACACCAAGATCGTGGAGTGCGAACCGACCGAGGCGGCGATGCTGACCAGCGGAGCGCCGCAGGAGCGGAATGCCGATGGTACGCCGCATGGCGGCCACTCGGCCTGGAAGCCGCACCCGATGCAGGGCTGGGCGCCGGACTTCATTCCCAAGCTGACCAGCGAAGTGGACCTGTCAAAACTGCACAAGATCCTGACGGTCGCTGCTCCCGACGCGATGAGGTGGAGCCAGGAGCTTGCGGCCAAGGAAGGCGTGTTCGTCGGCATCACATCCGGCGCTACCTTCGCCGGCGCTGTTGAGATTGCGAAGGAAGCCCCGAAAGGCGCCAACATTCTCGCCATGCTGCCGGATACCGGCGAGCGCTATCTTTCGACGCCGCTGTTCGCCAACACGCCTGCAGAGATGACGCCGGAGGAAGTCGACCTCATGAAGTCGACGCCTTTCGCGGCGCCTGCTGCGTAGGGAGGAGAAATCCTCTCGACTGCCATGTCGCTTTTTCCGTCGTGACGCCGCGCCCGCTCGTCTAGCTTGCGCGGCGTCACACGGACACGCCGCGAGCCAGGACCATGGACAAGACAGCCCTCGAAACGCTTTACGCCAACATCGCGCACTATGCCGCCCAGCGCCGCGCCGAGGATGGCGAGCGTATTCACCGGCCCATAGCCAGCTATCCGGAACAGGTGGAGCGATTTCGGTTGCCGGTTCAGGACGAGGGCGTGCCGGCGGACCAGGTGATGCGGGAGCTGATCGATCATGCCGAGCCGGGGCTCGCGGCTATAACCGGTCCACGTTTTCACGGTTGGGTCATGGGCGGGAGCAATCCGGTCGGCGTGGCGGCTGACTGGCTGACTGGCCTGTGGGGTCAGAATGCCGGCAACCATCTGGCCACGCCCTCCGCGGCGGCTGCGGAGGAGCAGGCGGCGAATGCACTGCTGGAGCTGTTCGACCTGCCGCGCGAATGCTCCGTTGGCTTCACCACCGGCGCGACCATGGCGAACTTCACCTGCCTCGCTGCTGCGCGCAACGAAGTGCTGCGCAAGGCTGGCTGGGATGTCGAAGCGGATGGCTTGTTCGGCGCGCCGGAGATCACGGTGCTGCTCGGCGAGGAAGCACATTCCACCGTTTTTGCTGCCCTCAAATATCTTGGGCTGGGGCAGAGCCGCGTGGTGCGCGTCGCCGTGGATCACAACGGGGCAATCCTGCCCGAGGCTTTCAAAATGACGCTAGGCGGGGCTTCTGGGCCCATCATCGCCATTGTGCAGGCAGGCCAGATCAATACAGGCGCTTTTGATCCGTTCGAGCCGATCATCGCAGCCGCGCACGCCAAAGGCGCATGGGTACATGTCGATGGCGCATTCGGTCTGTGGGCGCGGGCGACGCCGGATCGCGCGCATCTCGCCAAAGGGATCGACGAGGCGGATTCGTGGGCGGTCGACGGACACAAATGGCTGCAGACGCCGTATGATTGTGGCTACGCCATTGTGCGGCACGTGGAGGCGCATCAGCGCGCGATGCAGATTTCGGCTAGCTATTTGCCGGGCGCGGGTGATGGCGGGCGCAATCCTTCCGACTATACGCCGGAGCTTTCGCGCCGGGCGCGTGGCTTTGCGACGTGGGCAATGATCCGGCATCTGGGGCGCAGGCGGATCGCGGAAATGATCTCGCGGCATTGTGCGCTGGCGCGGCGGTTTGCGGACAAGCTGGGCGCCGAGCCGGGCGTCGAGATCATGAACGATGTCGTGCTCAATCAGGTTGTTGTCAGGTTTGGCGATGATGATCGCACGCGGAAAACCATCGCGCGGATTCAGTCGGATGGAGTCTGTTTCACGGGCGGGGCGCAGTGGCGGGGGGCTTGGGTGATGCGGATATCGGTGATCGGCGAGGCGACGACTGAGGCCGATGTCGACAGGTCGGTCGAGGCGATGATCGCGGCGTGGCGGGCCGTGCGCGGCTAGATCGCTGGCTGGATGGGGCCTTGGGCGCGGCCGTGAACGAACTGGTCGATGTGGGGACTGCCGGAGGCGTCGAGCTTCGAGACGGGACCGCGCCAGATGATCCTGCCTTCGTGCAGCATGGCGACTTCGTCGGCGATCTTGCGGACGCTAGCCATGTCGTGGGTGATGGTGATGGCGGCGGCGCCGAGCGCCCTCACCTGTTCGACGATTAGGTTGTTGACGGCGTCGGCGGTGATGGGGTCGAGGCCGGTGGTGGGTTCGTCGAAGAAGATGAGGTCGGGCTTGGCGATGATGGCGCGGGCGAGGGCGACGCGCTTCTGCATGCCGCCGGAGAGTTCGGCGGGGCGGAGGTCGGCGGCGCTGGCGCCGAGATGGACTTTGGCGAGTGTTTCGATGGCGCGCTTCTTGGCTTCGCCTCGGCCGATGCCGTCGCGGTACATCAGCGCGAAGGAGACGTTTTCCCAGACGGTCAGGCTGTCGAACAGCGCGCCGCCCTGGAACAGCATGCCGGTGCGGCGGCGGAGGGCGGCGATGGCTTTCGAGGTGTTGGCGGGAAGGCCGTCGAAAAAGACTTCGCCCTTTTCCGGCGTCATCAGGCCTAGGGCGCATTTGATGGTGACGGACTTGCCGGTGCCCGATCCACCGATGACGACCAACGACTGGCCGGGCGCCACCGTGAGATCGACGCCGCGCAGTACGTCCTTGTCGCTGAAGCGTTTGTGAACACCGCGCAGTTCCAGCATCGGGGCCGAAGTGATGTGCGTGCCGCTCACAGGCCGATCCTCGTGAAGATCGATGTGAGGATGTAGTTCGAGGCGAGGATGAGCACCGCAGCGCCGACCACGGCCAGTGTCGCCGCGCGGCCGACGCCGCCGGCGCCGCCCTTGGAGCGGTCGCCCTGGTAGCAGCCCATGATGGCGATGATGGCGCCGAACACCGCCGCCTTGATAACGCCTGACCAGATGTCGTTCCCCGTCACGAACTGCCAGGTGTTCTTGAGATAGAGCGAGCCGTTGAAGTCGAGCGAGGTCACGCCGACCAGATAGCCGCCCATCACGCCGATGGTGTCGGCGACGAGCACAAGGAGGGGAAGGGTAAGCGTCGCGGCCAGCACGCGCGGAGCGTAGAGATAGCGGCTAGGCTTTGCCGAGAGCGTAAGAAGGGCGTCGATCTGTTCGGTGACGCGCATGGCGCCGATTTCGGCGGCGATGCCGGCGCTGACCCGCCCGGCAAGCATCAGGCCGGCAAGGACGGGACCGAGCTCGCGGGTGATGCCGAGGACGACGATGTTGGGAACGAACTGCTCGGCGTTAAAGCGCGAGCCGCCGACGTAGATGTTGAGCGCGAGCGCTGCGCCGATGAAGACGGCGGTTAGGCCGACGACGGGCAGGGAATAGAAGCCGATCTTCAGGCACTGGCGGAAGAATTCGCGGATATAGATCACCGGCGTGACGCAGGCGACCAGAACGCCTGCTGCGAACGTCGAAATGCGGCCGACTTCACGGAAGGCGCCGAGCACCGTGCGTCCGATGAGCTGGAACGGGCGGATGACGGCGGGGACGGTGGGGCGGGCGGGGACGGCGGTCATTCAGCCCCCGACCAGACGCGTTCGACCCGCGAACCGAGACGCGTCAGGAATTCGTAATCGATCGTGCCCATGGACACCGCTGCCTCCGAAAGGGGCATGTTGGGTCCCACGAACTCGATTTCATCCCCCGGCTTCGCGTTTGTGCCTGTCACATCCACTACGATCAGGTCCATTGAAACGCGGCCGACGATGGGCCGCTTGATCCCGCCGATTACGCCCATGCCCTTGTTCGAAGCCGCACGCAAGAATCCATCGGCGTAGCCCAGGCCCACGGTCGCAAGCGTGCAATCCTTGCCAGCTGTCCATGTCGCGCCATAGCCCGCAGTCTCGCCGGCTTTCACATTGCGGACCTGCAAGACGGGTGCGGTCAGAGTCAGGACGGGTTTAGGAGCGTCGCCATCGGCAGGGTTCGGACCACCGCCATAAAGGCCGATGCCGGGGCGGATTTCTTCCAGCGTGAAGCCCGGACCCTGATAGGCGCCGCCGGTCGCGGAGAAGCTGCGCCGCGCCTCCGGCCACAAGGCACGGGCGGCCGCGAAGCGCGCCTGCTGTTGCGCATTGAGCGGATGCCCGAACTCGTCGCCGCACGCGAGATGGCTGAGCAGGCGGCGCGGGTGGGGGAGTTTCTGTGCGGCTTCCGCCCACTCAACATGCGGCACGCCGAGCCGGTTCATCGCGGTGTCGAGGTGGAGCGAGGCGCGGCGCTTGCTGAGGCGGCTGCCCAGCCACAGGTCCACCTGCGGGATCGAGTTCAGCACCGGTTCGAGATCGTGCGCCTCAAAAGCGCCGAGCGTGTCTTCGGTGGGGCCATGGAACACCGCGATCTCCGGCGCGCGGCCGAGTATGTCGCGGAGGCGCGCGCCTTCGATCGGCCAGGCGACGTAGAAACGTGTGCAGCCGGCATCCGCCAAGGCAGGGCCGACGTGCGCCGCGCCCAGCCCATAGGCATCCGCCTTCACCACCGCCGCAGCTTGGCCCCCGCCCGCGCGGCGCGCGAACATGCGCCAGTTGTCGGCGATGGCGTCGAGATTGATCAGGGCCCGGGGTCCGAACATTCTCAATCGCTAATGGGTTTGTGCACCGACGGGAAGATTGGTTATTCCCTGCCGTCCGGCAGGAATTGCGTGCGGCCAGACCCTGGGCGTCCGCCGCCGCCCGGGCCGTCGTCGACTCCATAGCGCCGGTCGAGGTTCGAGAACCGGACGCGCGCGGGGCTGAAGCCGACCTCCACTTTGCCGATGGGGCCGTGGCGCTGTTTGGAGATGATGATCTCGGCGACGTTGTACTTGGCGTCCACCGCGGCCTTCCAGTCGGCGTATTTCGGGTCGTCCTGGTTCGGCTCGAGGCGTTCGAGGTAGTAGGCCTCGCGGTAGATGAACATGACGACGTCGGCGTCCTGCTCGATGGAGCCAGATTCACGCAGATCGGAGAGCTGCGGGCGTTTGTCCTCGCGCTGTTCCACCGCGCGCGAGAGCTGCGACAGCGCGATGACGGGGATGGCCAGTTCCTTGGCCAGCGCCTTCAGCGACTTGGTGATCTCGGTCACTTCCTGCACGCGGCCATCGTTGCGGCGATTGCCCGCCGGCGTGATGAGCTGGAGGTAGTCGATGATGAGCAGGTCGAGGCCGACGGTGCGTTGCAGGCGGCGCGCTCGGGCGGAGAGCTGCGAGATCGAGATGCCGCCCATGTCGTCGATGTAGAGCGGCAGGCCTTCCATCGTGCTGGCGGCTTCGCGGATATCCTCGTAGTCGCGCTGCGAGAGGTCGCCGCGGCGCATCTTGTCGGACGGCACGCCTGAAATATCTGCGAGGACGCGGGCGGCAAGCTGATCGGACGACATCTCGAGCGAGAAGAATCCTACGACGCCGCCTTCGTCCGTCTTCATCTGCCCATTGGCGGCGACGGAACGCTTGCAATGCTTGGCTGCGTAGTAGGCCATGTTGGTGGCGAGCGCCGTCTTACCCATCGAGGGGCGCGCGGCGATGATGACGAGGTCGGACTTGTGCAGGCCGCCGAGCATGCGGTCGAGTTCATCGAGGCCCGTCGGCACGCCGGCGATCTTGCCATCGCGCTTGAAGGCGAGGGTGGCGGTCTTGATCGACTGGGCGAGCGCGTTGTTGAAGGGCACGAAACCGGATGCGCCGGCGCCGCGTTCGGCGAGCGTGAAAAGCTGTTTCTCGGCAGCTTCGATCTGTTTCTCGCCAGGCTCGTCGATCTCGGCCTTGGTGGCTTTCTGCACCATCTCCGCGCCGATCTGGATCAGCTCGCGGCGGAGGGCGAGGTCGTGAACCAGCCTGGCGTAGTCGTAGATCTCGGGGCCGAACGCCGCGCTGTCGAGCAGGTCGGCGAGATAGCGGGCGCCGCCGATTTCGGAGAGCGAGGCTTCATGCTCGAAGTGCTCGCGCAGGACGACGCCGTCGGCGACACGGCCGCCGGAGATCATGCGTTCGAGGACGTCGAAAATGATCGAGTTGGCCGGGGCGTAGAAGTCGCGCGGCTTCAGGAAATCGGACACGCGCTGGTACGCGTTGTTGTCGAACAGGATCGCGCCCAGCACCGCCATTTCGGCGGCGAGGTTGTGCGGCGGCGGCGTCTGCTGCGGGAGATCGTGGTCCTTCGGCATGGACCTTCTGTAGCCCCATCGTTCCTGTGAATCGCGACTTGATTCTACGATATCCACGGCTTGCTTGTCGCTGTGCATGGACAGGCAGTGGGTGTTGTTTTGTGGGCGTTTTTGCTGAGGGGTTGGCGCGCCTCCGCATTCGGACCGGCTGATGCCGTCCGGTTCGCTGTGTGCGCCTCCAGATGGAGGGCCGGGGACGCGGGATCGCCCGCGTGATTTGGCTTTGCTGGTTGCCCAGCTCTACCGGTAGACAAGAAGAAACGCGGATCCCG
>JAUYPV010000111.1 GCA_030697555.1 Hyphomonadaceae bacterium
CGAAGCGCTGCGCGTCAACATGAGCGGCCGCAAATCGGTGTCGCAACTGCTGGCCGAAGCCGCCGCCGCTACACCCTTCATCTCGATGAGCGAGCTTTCCTCGCGCCTTACCGCCCGCCGCAACGATCTCATCGTGCTCGATGTGCGCGAGAAGGACGCCTACGACGCCGGCCACCTTCCCGGCGCCACGTTCCTGCCGCGCGGCCAGCTCGAACTGCGCGTCAACGACGCCTTCCCCGATCCAACTGTCCGCATCGTCGCGGTATGTGAATTCGGCAAGATCTCGACGCTCGCCGCCGCCACGCTCCGCTCGCTCGGCTATATGCACGCCGCCGCCCTCGACGGCGGCATGAAAGCCTGGCGCGAGGCCGGCCTCGCGATCGAGAAATAGCCTTACCTCGACGGAACTTCGCGGAACCCGGAACAGTCTCTCGCGCAACGCGTTCGCCAATCAGTTGACCGGTGAGCTTTTCGCTCGCCCGACCCATCACGAGAGGATCACCATGTCCGTCCGCACGCTAGCCGTTTGCCTGATGCTGGCCACCCCGGCCTTTGCCGCAACCGCACATGCACAGTCGAAGACCTACCCCAATGGACGCGGCGGCGACGTCACGCTGCCGATGGGCGATCTCTCCTTCGCCGACGAAGTCGTCTCCTTCAAGCCGGGTACGTCCTCGCGCAACGGCGAGTCCATTGCCCAGAAAGCCACCGGCGCCGCCGATTTCAAATCCGGCGTCGACGACAGCTATGTCACGCTCGGCTGCGGCGGCGAGCTGGTCGTGCGGTTCACCGACAACGCCCTGACCGATGTCGAAGGCCCTGACCTCTACGTCTTCGAAACCGCCAAGGACGTCGAACAGACCGACATCTCGGTCTCGAAAGACGGCGAGTCCTGGATCGATGTCGGCCGCATCGCCGGCGCAACCACCGCGCTTGATATCAAGGGCAAGGTGAAACCCGCCGACACGTTCCGCTATGTGAAAATCGCCGACCACGAGCATGCCTGCACCGCCGCGAACGCCGGCGCCGACATCGACGCCGTCGCCGCCATCGGCTCCGCCAGCCGCACGGTCTTCGACAGCGCCGTCCTCTTCGACACCGGCAAAGCCCAGCTCAAGCCCGGCGCCACGGCGGTGCTGAAGGATCTCGCCGCCAGCATCAAGGGCCATTCCAAGGTCCGTGTCGTCCTCGAAGGCCACACCGACGCTACCGGCTCCGACGCAGTCAACGTCGATCTCTCCCGCGCCCGCGCCGAAGCCGTCGGCGACTTCCTGACTGCCAATGGCGTGGCGGAAGCCGTGATCGACACTGTCGGCTACGGCGAAGTCCAGCCGCTGGCGCCCAACGACACCGCGGCCAACATGGCGAAAAACCGCCGCGTCGAAGCTCTCGTGATCGTTGGCTAGACGCCGGCGCCTGCGCCGCTAATCTTGCCGGCATGACTCAGACCATCCGGATCGGCAGCAGGTTCAACGGCCCCGTGGCTTCCGGCAATGGCGGCTATTCCGCCGGCCTTGCCGTGCGCTATCTCGGCAGCGATGCAGCCGAAGCGACGCTACGCGCCGCGATCCCGCTCAACCAGACCTTGCGCGCACACGCGACCGACGAAGGCCTCGACATCATGACGGACGATGCCGCGACGCGCGTGCTCGTCATGTCGCTGAAACCCGTGAGCCTCGACACACCTGATGTGAAATCGCCGGGCCTCGAAGCCGCGAAGCTCGCCGCCTCCACCTTCCGCGGCGCGCAGGACCATGTGCTGCCCACCTGCTTTGTCTGCGGCCCCGCCCGCGCCGTCGGCGATGGCCTCCGCATCTTCCCGGACTGGACCAAGGACCCGGCCGGCGTCGACAATCCCAACATGTTTCCCATCGTCGCCGCACCGTGGATACCGACGCCCGACCTCATCGGCGCCAACGACCGCATCGCCCCGGAATTCCTTTGGGCGGCGCTCGACTGCCCCGGCGCCTTCGCCGTCGACAAGGAGCCGATCCTCCTCGGCCGCCTGTCCGCCAGGATCATCGAGCGCCCGCGCGCCAGCCGCCCCATTGTCGCCGTCGCCTGGTCGAATGGCCACGAACGCCGCAAACACTTCGCCGGCACGGCGCTGTTCTCGGACACGGGCGACCTCCTCGCCTTCTCCGAACAGACCTGGATCCTGATCGACCAGCACGCGCACATGAAGGAGAGCTAGACGTGCCGGCGGGGGGACTGACCATTGATCCGAAGGCGGAGCGAGCCCTGCGCCGCGTTCTTCCGCCCGACGAGGAAATCCTCTGGGCCGTCGCACAGCGAAGCCCAAGCTGGCGTCAGTGGTACTTCTTTCTGATGTTCGGCATTTTTTTCTGTGCATTTGCGCTGCCCGTCTCGCCATGGTCGCGGGTGACGCCGATTTCCCAGATCCTCGCAGTCTCGTCTGTATGGTATTTTGTCGGTGAATGGTCCTACGTCTTCGCCTGCACGTCCCGCCGCGTCATCATTCTGCGAACGCTCCCGCCAAGAAGCTGGACGTATATCGACTATGGCAAGATGGACGCAGATTGGGGTCGCAGCCATTCGGGCCTGGGCGTGATCAAGTTCGGCGGGCAGGTTTTCCAGCATTTCACGCCCTCCGGTAAGTGGAGCCACTTCACGTCGCAACGACTCGGCATGAAGGGCTACATCGACAACGTCCCCGACATTGAAGCCGTTCGCGCGCTAATCCTTGAGCAAATCGCAATGTCATCGAATTCCGCGCGGCCCTGACGGAACCTCCGCCCCTTTGGCACTCTAGCTTGCGGCGTATCGGAGCTTCCCACGTTCGAGACCCTTTCGGCCCTCACCCTTCAACTCACCCTCTTCTCCGACACCGGCCTTCTCCGAGCAGACCTGGATCCAGATCGACCAGCACGCGCACATGAAGGACTAGTCGCCCGCAGCCGCGAACGTATCGCCCATCCAACGACCGTCCGTTTGACGCGGCTCAAAGTATATGCGCCCGATCGCGTGCAATCTAAGCAGATGCGAGGTGAGCCGTGACCATTATGCCGTTTGCGTTGCTTGCCTTTGCCCTGCTGCTGTTCCTGTTCAGCACACGCCAGATCAAGCTTCACTGGCGCGGACTGATCTGGCTCGGCGGCGCCGTTGCGCTTGGCGTGGCTGCGTGGCTTGCCTTCGGCGTCGGGCACACCGGCCTCTTCGCTGTCCTCGGGGATTTCTTCGCCCACATCGGCAATCCGGGCGATAGCGTCCTCGCCCAGTCCCTCGGCGGCAACTGGGCCAGTGTCGGTCCGGCCATCGGGCCGATGTTCGACGCCTTCCTCATCCTCGCCGTATGCGTCGCCCTGGTCGCCCTGGTCGCGTTCACGCCGGGCGAAGGCGTAGAGCGGGCCGAGCGGCCGATCAATATCGCGCTCATCGGCGCCATCGCCGGCGGCCTCATCGCCCTGATGATCACCAGCGTCGGGTTCGGCGGCGTCGCCAAACGCAAGGTCTATCTCAACACCGTCACCGCTGAAGACGTTATCGATGGCGACACCATCCGCATGGGCGACATTTCCCTCCGCCTCTGGGGCATCGACGCGCCTGAGCGCGACCAGCTTTGCCGCTCGGCGACTGGCGAGCCGTTCGAGTGCGGCGGGATCGCAGGCGCGCACCTCGCTGAACTCGTCGCCGGCAAGCTGGTTTGGTGCGGTCCGCCGGTCGATCCGGAAGGCCGGCGCCTTCCACCAGCCCAGCTGCCGGTCCCGGAGGAAACCTATGGCCGTCCCATCGTGATGTGCCGCCTGGGCACGGACAAGGCGGAAGTCGACATCGCGCAGGCTATGGCGCGTGACGGCTACGCCCACCTCTACGAGGACGCTTTCGGCGTGAAGTCGATCTACAAGCCGGATGTCGATACGGCGCTGCGCGCCCGTGCCGGTCTGCATGCGGGCGAATTCCTGCCGCCCTGGCTCTGGCGAAACGATCCCGCCGCGCGCTGCGGCTTCCTCGACTTCATCGGCTTCGACAAACTGACCGACCGCACGCGCCGCTCGTGTCTGGGCTTCGATACGCCGGCCAACGACAACACGGCTTCGGACGACACCGCAACGCCGCAGGCCGCGCCGGAGCAGTAGGCGCGTTGCGCAAAAGACTGAGGAACCTTGGCGCCGTTCGTGCGCTAGCTTGCGGCGTATCGGAGTTTCCTAATGTTCGAGACCCTTGCCGTTACGACGCTGCAGCTTGCGCGCGTCTATGGCCTCGCCATCATCATACTAGCCGTGGCGGCCCTGGCCACCCCAACCCGCATGGGCGCCGCCATCGCCGATTTCGAACGCTCGCCCGGCCTCACTCTGGTGACCGCGATTTTCACCCTCTTCCTCGGCCTGGCGCTGGTTGTGCTCCATAACCACTGGACCGACCTCCTCGCCGGCCTCGTCTCGCTGATGGGCTGGGTCATCCTGATCAAGAGCCTGCTCCTGCTCGCCGCGCCCGCCGGCCTCCTCAAATTCGCCAGCGCCGCCGGCGCCTCGCCCGGCCGCGTCCGTCTGTGGGGAGTCATCGTCCTCATCCTCGGCGCCGTCTTTCTCGCTCTCGGTCTCTTGGGCCGCGCCGCCATTTCCGCTTGAGGCGAAGCTGCGGAGAAAGCGATATGATCCTCACAGTCCTCGGCCTCGCAGCCTCGACCGCCTTCGCCGGCGCCGCGCTTTACGTCAATCTGGCCGAACACCCGGCGCGTCTTGCGCTCGACGATACGAACGCGCTCCGGCAATGGAAACCAAGCTACGCCAAGGGCGCGCTGATGCAGGCGAGCCTCGCCATGGTGGGCGGACTGCTCGGCCTCGCCGCGTGGCTTGTCGAGGGATCGCTCGCCGCCGGCATAGGCGGTCTGCTGGTTCTCTCCGCCTGGCCCTGGACGCTGTTCGTCATCGCGCCGGTCAACAACCGCCTCAAAGCCACGCCGCCCGATCAGGCCGGCGCGGAAACGCGCACGCTCCTTTCAAGATGGGGGCAGCTCCACGCCGTCCGCACGCTTCTGGGCCTCGCCAGCGCCGCCGCCTACATCGCCGCGCTCGTTTGACCTGACCGCCTGTTGCGCCAGTCTCCCCGCTTCATCCGAGGCGCGCGCGGGCCAAAGCCCGCTGAAGTTCGGCGCCGCCGTCACGCTTTGATCCTGCGGCGACCGGGCGTAGTCTCTCCGCATGGGTCGGAAATTTCTCCTGCGAACCTGCCTCGC
This sequence comes from Hyphomonadaceae bacterium, assembly GCA_030697555.1. Taxonomy (GTDB): domain Bacteria; phylum Pseudomonadota; class Alphaproteobacteria; order Caulobacterales; family Hyphomonadaceae; genus UBA7672. The sequence goes on from JAUYPV010000111.1 coordinate 5,198, forward strand.
GCTGACGGCGTTGCTCGCCGCCGCGTTCGATGAACCGCAGGAGAAGCTCTACAAGCCCATCCCCCAGGATTTCTTCCGCGCTCCGTCAGCCGAGCGGCTTGCTGAAATCCGCAGGGAGGAGGCGGCACGTCCCAAGCCCGGGCGCAATCCCGACGGCACGACGCTCACCTACACGCGCTCCAACCAGAACGGCACGCGGTCCGAACGCATCTACGTCCACGTCATCTCGGCGACGGAACTGCACGTCGCGAAAATGGTGGAACGCTGCACCGACGCCGCCTACGTCACCGCCGTCTTCGATCGCGCGACGAAGGAAGCCACGCGCCTCGTGGGCGGCCGCCTCAAGCGCGACGGAACGCAGGACCCGCAAGCTTTCCTCGATTTCGACCCGAAGACGCGCAAACTCTCGATCCGCCTCGGCGATCCGAAGGCAGCCCCAAACGAAACGCTCGCCGCTCCGCCTGCCCCCTGGCGCATGTACGATTTCGATTTTGCCGAGTTCGCTCTGTTCGGCGCCGGCGAGGCGCCCGGAACGACCACGCGCAAGTTCACGGACTTCTCCTTCGGCCTCGTCATGGCCTGGCCCGACGGCTCATCGCCCCTCGTGCGAAAGCTCGGCAGGGCGCGCGCGGAACTTATTGTCCACAGCAAGCAGCCCATCTTCGCCGTCTCCGGCGAACCGTTCGGCTCAGGCGGCGGCGGCGTCATCAAGTTCGATCCTAATCGCGGCCACGTCGTCGAGGCCGACCTCAGCCTCCCTAACCATCCCGGCTACGAGGATTTCCACCTCGCCCTCGATGCTTTCAACGAGAAAGACGGCAAACAGGTCTGGCGCGACGCCCTCGCCGCGCACTGGAAAGACTGCCCGGCCTGAACTTGTGAGCGACGGAGACAAGGCCCCGCCTTGCGCCGCCTAGTGCATCGCCGCCGGCGCCGGCTCGCCTTCGCCATGCGGCCGCTCGCGCAGCAGCACGCCCCCCAGCGCGGCCGCTAGCGCCGCGCATCCCGCGCCGACCCAGAACGCGACGCTGTAGCCCGCCGTCAGCGCCTCGGGCGTCGATGCGCCGTTCGCCAGGGCGGACTTCGTCGCAATCGCCGCAAGGCTCGCCAATACGGCAAGGCCCAGCGATCCCCCCATCATGAAGGACGTATTGACGATCCCCGACGCCAGCCCGGAATCCTTCGGCTCCACATCGCTCATCGCCGCAAGCAGCACCGGGTTGAACGCCATGCCCGCGCCGACGCCGAGCAGCAGCATCGACGGCAGTACGTGCACGACGAATGACCCGTTCGCCGGCGCCATCGCGAACAGCGCAAGTCCTGCCGCCGCGCACAGCAGTCCCCAGGCGAGCGGCCGTCTGATCCCGAACCGGTTCACCATCTTCGCCGACAGCGAATAGGAGAACGCGCCCATGATCAGGTTGGACGGCAGGAAGGCGAGGCCCACCTGCATCGGCCCATAGCCGAGCACCAGCTGCATGTAGAGCGCCGAAAGAAAGAACCACGCGAACATCGCCGCCGCCCACAACACGCCGACGACGTTCGACACCGATATGTTGCGTAAGCGGAACAGGCCGAGCGGCACCAGCGGCGCCTTCACATGTCCCTCGATCACCAGAAAGACCAGCAACAGCACGACAGCCGCCGCGATCATTCCCAATGTCTGCGCCGAGGCCCAGCCGGCCTCCTCGCCGTTCACCACCGCATAGACCGCAAGCAGCAGCGAGGCCGTGATGGCAACCGCTCCCGCCACATCGAGATGACGCGACGCAGATTCGCTCCGCCCCTCGGGCAGCAGCCGCAGCGCCAGGAAGAAGACCAGCCCCCCGATCGGCAAATTGACCAGGAAGATTGACCGCCAGTCGAGCGATCCCGTCAGCACGCCGCCCAGCAGCACGCCGACACTGCCGCCGCCGGCCATCACGAAGCCAAAGTATCCCATCGCCCGCACGCGCTCGGGCCCGTCCGGGAAGAGGTTCATGATCAGCGACAGCGCCACCGCCGACACCACTGCCCCGCCCAGACCCTGCACCGCCCGCGCGATGACCAGCATCTCCTGCGTCACAGCAAGCCCGCACGCGGCCGACGACGCCGTGAACACCACGATACCGATCAGGAAGAGCAGCCTCTGCCCGTAGAGGTCCGCCATCCGCCCGCCCAGCAGCATGAAGCCGCCGAACGTCAGCAGATAGGCGTTCACCACCCACACCAGCTCGGTCTCCGTAAAGCCCAGGCTTTCGCGGATGGTCGGCAGCGCAACGTTCACAATCGTCGAATCGAGCACGATCATGATGTCGCCGAGGCAGAGGATGGCGAAGGCGAGCCAGCGCTCGCGCGGCGTAAGGGCGTGTCCGGTCATCGTCTCGCCGTCGGGGAGGTTTTCTGTGGCGCGTTCCATAGCCGAATTGGCGCCGGGGCGAAACCCGCCCCCGGGAAATATGGCGTCGCGTACAGGCCTTCTAAGACCTGCCGTGTTGCGCTAGTGTCCCGCCTCATCCGAGGGGCGCGGGCGGAAGCCTGCTGAGATTGACGCCATAGCCGGACGGCGAAAGCCTGAAAGTGACCGCGCAAGCACCCTTAGAACCTGATCCGGGTCATGCCGGCGAAGGGACGGGAGCACATGGACGACGAAGCCTTCTGGACTCCCCACCTCCACCCCGACGAGCGCATCGTCTGGCGCGCCGACGCATCAACGAAACTCCGCCGCGCCGAAGTCTCGCGCCGCCGCACCGTGGCGATCCTTCTCGGCCTCGCCTCGATCGTCCTCTCCGGCGCCTTCGGCTACAAGCTCTACGAGAGCCTCTTCATCGCCAACGCCACACCCAATCTCGGCACGGCCGTCGGCGCGCCGCTCTATGCCGCGCTGGCGCTGACCTTCGCCGTCGTCTTTCTCGCCCAGCTCGGCCGCCTCAATCCGAAGCTCCCCGCCTCCGTCCGCTTCGCCGCCACATCGACGCGCCTGATCGCGCTGGACGCTTCCGGCGCAGTCGTCGACGAAGTCGATACCCACGACATCGCCGGCCTCATCCTCGGCGGCCGCCGTAGCGCGCCTGATCTCTTCGTGCTGCGCAAGCACGACGACACCAATGTCCGCGCCTTCGCCATCGAGCACATCGAGCGCCCGATCGAAGCCAAGGCGATCATCGAAGAACACTTCCTGGAGACGGCCTCGTGAACAACCCCATCTACCTGAACATCATCGGGCTCGTGTTTGATGTGGTCGGCGTGCTGCTCGTCTATTTCTTCGCCTTCAAGAGTAACCCGGGAGGTGGAGCACTCATGCTTGAATCTTACGATCGGCCGAAGCAGCAGCGAAGCGAAAAGATCGGCCACTTGGGCCTGGTGCTGCTGGTCTTCGGATTTCTACTTCAAATCACCTACTCGATCATCTCGGCGCAAACGGAGACACCATGAACAAGAACGTCGATCCGAAGTCGCTTGAACCTTTCCGCGTCACCACCGGCCCGCTGCCGGCCTCGCGCAAGCTCTACTCGCCCGCCCCCGGCTTCCCGCCAGAAATGGGAGACGTGCGCGTCCCCTTCCGCGAGATCGCCCTGCACCCCAGCGCGAAGGAAGAGCCGGTCCGCGTCTACGACACCACCGGCCCCTACACCGATCCGGCGATCGCCATCGATGTCGACAAGGGTCTGCCCCCCATCCGCTCGCCCTGGATCGCCGCCCGCAACGACACCGAGGCCTACACCGCCCGCCACGTGAAGCCGGAAGACAACGGCAACGTCTCCCTCGAAAAGCTGGTAACTGAGTTCCCCAACCTGCGCACACCGCTGCGCGCCAGGCCCGGCAAGGCGCTCACCCAACTCCAATACGCCCGCGCCGGCATCATCACCGCCGAGATGGCCTACGTCGCCCACCGCGAAAACATCTGCCGCGACGCCATGGCCGCCGGAGCGGAAGAGCGCCGCGCCGATGGAGAAGATTTCGGCGCCGAGATCCCGCCCTTCATCACCCCCGAATTCGTGCGCAGCGAAATCGCCCGCGGCCGCGCCATCATCCCCGCCAACATCAACCACCCGGAGCTCGAGCCCGTCATCATCGGCCGCAACTTCCTGGTGAAGATCAACGCCAACATCGGCAACAGCGCGGTCACCTCCTCGGTCGAGGAAGAAGTCGAGAAGATGGTCTGGTCCATCCGCTGGGGCGCGGACACGGTCATGGACCTCTCCACCGGCCGCAACATTCACAACATCCGCGAGTGGATCATCCGCAACGCCCCCGTCCCCATCGGCACCGTCCCGATCTACCAGGCGCTCGAAAAAGTCGGCGGCGATCCCGACAAGCTCGACTGGGAAGTCTACAAGGACACGCTGATCGAACAGTGCGAACAGGGCGTCGACTACTTCACCATCCACGCCGGCGTGCGCCTCCGCTATATCCATCTGACAGCAAAGAGAGTCACCGGCATCGTCTCCCGCGGCGGCTCCATCATGGCGCGCTGGATGCTCTCGCGTCACAAGGAGTCGTTCCTCTACGAACGCTTCGACGAGATCTGCGATATCATGGCCGCCTACGACGTCTCGTTCTCGCTGGGCGACGGCCTCCGTCCCGGCTCCATCGCCGACGCCAACGACGCCGCACAATTTGCCGAACTCGAAACCCTCGGCGAGCTCACCAAAGTCGCGTGGGACAAGGGCTGCCAGGTGATGATCGAGGGCCCCGGCCACGTGCCGATGCACAAGATCAAGGTGAACATGGAGAAGCAGCTCAAGATCTGCGGCGAGGCGCCGTTCTACACCCTCGGCCCCCTCACCACCGACATCGCCCCCGGCTATGACCACATCACCTCCGGCATCGGCGCCGCGATGATCGGCTGGTTCGGCACCAGCATGCTCTGCTACGTCACGCCGAAGGAACACCTCGGCCTGCCCGACCGCGACGACGTGAAAGTCGGCGTCATCACCTACAAGATCGCAGCCCATGCTGCTGACCTTGCCAAGGGCCATCCGTCTGCCAAACTCCGCGACGACGCCCTGAGTCGCGCCCGTTTCGAATTCCGCTGGGAAGACCAGTTCAACCTGTCGCTCGATCCCGAAACCGCCCAGAAATTCCACGACGCCACCCTCCCGAAAGACGCCCACAAGACCGCCCACTTCTGCTCGATGTGCGGCCCGAAATTCTGCTCGATGAAGATCACGCAGGACGTGCGCGACTACACGGCCAGACTTAATGACGGCTCTCTCCTAGCGCCTCACGGTGAGCAGCCGCCGAAGGCGGCGCCCGTCGAACCACGAGGCGCGGCGACCACCGAAGCCGAACGCCAACGCGGCATGGCCGAGATGAGTGCGAAGTTCAACGAGGCAGGTCAGCAGCTCTACGTGTCGGAGACGGGCAAGAAGCGCGAGGCCATCGATTAGCGCGCCGGCGCGCCGGCTGCGATTGCGTGCAATTCGTTGTCTGAGCTTCATCCGCCCTGTGCTAGACCTCTGCATGGAGGACTAGACACAAGGGGGAACATCATGTTTCGCAAGTCCCGTCTGACGGCCCTGGCCCGCTGCATCAGCGCCGCCGCAGCCGCCTTCTTCATGTTTCCGCACGCGTCATACGCGCAGGGCATCATCAGGGAAGAGCCGGCAACCTTCACCGGCACGATGGGGTGCCCAGCCGGTTCGTTCCTGGACATCGGCCGCGGCGATTGCTGGAGCTGCCCAAGCGCCACGCCCGCGCGCACCATCTTTCCGGTGACCGGCGCCGATGCGTGCGAGAGGCCGCTGCGCGAGGACTTCAAGCGCGCCATCGGACCGAAGAATCCCACCGGCCTCATCGGCACCGACTGCCAGAAGGGCTGGTTCCTCGATATCGGGCACGGCAAATGCTATTCGTGCGAGGGCTTCAACCGCACGGCCTACGCCGTCACCGACGCACGCGCTTGCTCGCGGCTGGTTGGCGTCAAGCGGGCCCGCGCCACGCGCACGCGGGACAGCGCGTACTGCCCTGAGGGATCGTTCCAGCACCTGCTCACCGGGCGCTGCTACAGCTGCCCAGAATACTATGATCGCAACCTGCTCACGGGCGATGATCCCAGCAAGTTCAACGCCTGCACGCTGACGGATGCCGGCATTGCCCGCGAACGCGGCCTCGCAAAGGCCGAAGAGCTTGCCCCGCACCTGGCCGACGCCATGATCGCCGCGCTCACCCTGTCGAACGACAGCAGCACGACGACGCGCCTCAAGGCCAAGGACAGCGCGCTGGCGGCCGACGCCTCGCAGGCGACGGGCGTCAACCCGTGCGGGTTCGACGCCTTCAACACCTGGACGCTCGGCGCCACTGCCGGAGCGGACGCCATCATCGGCGCCGCGGGAGAGAGCGGCATGGCGGTCGATATCCGCAAGGCGGCGCGCGAGGGCGCCACACCGCAGCGCAACGCCTACTGGTATGCCGCCGGCAGCTACAGCTTCGGCCCCAACGCAGGCGCAAGCGCCGGCGTCAACTATGGTTGCTGGGTCGACGACAACAACGCCCTCGGCGGCGACTATCACGGTTTCGCCTTCGGTGTCTTCGAGATCGCCAAGCTCGGCGCGGCGCTCAAGGCCGCCAAGGGGGGCGAGCATGTCAAGGACGCCTTCGCCAAGTCCGGCGCCTCGCTCGCAATCGGCGTGTGGTTCGACTACAACTGGCGCTTCCTCGGCATCACGCTGACGCCCGCCTATGGCCGCGGCATCTCCATCGGCGGCTATTCCAAGGGCACGACGCTCCAGATCCCGTGAGCCGGACGTCCTCCCTCGCCGAAGGCCGGGGGAGGTGGCAGCGGCGCTCTTGCGCCGCTGACGAAGGGGGCCGCGCTCAGCTTCGCTGAACGCGGAATGGCCGAGATGAGCGCGAAGTTCGCAGAAGTCGGCAAGGAACTCTACGTGTCGGAGACCGGCGCCAAGCGCGAGGCGATTGACTAGCGGCCTGCTGCAACCGATCGCGGCCTAGTGCGAGAGGATATCGATGATCTTCACCAGCTCGATCACATTGCGCGTCGCACGCGCAATGAGAACGATGTCGTTGTCCACCCGGCTGTAGCAATAGCCATCGCGCGGCCGCCCGAGGTCATAGCGACCCCAGTCGTCGAGGCAGCCGTAGTCGGTCGGCAGGGGCTGGCCTACGGCATATTTCTTGGCCTGTCCCGGTGGCGCGCAGCCCTTCTTCGCAAGGCCTGGCGGGCATCCCGCGTTCTTGCCCGGCGATTGAGACCATGCAGCGCCGCTGCTGCCCATCATCGCCGCGGACATCACCAGCGCGGCCGCTCCTGCGCTCGCCAGCGTCAGAGTCAAAAATCGCATCGGCAAACTCCTTTGTGCATCGTCTGCGCACTGACCGTCACAAGACCCGGCTGGCCGCTTCCGCCCAGCCAATCCCTCAATAGAACGCCGCACCTTGCAAGAAGTTAAACGCGAGGTCGCAAGGTAGTTCAGATCCCTGCCTGCCAACCGCCCAAGCGGCTTCCGCATCGCGGAAGCCGCCAAGGTCAGCTCCAGATTTCAACGAATTAATTTCCCTGGCCATACCGGCAGGACGACGAGTACTGGCCGCTCGGCGTCGTCGTTTCCTTGATGCCTTCCGGGCAGCCCGGCCACGGCGCATAGTTGTTCGCCGCCGAGCTCGGCTTGGGCGCGGCCGCCGGCAGCTGTCCCTTGTCCTGGTAGCTGAAGAACTGGATCGCATTGTTCTTGTCGCGCTTGACCACGGTGTGCCATTCGCACGTCGCATCGAAGTGATAGGCCCCCGCGCCGTCACGCACGAGGCAACCCGTGCCGTCCGAGGTCTGCGCCGCGTGCTCCGGCTTGTCCGGCTTCGCCACGGCAACACCCGTGCTCGCGGCGGCGGCCAGCAGAATGCCGGTTGCGATGGCCACGCCTGAACGCATCAGTCGTTTCGTCATCTTGCTCTCCCTTGCGAGTTACGCAGACCCAAAGGCCCGCGCCCTGACCCGGCGCGGATCAGACGCCCGAACCCCCGCCCGGTCCACCCCCGCGACCCACATTCCGCACACGGAACGGACGTCGCGTTCCCGGCAGAAGCGCGCACCCATCTGCAAACTCCGGCACGATGCCAACGCGACGTCTGCTTAGTGCGCGAGCCGAATATCCGCGACTACAGCGCGATCCTCAACGACCCCACGATGTCCTCCACCGCCGCCGAGTCCTCCACCGGCAAAGCCGGGGGAGGTGGATCGCGGCAAAGCCGCGAGACGGAGGGGGCTGCGCTCAGCGACCTGTCCGCCGAAGCTCGAAGAGCGCAGGCGGAAGCTGAGCGCGGAATAGCCGAGATGAGCGCGAAGTTCGCGGAAGTCGGTAAGGAGCTTTACGTCTCGGAGACGGGAAAGAAGCGCGAAGCGATCGACTAGCCCCCGCCCCGCCCTCGCCGTCAGCCCATAGCCAGCAGCGCGAAGTTCCGCGCCGCATCGGCCGCCGGTTCCGTCGGCGGCGCGCGGAAAGGATTGAAGCTCCACGCCATCCTGGCGCCGCCATACACCATCACGGCCGCAAGCACTCCAAACCAGATCTTGTCGCCCAGCCCGCTCCCAACGAACGCCATCACCCCCGTGAACACGCCGACCACCGCCATCGCCACGCCCAGCCCCGCCATCACGGTGCGCAGCCCCACCCCGCCGCCATAGGACACCTGCATATCCGGCCGCGCCCGCCCCAGCGCCGTCAGAACCGCCGCGCACGCCGAAACGAAAGCGCGCGCATTGGCGTCGTGAACCGCATCGGCGCTTTGCACCCCGCAATGCAGCGTCATCTTGCCCCCCGCCGTCAGCAGCACCAGCGACGTGGACGACGTCCGCCCGACCAGCTCCACCAGCCGCACGCCGGTCACCTCGGCAAAGGCGACGCGGCGGCTCTTGTTTCCCCGCGTCAGCGTCACCCCCAGCCCGTCCACCGACGCCTGCACACGCTTGAGCACCAGCGCCGGCTTGTAGGTGAATTGCTGCACAGCCATGGCGGCGCCTCCTCCGCACGCCACGCGGAAAGCGGACGTCCTGTCTAATAAGCGTCATCCATCCGGAAAACGGGTCACGGCGCCTGGGCGATGCCCGGGATGATCGTCAGCGGGCGTGAGGAGCGGTCCGCGTAGCGGACGATTTGGTCCAGTGGACCAAATCGAGCGACGAACGCCCGGAGCGCAAGCGAAGGGCAGGATCACGGCAAAGCCGCGAGACCGAGGGGGCCGCGTTCAGCGACCCGTCCGCCGAAGCTCGAAGAGCGCAGGCGGAAGCTGAACGCGGAATGGCCGAGATGAGCGCCAAGTTCGCGGAAGTCGGGAAGGAGCTGTACGTCAGCGAGAGCGGGGAGAAGCGGGAGGCTATTGATTAGCCTAGCATTCGGGTAACTGTACTCGCGTCAGGTATTGACAAACTTTACTTCAAGTTCCCCCCTGAAGTGGGTATCGGACTATTGGGGGGACATGTGAAGCTAGCCATCACTGAAGTCACGAATATGCGCGAGTCGCGCCGATGCGTTGGCGCTTGGAACGTCGATACGGGCAGGATGGTTAGGCCGCTTCCCAATGGGGAGAATTGGACTAAAGCGCTAATCGACAAGTTTTCTATTGCGGCTGGCACGATCATCGAGTGCGAGGCCAAAGGAAGACACGTAAGCTCATATCCTCACAAAACAGAGGACACGCCAATCGACGCGTCTTCGGTGAAGTATCTGAAACACAAATTCACGGAATGGTCTGGCGCGAATGCGCCGACTTCCCGTGCTCGCGTTTCGACGGCATTCCTAAATAACGTCGTTTTCGGAAGCGAGTTCAGCGGCTTCAAAAAGGCCTATGTCCCGGAGGGTACTAAGTGCAGTTCCTTGGTTGGTCTGCGGCTAGATCGCATCAATCTCGCTTTTTATGACGGCAAGTACGATGGGAAATCGAAACTGCGGGCCCGCGTGACCGATGCAGAAGCTCAGTATGACTTCTCGGTTGGCTGCACCGAATTGCAAGCCGAATGGCGGCGAGGAGGTTTCGATCGCCTGACAAAAATCTTGCCGAAAAAGGGCATTCTCCATTGTCGCCTCGGCCTGGTGCGCGCGTTCGCACAGCAAGCAGACAAATGCTATATTCAGTTGAACGGCATCCGATTCTAAGAATTTTCTAAGCTGGAAGCAGGTCGTGCACTCGATTGGTCACTCTTCTCACAGCTGGGAGACGTTTTCACTTCTCTTGGCGCGCTATAACATCAACGCGATTGCGGACGTGCGCTCCTCGCCTTTCTCTGGAAGGTTCCCCCAATTCTCGAAGGATGAAGTTTCGTCGGCGCTGAGAACGAGTGGGATCGCTTATGTATTCCTTGGTCGAGAGCTCGGAGGACGCCCTGCAAATTCTGCGCTGTTTAGCGGAGCAACGGCTGATTACGAAAAAATGGCGAACGCGCCGCTCTACAAAAGCGGCATAGAGCGCTTGATCGACGGACAGCGAAAATTTCAAATTGCTACAATGTGCTCCGAGCGAGATCCTCTCGATTGTCATCGCTGCTTGCTTGTATCCCGATCTCTTCTGTCGCACGGAATAGACACTCATCACATCTTGGATGATGGAAGTTGCGTCACTCAGTCAATGATCGAGGATCGGCTCTTACGCCGAGTTGGCGGAGGGAACGAAGATCTATTCCTGAGTCCAGAGGAACGTCTCCAAAAGGCCTATCGCGAGCAATCAATGCGGGTGGCCTATTCATATAGCGTGAGTGCCAATGACCAGTAGTCAGGTGCTGACGTACACGATCGGCTTTACGGAGTCGTCGGCGGAGGGTTTCTTCAAAAGGCTGCGAGCCGCTGGAGTACGTAGACTCCTAGATGTGCGCTTGAATAACACGTCTCAGCTATCTGGATTTGCCAAATCCAAGGACCTGAAGTTCTTCCTGAGCGAGATTGCCTCAATTGACTACGTTCATATGCCGTTGTTGGCACCCACTGAGGATATTCTGACGGAGTACAAAAAAAACAAAGGAGACTGGCGCGTCTATCGCGAGAAATTTCTTGCCCTTATGGCGAGACGCTCGATCGAGACATCCATTGCTCCCGGCGATCTAGATGCGAGTTGCCTTCTTTGTTCGGAACACTTGCCGCACAACTGTCATCGGTCCTTGGTGTGTGAGTATTTGAACGACAAATGGGATTCCGCGCTGAACGTTAGACATCTTTAGGACCACGTAGATCTCGTCTACCTCCGTCCCCTCCATCACCGCCGCCCTCGCCCGCAACGACCCGGCCGAGCTTCTCCACATCCCCATCGCGCTCTCGCTGAACCCGCCGGAGGCGGAGCATCCCGGCTATGCCGAGAGCATCTGCCGCCAGCTTGCGCGGCATGCGCATCCAAATGTGCGCGGCAACGCCCTGCTCGGCTTCGGGCATCTTGCACGCACTGCAGGCGCCATCCGCGAACCGGATGACGTGCGCGCCCTCGTCGAGGCGGGCCTTGCCGATCCGACCCTTACGTCTCCGGCCAGGCCGAAGCGGCCGCTGGCAACCTCGAACACTTTCTGGGGTGGAAGCTGAAGCGACCATATTAACCCAGTGCGCCGCCGCCTCTTAGTGCCGAGGGCGCCCCTGGCGAACTGTCACCGCTTGGCTTTATCGTTGCTGACTTGCGAAAGACGTCACCATGATCGAGATCTTCAAGCCGCGCCCTGTCGAAGGAGAAGAATGGGCCATTTCGGCGGACGCCGATCAAAGCGAAATGCTGCTCTCGGTCGGCCCGCACACCATCGCCGAGAACTGGAGGCCGCTCAA
>JAUYPV010000113.1 GCA_030697555.1 Hyphomonadaceae bacterium
CGAGCCCTTGAAGTCACAGGCATCGCGCGCGGTGCGCTCGAGGTCTGCGTAGATGCGTTCGGCTGTGTCGGCGGTGTTGTAGGTGAAGGCGACACGCACTTCGCTCTGCCGTTCCGCGAATGCAGCCGGGGCGGCGGCGAACGAGGCAGCCATTGCGATGAGGGCGAGCGAGAGCGTCCTTGTTTTTGTATGAGGCGTTTTCATGGGGAGAAGTCCTTTTTTCCGGCCCGTCTTGAGTGCTTGCGGGCTCAGGCAGGACAATGGGGTGGATGACGCCGTTGCGAAATCGAGAAGGTTGCGGGGCGCCTATGAGTAAAAGTAATGGCCGCGCGGCGAGGGCGTCCCTTGAACGACTCGGCCGGGATTCCTTCGTAACGTTGCTTACGCAACGCCTGAGGATGCAGCCTTGAGCCAGTCGATCACGTCGACGACGGTCTGGCGGCGATGGGCGTGCGGCGTGTGGACGATGAAGAAGTTGTAGCCGGTCTTCACGCGCGCCTTCGAGAATGTCACCAGCTCGCCCCGCTTTATCCGGTCGCGCACGAGAATTTCTGGCAGCAGGGCGAGGCCCTGTCCGTGCAGGGCGGCGGTAAGCGCGACGGTGAATTCCTCGATCACCAGGGTGGGCGAGACCTTCGAGAGATCGAACTTCTCGATCTCCGCCCAGTCGCGCCACTCATTGTAGGTCGAGCACTGGATGCGCCGGGCCGAAGCCAGCAGGGACACAAGCGTGTTACCGCCGCGCGCCAGAATTTCGGGCGTGCAGACCGGCAGGAGCACGCCTTCGGATGCCGGCGTCGCGATCAGGCCATCCCACACGCCGGGGCCATAACGGACGGCGATGTCGAATTCTTCCCGAGTGAGATCGACCAGCCGGATGGTGGTGATGAATTCGAGTTCGATATCGGGAAAGCGTTCGCGGAATGCGCCGAGCCGGGGCACCAGGACCTGGGAGGCGAAGGACGAGGTAGTGGAGATGCGCACGACGTTGGAGCGTGGCGAGCGGCGCGAATAGCGGGAAAACGCCTCGGAAAGCGTGGTGAAGGCCGGCTCGATCGCTTCTTTCAGTGAGCCGCCTTCGTTCGTGAGGCGCAGGCCGCTGGGCTCGCGATAGAAAAGCTGGGCGCCGATGAAATCCTCGAGCGCGATGACCTGCTTGGAGATGGCGCCCTGTGTGACGCCCAGTTCTTCAGCGGCGCGCGACAGGTTGAGGTGCCGCGAAGCAGCTTCGAAGGCGCGCACGGCGTTGAGCGGGGGAAGCGGCTTCACCATGGGCGGATGACTAGCACAGCCATGCGCCGCGTCATCAGGCCGGACTGCCCGTCAGTCCGAAAGGCCAGTGAGTTTTCCTAGAGCGTCGAGATAGCGTTTGAACGCCTTCCTGCCATCTGCTGTCAGTTTGGCGCGGGTCAGCGGGCGGCGGTCGCGGAAGGATTTCTCGATCGCGATGTAGCCCGCTTCCTCGAGCTTGCGCAGGTGGACCGACAGCGTGCCGTCGGTTGCGCCGAGTCTCGCCTTGAGCTGGTTGAACTCGGCGGCGTCCACGGCGGCAAGATAGGCCATCACCCCCAGGCGAATGCGTCCGTGGATGACGTCGTCGATCTGCTCGATGTCAAAATTTTCCACGGGAGGATGCTTTCTCACGCAATCATGCCTGTGCCGATTTTGCCTCGGCGGTTTTCGCCATCCTCATCATCGCCGCGCCGGGGACAGCCATGCACAGCAGAAGGCCGAGCCCCATCGCAAGCCAATGCTCGGGCGTGTCGATCAGCGCGGCGCATGAGAGCGCCGTTGCAAAGCAGCCGGCTGCAACAAGAAGACTCCAGTAGCGGCGGCGCACCAGCCCGATGACGGTCCACGCCCCGCCATAGAGCGTCACGGCGAGCGCGGGCCAGATCGTCCAGATGACGAGACCGGTGCGCGAGGCCGCGATCGCCAGCAGCGCGATGATCACCCACGTCATCAGGCCGACGCCGCTCCACGCAGCGGCGAACGCGCGGCCGGCGGGGCCAACGGATAGTCCACGGCTGGTGAATAGGATGACGGCGAGGATGGGCAGGTAGACCGCCGTCCCGGGCGCCCAGCTCCAGACGTACCAGTCCTCGGGCCACGGGACGAAGCCGCGCATGCCGGCCCACGCGTAGATCACGTTGAGGCCGTAGGGCGCGCCGACCGCCAGCAGATGGGCGCCGAGTATGCTGGGCAGCGGACCTCGGTCCTCCGCCAGCTCTTTCATGAAGGCGAGGTCGTGTCGGGCAGACTGGGCGCGGTCGGTCATGTCGTTTCTCCCAATCTGCGAATAGTCCGGATTCGCTTTGTCGTAAAGTACTTGAAGAAATGAAGTGAATAGGTTATCTGGGTTGAAAGATAGGGCGGATGCCACGGCCAGGCTGAAGGGTCCGGGCCGAACCAGGCCGGACTGAAGAAGATGGCAGGCTGAAGTTGATGGAGAGCGACATGAACGGGTCCGGCGCATCCTTCTATCCGGCGATCTACGCCTTCGGCGCCGCGGTGGCGTTGGGCGGCGGCATATTCGCGATGCTGTTCAGGCAGATGATGGTTGCCGGATTGGCGGCATCGATGACGGGTGTCGGCATCGTCGTGGCCGCGGTGCTGGTTCAGGCTCTTCACAGACCAGGGCAACAGAAGGATTGCGGCTGAGCCGCAGCGCGCCTCCCCCACATGCCTTTGTGACAGGCCCCCAAACCAAAAAGGAAACACTCCATGCGCTTCATCATGATCGCCGCGACTATCGCCGTTTTCGCCGTTCCCGCCTTCGCGCAGGAGCTGACGACGCTGCAGTACGTCACAACCAAGAGCGTCATCATGAAGGTTGCGGGCATGGAGATCCCGGTCACCTACACGCCGGATGGCAAGCTCTCCGCGATGGATGGCGCGGTCACCGGTACTTGGAAGATCGTTGGCGAGACGCTGTGCTCGACCAACATCATGGAGCCGGCCGAGGCCTGCATCCTCTATCCGTCGGGCAAGAAACCCGGCGACGAATTCCCGATCATGAGCCCGCAGGGCGAGGTGACGATCCAGATCAACAAGTGAGGCGCGTGAGTCCGGTCAGCGCTTAGGTTCGATCAGGTCCCA
>JAUYPV010000126.1 GCA_030697555.1 Hyphomonadaceae bacterium
GGATGGACGCGTCGAGCCGTCGGGTCTTGTCGAAACAACTTCCCCCATTTGTTCGAAGCCGAGCCGCGAGAGCAGCCGGATGGAGCGATCGTTGTCGTGCGCGGTGGTTTCGCAAATGCGGTTAACGCCGAGTTGCTCGAAACACCATTCGACGGCCGCAAGGCCGCAGGCGCCGCCGAAGCCTCTGCCCTGTCGCTCCGCTTTAACGGCGCCGCCGAACTTGGCGATCGACCATTGCGGCCAGAGCTCGACATCGAAATAGGCGGTCGCCTCACCTGCCGCGTTGAACGAGACGAAGAGGATGCCGTCGCCTCGGGCGCGCTGGAGGAGATGGTCATCGATGAAGGCGCACATCGTCTCGGCGTTGATCGGGTTGGGCATGGTGTAGATTTTCGGCCCGATGGTTTCGTGCGCCAGAAGCCTCGCGAGCGCCGCGGCATCTTCCGACCGTGCGACCCGGGCGCCAGCGATGCGGCCGTTCATCAGCTCAGCCTGGCGGACTAAGCTGCGCATGCGCTGTGCCTCCTCGTCCGGCACGCATGCTCTCGTTTTCGGAATCTCCGCCATTGACCGCTCCCGACCGTCCCCGCTGTTGCTTATGCAACTATGGGTTGTAGTACCAGCCGAGCAGCGATCCGTGCCCTAGGGTTTTCCCGGGGAGTCGGTACGTCAGTCGTGGTCGATGTGGGTGCGGTTGCGCTTGATTTCCGAGCGTTTCGATTTGCCTTCGAGGCGTCTTTCCTTTTGGGCGCGGCTGGGTTTGGTCTTCACACGCTTCTTTGGCTTCACCAGCGCCTTTTCCAGCAGGTCTACCAGCCGTTCGCGGGCTTCCTCGCGGTTGCGGACCTGGGAGCGGTGGGTCTGGACGAAGAGGACGAGTTCGCCCTCGTCGTTGATCCGGTTGCCCAGCGCCCGGCGGATCATCCATTTCTGCTCATCGTCAAAGGCATCGGTGGTCTTCACGTTGAAACGGAGCTGGACGGCGGACGCGACCTTGTTGACGTTCTGGCCGCCGGGGCCGCCGGCGGTGACGAACTTCTCCTCGAGCTCGTGTTCGAACTGGTGGAGGTAGACAGGCATCAGCTCTTCCGGTTGAGCCGGGAAATGAGGCTAGACGTATCCCACCTGCCCCCGCCTTCCGCCTGCACGTCAGCGTAGAACTGGTCGACCAGGGCGGTCAGCGGCGTGGAGGCGCCGGAGCGGCGGGCAGCGTCGAGGGCGATGCGGAGATCCTTGCGCATCCAGTCGACGGCGAAACCGAAATCGAACTTGCCGTCGACCATGGTTTTCCAGCGGTTCTCCATCTGCCAGCTCTGTGCGGCGCCTTTGGAGATCGCCTCGATGACCTTGGCTTCGTCGAGACCGTTCTTGCGGGCGAAGTGCAGTCCCTCCGCGAGGCCCTGCACCACGCCGGCGATGCAGATCTGGTTGACCGACTTGGCGAGCTGGCCCGTGCCGGCGTCTCCCATATGGGTGATCTGCTTCGAGTAGGCGCGCATGACTGGCTCGGCACGGCCGACGGCTTCACCATCGCCGCCGACCATCACGGCGAGCTGGCCGCTCTCGGCGCCGGCCTGGCCGCCGGAGACAGGTGCATCGAGGAAGCTGGCGCGCTTGTTCTCGCAGCGCGACGACAGGCGGCGGGCGAGATCGGCCGAGCCCGTGGTGTGGTCGACTACGACCATGCCGGCCTTCAGCGCCGGTTCGATGTGGCGGAAGACCTCGTCGACGTCCGGATCATCTCCCAGGCACATGAAGACGAATTCGGCGCCGGCGATGGCATCTTCGGGTGCGTTGGCGGCCTTGCCCTTGCCGCCCTTGGCCGTCCATTGCGCGGTCTTGGCGGCGGAGCGGTTCCACACGCGCACTTCGTGCCCCTTGTCGCCAAGGTGCCGGGCCATCGGGCCGCCCATAACGCCAATCCCAAGGAATGCACAGTTCGCCATGGCAATCGTCCTGAACCGGTCCACACGACTCGTGAAGCTGATGTGGGGTTCTAACAGACTGTACGGGAGAGCCTAGGCGGGCCGGTAGCGGATGAAGATGTAGCCATCTTGTTGCGCCGGTAACTCGCGTGGGCTCGCCGCGATCCTACGCGCCTGTTTTCAAAGTGACGAACTGGCCACGGAAGAAGCCGAGGGCGTCGACGCCGTGTTCGGCGCGGTAGGCGACGACGTCGCCGAAGATGACTTCGTGATCGCCTTCGAGCTGGCGGCGGCGCATGCGGCAATCGAGGCTGGCGACGGCCGCGGAAAGGACAGGCGCGCCGGTTTCCATGCGGCAGATCTGGTCGGGGAGAAGGATGCGATCGCCCTTCCGGGAGAAGGCTTTCACCAGATCCTCTTCACCCGCGCGCAGGATGTTCACGGAAAAGGCGGTGCAATCGGTGAAGAGGGGGAAAGCAGCCGAGGAGAGCGCCAGGCACCAGAGGACGATGGGCGGATCGAGGGAAACCGAGGTCAGGGAGTTAACAATCATGCCGTGGGACCGGCCCTGGGCGTCGTCGGCCGCGACCAGCGCCACGCCGGTGCCGAAACCGCCCAGCGCCCGCCGGTAGGCCATTTGGTCGAAAACGTCCTTGTCAGCCTCGTCTGCCATCCCGCCCATTCATCAAATTATGCACCCGACCTTAACCGTATCCTGCCTAAAAATCTGAGTTAAACCAGAAGAACCGGCATGAGCAGCGGCAACAAGTCAGTCGTCATCAAGAAAGTCAAAAAGGTCATCGGGGGCGGCCACCATGGCGGCGCCTGGAAGGTGGCCTACGCCGACTTTGTGACTGCGATGATGGCGTTCTTCCTGCTGATGTGGCTGATCAACACGACCTCCCCGGAACAGAAGCGCGGCATCGCCGACTATTTCGCCCCGGCCAGCGTCTCGCGCTCGACACAGGGTTCCGATGGCCTGCTGGGCGGCACGGCGTTCCAGGAAGACGGCGCGCGGGCTTCAGGCTCCAACCGCCAGATCGAACTCGAGCTTGCCTCCGAAAGCCGGTCGCGCAAGCAGGGCGGCGGCGAAGGACCGGGCACGGGCCAGGCCTCTGAAGACGCAGTCGCCAGTGCGCTTGCCGCGCGGCGGCAGGGTGCGGAATTCGCCAGCGCCGAGGCTTCTCTTCGCCAGGCGCTGCAGGACATGCCGGACTATGCAGAGCTGTCGAAACACCTGATCGTCGACCAGACGCCGGAAGGCCTGCGCATCCAGCTCGTCGACCAGGAAGGCCGCGCTATGTTCTCAGGCGCGTCGGCGGAACCGCTGGCGCGGACGAAGCAGCTGCTGGAAGCGGTCTCGAAAGTCATCGAGAAGCTGCCAAACCGCGTCACGATTTCGGGCCACACCGACACCGGCGCCACGGGGCGCGCCGGCTATACCAATTGGGACCTGTCGTCGGATCGCGCCAACTCCGCACGCCGGATTCTCGAAGCCGAGGGCATCGACGAGGATCGCATCTACCAGGTAACCGGAAAGTCATCCGCGGAACCGCTCTACCCGGACGATCCGGACCAGCCGGCCAACCGCAGGATAAGCATCGTTCTGCTGCGTGAAGCGCCTGTGCTGCCAACGGATCATGCGCTCTAGCCGCCTGAAAATATTGTGGGGACACCCCCGCGACAGATCGCAGTTCAAGCGTTTTGCATCTGGCGCACTCGCCCCGGCGGCGTTTAAGCTCGATTCGCAATGAAAGAGACCGACACCAAGGAAATCATCCCGCCGGATTTCGTCCGGAAGATGAAGTTCTATCTGACGTCTCCCCAGCCCTGCCCCTACCTGCCGGGCAAGATGGAGCGGAAGGTGTTCGCCAACCTCGCGGTTGATGGCGCAGTCGGACTCAATGACAGCCTGACACGCTCCGGCTTCCGCCGTTCGCAGACGATCGCCTACCGGCCCGCGTGCAAGTCGTGCGGCGCGTGCCGTTCGGTGCGCATCGATGTGGCGGCGTTCGACATGTCGCGCCGCTGGAAGCGCGTGCTGGCGAAGAACGCGATCCTTGAGCGCGAGGCCTGCCATCCGCGGGCGACGCGCGAGCAGTTCCGCCTCTTGAAGAAATATCTCAACGAACGCCATCCGGGCGGCGGCATGACCGAGATGGAAATCCGCGACTATGCCGGCATGGTGGACGCAAGCCCCGTGCGCACGGCGGTGTTCGAATACCGCAACCGCCTCGGCGCCGGACAGGACGATGACGGCTCGCTGCAGGCGGCGGCGTTGACCGACGTGCTGCGTGACGGCCTGTCGATGGTCTACTCGTTCTTCAAGCCGGAGCTCGGGAAGCGGAGCGTCGGCGCCTTCATGGTGCTCGACCATATCCGGTTGGCTTCTGAACTCGGCCTGCCCTACGTCTCTCACGGCTACCGGGTGAAGAACTCGGACAAGATGGGCTACAAGGCTGACTTCTCTCCGCTGGAAGTCTTCGACGGCGACAGCTGGCGTCCCCTCAAGGCGGAAGAGATCTAGTTTTTTCTGAAGCACAAACAGGTGCGGCCTCGCTGATGGGTGTCAGGGAGGCGTGTTGGTTTGTTTTTCGCGCTGGGTCGCAGCTAAGGCGGGTGGGTGTGGACGTGCAGCGCCGCCGGTGCGAGCCGCCCTCGTGATTCGACAGGCGCTTGCGCAGACTGCGTCAGCGCAAGCTGCTCACCACCATGAGGGCTACGAGATAGCCGCGATGTGGAGGAGCCCTCGTGGTGAGCAGGCCCGAAGGGCCGTCTGTCGAACCACGCGGGCGTACGCACGATGCTCTCGCGTGCGAGGTCTGAAATCCGCGCCGCATGGCGGCGGATGAACTTTTCCGGGTCGGCATGGAAGCTCGCGACGGCTTCGAAGCGGCGCATCAGGTCGGCGGCGTCATGGACGAGGGGCTGCCAGTCGTCGGGCGGGGCCGGGATGCGGATGGTGTTGAAGTCGATGTGCTCTCCGGCGAGCAACCTGCGCGCGCCTTCGGCCTTGATGGCGTCGATGGCCCATTCGGCCTCTACGAGGTCGGGGATGTGGTCTTCCCAGTCTTTCGGGGCGACACCTTTGCGGCGGTGGTCGCGGATGAATTTCTGTTCGGTCTGGAAGAAGCTGCAGATCATGCGAAACAGGATGAGCGGGAGCATCCAGAGCTGGGAGAGCTCGAGCTTAACGTCGTCCTTCGCGATGTGATCCGCCTGGGTCATCGCGGCGAGTATCAGGCCGCTCGGAGGGGGCGGGGATAAGTATTTTCTTGTCCCACACCTCGCCCCCGCATCTGGCTTTGAGAGTGTTGGGGGTTTTGCGGAATCGGGCCGAGTTACACCACAACAGAATCGGCTGGATTGAGGCTCGCTGCCGCTCCTCCGTCTCGACGTTTGGCCTCGATCGTCATCGCTGCGCGATAACTTCACTGCGATGCTTGCTCTCTTCAACCCGGCCAGCACGGCATCCCGGCACAGCAATGGAAGGCAATGCGGTAGGCATTGTCAGTCGCCTCGCACTACCCGCTCACCGAGTCCGAGGATGTTCGTCGCCACAGCGCGGAGACCTGTCGGGACATCCCCAACAACAGGGATCCGACAACGATGCTACCAATCGATCTGACAAAGGACGCAACAGCGCCTTGCTGGTCGATCAAGACAGCGGTCTCTGTGGGGGCGCCGATGCTTCCGACCGCGAAATACCGCAGCGTTGCTCCGACCAACGACGGCAAAGCCGTCGCCACAAGAAAAATGCCGATGAGCGCAGTTCCGATCTGAAGGAGTTGCGGGCTGCTGGGAAGCGCAGGTTGCGTCTCTGGAATTCCGATCAAGGCCAGCGCGGCCAGACCTTTGGAGAACAGGAGCACCGCAACCCCGACGAGGAACATAGTGACCGGCGGCACAAGGGCGCGCCAGGGAATCTCGCCAAAGTCTCGAAAGACCAGTTGAGACGAAAGCACGGTCGCCAGAAAGCCGAGGTAGGTCAGAATAAGGTACGCCGCCAAGGCGCGGACGCAGACTATGGCTATCGATCTCATTGTATCCCCCAAAACGCGTCCCCGCCTTCTAGCACCGCCGAACGAAAGCTGCGACTTGCCGCAGCGCAGCGTGACTGGAGGCGCGTTTCCGACTTCTATGGAGTGTCATCTATGTGGGGACATCCATGAATCGCCTGTCGGTCTTGAGTGTTGCGTCTGCCCTTGCGCTGGCCGCGTGCAGTTCGGCTGCGCCTGCGGCCGGGCCCGCGCCAGCAGCCGGGCCAGCGGCGAGTGCGGCGGCGGGAGTGGCGGCCAACTCTCCGGAAGCCGCGGGACAGAAGGTCTACGCCGGTTTCTGCGCTGCGTGCCACAATGGCGGCGACGAGACGGCGCCGGTGCTCACGACGCTGCACGGACTTGGGCGCGAGCGGGTCTCGACTGCCCTCTCCAAGGACGGGCTGATGGCGCTGCAGTCCGGGATGATCACGCCGGAACAGCGCACCGATGTCATCGCGTTCCTGACGGCGTCGCCGGAAATGCGCAGGCAGCTTGCGGCAGCGGACCTGAGCACGGACCCCACGGGGCGGAACCGGGCTGCGTACATCGAAGGGATTTCCTATCCGGCCCGCCGCATCCGCGCGGAGCGTGACAATGCCGACGGGCCGCGGCCGCCGGCTTGGGCCGCGCCGAAACTTGGAGAGGGGCCGTTCGAATTCGAATCCTGGGAGCAGCGCTCCTTACGCGTCTCCATCGTCGCGCGCGGGCTGACGTCGCCGCGCGCGATCGAGTTCCTGCCCACGGGCGAGATCCTGATCGCCGAGCGCTCCGGCGAGCTTCGCATGGTGCGGGACGGCAAGCTTGACCCCACACCGATTGCCGGCACGCCCAAGGTTGCGGTGCTCGGCACGGCGACCGGGTTCATGGACATCAAGCTGCATCCGCAATTCGCGAGCAACGGCCTGATCTACCTGTCCTATCACAAGCCTGCGCGCGGCGAGTACGGCAACAACGCTATCTTCCGGGGCAAGTGGAACGGCAAGGAGATCGTCGAGGGAAAAGACATCTTCCTCTCCGACGACGTCGATGCGCTCTACACCAAGATGATGTTCGGGACCGACGGCAAGCTCTACTTCACGATCGGCTGTCCAGGCGTCGGAACGGATGACTCCATCGGCCGGGCCCAGAAGCCGGACGACTATGCGGGCAAGACGCTGCGCCTCAACGACGATGGCAGCGTGCCGAAGGACAATCCGTTCATCGGCAAAAAGGGCTACAACCCCGAAATCTTCACGCTGGGCCACCGCGTCAATCTCGGCATGACGCTTAACCCGTGGACCAACGAGTTCTGGGTCTCGGAGCACGGCCCGCAGGGCGGCGACGAGGTCAACATCCTGCGCCCCGGCCAGAACTATGGCTGGCCGGTCATCAGCGACGGGCGCTACTACTCCGGCACGAAGGTGGCCCCGGTGCCCTACAAGGAAGGCATGACGCGGCCGCATATCTCCTACGTGCCCTCGATCGCGCCGGGCGGCATGCTGTTCTACACGGGCGACAAGTTTCCGGGGTGGAAGCGCAATCTCTTCGTGGGC
>JAUYPV010000018.1 GCA_030697555.1 Hyphomonadaceae bacterium
CACGATCTCGTCCTTCGTGACCATGCGGTCGCGGTTTTCAATCAGGAAACGGAGCAGCGCGAAGACTTGCGGTTCGACTGCGACCGCAACGCCGTTGTCGCGCAGTTCAACCCGCTCGATGTCTAGCTCGAAAACGTGAAATACGTAAATCATTGGCTCAAATCATAGCCCATGGCCCGACAATCTCCAGAAATTCTCCAGATCGTCTGCAAGCGCCGCCACGCGCGTTCCGATAAGTCATTGCCGATGAACCCGGCGGTTGACGTGGGGTGAAAGGTAAGAGGAGGGTTCAATGAACGACGCCAGAGCTTCCAGACTTGGCATTGCGGCTGCGGTCTTCGCGTGCGCAATCATGTCCGCGTGTGCGACCGGCAGCGCTCAAGTAGGCCCGGAGGCCGCGATCACGCGCACCGTGGGCGCTGGACTGCAGTGGGGCCCATGTCCGCCGATCTTTCCGGCGGGATGTCAGATCGCCGTGCTGCATGGCGACCCTGCACGGCCCAATGCCGACGTGTTTCTGCGCGTACCCGGCGGCTATCAGATCCCTGCTCATTCTCATACCTCGCCGGAGCGCATGGTTCTGGTCGAAGGCCAACTGAACGTGCACTATAAAGGCTCGGCAGCGGAATTGCTGACACCCGGCGAGTACGCATATGGTCCGGCGAAGATGGCGCATCAGGCGGCATGCCTGGGCGACAAGCCGTGCACACTGTTCATCGCCTTTGAAGGTCCGGTTGACGCTGAAGCGTTCGCCGGGTCACTCGAATGATCTGCTGGACCGCGAGAACCCGTTTCTGAATTCATACCGCCGGATCAGTCCGATCGGATTTCGTACCGAGCACTCTGCGCACACGCGCAGATGAACAGATGGAGTTCCACAATGAACCCGAACAAGGCGCTTTGGGAAAAAGGCGACTTCACGCGTATTGCCCAATGCATGCGCGAGAGCGGCGAGGCGCTGGTCGGCGCACTTGGCATCACGAGGGGGCTCAAGGTTCTCGATCTCGGATGTGGCGATGGAACGACGGCGTTGCCGGAAGCGAAACTCGGAGCGGATGTGCTGGGTGTGGACATTGCCGCCAATCTGGTCGCAGCCGGCAACAAGCGGGCCGCTGAACAGGGCCTTGCGAACTGCAGGTTTCAGCTGGGCGATGCGTCCAATCTCGATGGCCTCGCGAACGATTCATTCGACCTTGTCGTCAGCATCTTCGGCGCCATGTTCGCCCCGAAGCCGTTCGACGTAGCGAAGGAAATGGTCCGGGTGACCCGGCCGGGCGGGCGGGTGGTGATGGGAAACTGGATTCCCAACGATCCAACCCTGGTTGCGCAGATCCTGAAGATCAGTTCTGCCTATTCGCCTCCACCGCCGGAGGGCTTTGTCAGTCCCATGACGTGGGGCATCGAAGACAATGTCATTGAGCGGTTTGGAAGCGCCGGAGTTCCACGGAAGAATATTTCGTTCTTGAGGGATACCTACACGTTCAACTTTCCGGGCTCACCATCCGGGTTCCTGGAGGCATTCAGGAAATACTACGGCCCAACCATGAACGCCTTTGACGCCGCCGAAAAGAATGGCCGGGCCGGTGAACTCCTCGGGGCGCTGGAAACCCTGTTCAGGAGTCAGAACAAGAGTCCGGATCCAAACACGACTTCAATTCCTGCGACATTCCTGCGGGTCACAGTTGCCATTGATTGATCGGTGCTCGCGATTGTCGGAGAGGAAGATATCCGGCAAGCGCCAACCCCGCTGGGTGGCCAGAATGGTTACAGAACCTAGCGTGAAAGGTCGAATCTTACCCGCGAACCCGAATTGCTACGACTGTCCGCGATGAGGCGATGTCCGGCCGGCGCCGGCCCGACAGGCCTTAGGGCGGTGCTGACAAGTTAAGTGCGAAATCGGGCAATTCCGACTCGATCGTGCCGAAGCGGCTCCTGAATCTGTGCGAGAATTTGCAAGCAGCGATATGCCGTTCAGGGCCAAAACCACTTAACTTGTCAGCACCGTCTCGCCCTACCTCAATAAAACTCAGGCGCGGCTTCCTGGATCAGTTCGAAAACGTGGCGATACCCGCGAAACATTTCGCGGCGGTGGACGAGGCCTGTCTATGCGTCTCCGAACAGGCCATCCAGGAGTTACTCTCTCAGGAAAAGCAGGCGTTGATCGGTGTGTCCATTCACGCCCGCACCCTGACCAACGTACCGGCGTGCGCGCGGATCCTGGCGCTGCTGGATCGATTGGACCGGGCTCTCTGCCGCTATCGGGTCGTCAAGATTGCCGGTGTCGCGCCGGGCTTCCCCCGACTCTATCTGAACGAGATCGTGCAGCTCCTGAAAGCACGGGTGGGCAATGTCGTCATCGGAGCGACGTGGGATGAACCCGATATCGCCGGGCTACTTCAGGCCGGTCCGGTCGCTTTAGGTGTG
The DNA here is from genome assembly GCA_030697555.1 of Hyphomonadaceae bacterium. Lineage (GTDB taxonomy): Bacteria > Pseudomonadota > Alphaproteobacteria > Caulobacterales > Hyphomonadaceae > UBA7672. Next base: position 2,425 of record JAUYPV010000018.1, read on the forward strand.
ACGCTGCCGGCGACAGTCGTCGGCCCGGCGCCGACAGTCTCCTTCCAGACTCTGATGCTCAAACTGCATCAGGACGTTCAACGCGCGCATGCGCCAAGGTGCGCTTCTTCGTCGAAGGTGATATCCCGTCCGCGTTGGCGGTGAGGGTATGCATGAGCCAGTAGTCTTTCTCCACGAGCCCTGGATCGATTTTCAGGGTGTCGCCGACAACAGCGAGCGGGTCACCAAAGTCGGGTTGCTCGTGGAGAAAGGTCATGCCGCCAGGCTCGCTTTATCGCCTTTGAGGACAGGATCCAGAAGCTTGCGAACCCTGGCCGAGTCGTAGTCGTAGACCGCCTTGGACAAGCGCTTGCGATCCATTTGTTTAGCTCGCGCCAGGGCGCGCTCGCGAACGGCGCCTTGGTCTTCTGCGAGCCTGTTCAGGTTGTGCAGCAGGTCGACGAGCAGGAACTCTTCGCTGACGCTTTTGGGAAACGATGCGCGGCGGCGAAAATCATAGGGACGTCCGTTGAGCTCGAACTCGCCATGCCGCTTGTGGTTGTAGACGACCGGGGTGTTGTAGAGCTGCGTCGTTCCCACGCCCAGGCCGTTGTAGGCGTTGGGCGACACCAGCAAAAACCTGTCATCGTGCAGGAAAGAGCCGACCAGTTCTTCGGGCGCTGCGGGCGCTGCGCCGAAACGTGTCTTGCGCGGCGCCATGTAGACCCCGCCGGACACCTTCTTGAGACGGCCCTCTTCGAGCAACTGTTGAAGGTGCCGGTCGACAGCGTTCGACCACTGCGCAAGATCCTTGCGGCGGTAGGCCTGTCCAGGCCGGAGGCGTTTCTTGAGTTCGTTCAGCGCTGACATTGCACGCTCCTTCGCCCGTGAACCTAGTGCGCGAGGGGCCAGTATGCAAGAAGCCTTGTTAAAAAATCATGCATTATGGCTGGCTGTAGTTTGCCAGGTAGACTGGGTAGCCAGCGGAAAGTAGAGGGTTTTCCTCGAAAACTCGGCGCCAAGAGGCAGCTTACGGAAGGGTGGTCGTCGCTCACTTGCTAAAAGGTTGATTCAATTCCTTGGAAGGTCACCTCCATGGTCCGAGGAATTATATCGATCCTCCCGGCGGTGGGCGTGGGAAATGGATGGGTGGCTTCGCGGTTCCTCGCCGCCGGTTGGTACGAAACGTCGGCAGATATTGAGAGGTGCCGACGCCCTGCGCAGGGGCGTCGCTGATGATTTCGAATTGGATTCGAGGGACAGGGCCTCGCCTTCGGCCCGCGCTCTAGGCGCGGTGCGCCCGAAGCCGCGCCCCAGGGCGGGGTCTTCGCCCTTCGGGTGACGTTCGCTGAGGCGGGTACTCTCGCGTAACCAATACGTATCCGAGCGCCAGTCTCACAATAGTCCTCATAAGGCATCTAGGATGCTGAATTTAAAAGCATTTTTTGAGACTCATTTGTTGGATTTTTTGACGCCCAACGCTCAACGGAAGGCCACCGCGGAAACGGTGGTTTGTGAGACAACGATGTTTCTCGACACCGCTGCTCGTTACCGGTCATCGGCACTGGGCGGCCCATGCTGTTCCTGTTATGTTCTATGCGACCTTCCCCGCTTCGCCGCACGTTAGGGAAACGGGGGATTAGCGTTCGCGCCGCATCGTCGCATCGTCGCGGCCTTGATAGACAGGGCATGAGGGTAAGCACCACATGGCACGAGCCGAGCTGATCAAGAAGCTTCTGGCCGCATACGGTCGAGACGAGGATTTCCGCGCGGTGGTCGAGCAGATCATCGATGAGGAAGAGAAGAAGAACAATCGTGTCTTCGCAAAGTCGCTTCGAAAAACGCTGGACGCAAAAGTTTCGGCGATGTCTCGGACCACAGGTCCAAAGTCGCTCGCGCCGCTTATTCCGTTCCCTGACGCTGCGCTAGATTTCGTTGATCGAATAGATCCCACGCGGCGGAGGGGTGAACTCCTCCTCACGTCTGCCAATCAAAAGCTGATGGATGGCCTGGCTAAGGAATTTCGGCGCGCTGACGAAATTCGGAGCCACGGCCTCTCGGTCAGGTCGAAGCTCCTTTTCTGCGGTCCTCCGGGATGTGGGAAGACGATGTCCGCAGAGGTTTTTGCGGCGGAGCTTGGGCTGCCGTTGTTTGTGGTGAAGCTCGATCGCGTCATCTCCTCATACCTTGGTGAAACCGCATCGAACGTGCGCAAAGTTTTCGAATTTGCTCGAAGACAACCTTGCGTTCTGTTTCTGGATGAGTTCGACGCATTGGCGAGGGCCAGAGACGACGCTGGCGATCACCATGAGTTGAAACGTGTCGTCAACAGCTTGCTGCTGTTTATCGACCGGATTGAACCCAAGGGTTTCCTCATAGCCGCCACCAACCTTGACGAAACGTTGGATAAGGCGATCTGGCGGCGATTTGACGAAGTAATCTGGTTCGACAAGCCGGACAAAAACCAGATAGGCCGATTTGTCCGGCTTAAGTTCAAGAATGTTCGGTTAGGTTTCGATCCAACAGAACTGGTGGGGGAAATGAAGGGTTACTCGTACGCAGAGATAGAGCGTGTGTGCGTCCACGCCATCAAGTCGTCGATCATCGATCGTCGACAGGAGGTTTCCGTCAATGACTTCAGCCAAGCTCTGGCGGAAGCTGCACGTCGACATGCGAGAAGTGGACGAATGAAGCGCGGCTGACGGACAACCGTCATGGCTCAGCACGCACATCTTCCCTTAGACAAGTTACCCCAACGATTGGAGCGCCGGAAGACTGGACGTCCCGGTCCGCCGCCAACAAGAAACTACCCAGCGCATGCGGCGAAGTTGAAGGCCGAGCTTGATGCCGCAATCGAGACGCAGAGCAAACGAAGAAAGCCTGAAATCGTCGATCCCTCTCTCATCCTGCGCGTCAGGATGGATGGAGGCATCATGGAGAAAGACTGGGAAGCGGTTGGCCTGACTGTGTTGTCGGTCGATCCAGATCGGACCCTGATCCTTTTTTCCTCGAACGATGAGCAGAAGGCATTCAAGGAACGGATAGACGCCTACAAGAGCGGGCCGCCCGCCAACCAGAAGACAGCACCGTACAATAATTTCATCAGCTCGATCGTCTCAGTCGGAGCTGTCGAGCCGCGAGATCGAATAGGCCTTAGGTTGCGCGAGCAAGGCATCGTCGACTTGGCCGATGTTGTAGCGGCTAATGAATACGTCCTCGACATTGAACTGTGGGACATTGGAACGAGACCCAAACGGGAGAGCCGAGTCGAAGCAATCGGTGCGCTCATCGCTAAGAATAAAGGGGAAGTTTTCGACCACTACATCGGCCATTCCATCACGATGATGCGGGCGAAAGTGAGCGGTAAGCTCTTGCTCGACCTTCTTGCAATCGACGAGATAGCCGCGATCGACCTGCCGCCAGAGCCAGACAGCACAATCGGTGAGGTCATAGATTTGGACCTAGGTGCGCTGCCGGTGGTGCAGGTCGACGCCGCGGCTCCTTTGATCGGAATAATTGACAGCGGCATCAACAATCACCCGCTCCTGGCAGGTGCTATTGTTGGAGCTATCGGTGCGCCAGAAACGTTGGGCGCAGCCGACGATTACGGCCATGGGACACGCGTCGGTGGTATCGCCATCTTCGGCGACATTCGACAGCAACTGGCGTCTGGCAATCTGGTGTGCGGCGCGCGCCTCTGTTCGGCGAAAGTCGTGAACAACCGAGGTGAGTTTGACGAGAAGCGTCTCGTACCGTCTCAAATGAAAGAGGCTATCACAAAACTCCATCGCGACTTCGGCTGTAGAATTTTTGTACTGTCGCTCGCAGACAAGAGCAGGCCGTACGCCGGCCAAAAAGTAGGAACATGGGCTGCCACGCTGGACGAACTTGCTCGCGAGCTTGATTGCTTGATCGTCGTTGCAGCAGGAAATGGCTCGCCACCGAGCGGTCGCGAGATCGATCTCGCCTGCACTACCTATCCTCGCTACCTTCTGGAGCCGGGAAACAGATTTCTGGAGCCCGCGGGCGCCGTCAACGTGCTGACAGTCGGTGCTTTGGCTCACGGCGAAGGGATTGGCGAAGACCTGGCCGGCGATGTTCGCGTACGCGCTATCACTCGGGCAAACGAGCCATCCCCGTTTTCTCGAATTGGTCCGGGGGTTCAGGGTGGCACGAAGCCTGATCTGGTTGACTTCGGCGGGACGTTGATAGTCGACACGCTTGTGGCTCGATTGCGGAACGGAGCAGATTATCCGGCCGCAGGCGTCGTCACACTCAACCATGACTTTTTGAGACGGCTTTTTGTTGGGGCGTCAGGAACTTCATTTGCGGCGCCTCGAGTGGCATTTGCAGCTGCGCAAGTGTCGAAGCAATTTCCAGCGGCATCGGCCAACTTGCTGCGGGCGCTGCTGGTAAACTCAGCCGCCGTCCCCGACGAAGCACGCGTTCGTCTGGACCCCCTCGGAGAGGATCGGGTTTGGGACGTTTGCGGTCACGGTTTGATCAATGTCGAGCAAGCAGCCTATTCCGACGATCATCGCGTGGTCTCCTTTGCAGAAGACGAACTTCAAGCGGACCATTTCGCCGTGTTCCGAATTCCCATTCCCGATATTTTTCGTCAATCGACGGACGAACGGAAAATACGTGTCACCTTGGCTTACGATCCACCGGTTCGTCACACTCGCGCCGACTATCAAGGTGCTCGGATGAACTTCCGCCTTCTGCGAGGATGCGATCCTGACCTTATCTTCGAGCACTTTCGGAAACGCTCACAGGCGGAGGGCCCGGTTCCGCAACTCTTGAAGAAGTACGATTGTGACCTGAAGCCAGGGTCAAAGTTCAGAGAAACCGGCCCCCTTCAAAGCGCGACAATCTCGTTCAAACGAAATATCGACCAGTACGGCGACGCCTACTACTTGGTCGTCCGATGCGCGAGCGGTTGGGCTGGCGCAGAACATACCCAGCGTTTTGCAGTCGTGGTCGAGGTGCTTCATCGTGCTGGAGTGCAACTGTACGACCGCATGCGCGTGCGCCTGAGAGCCTAGCCGGAAGACGGGCTTTATTATCTTGTAGCAACGTCGTACCCTTTCCCGGAGACTGTCTGGGGGATCGACTTTGATTTTTGGGGACAATGGCGTCCCGCTTCACCTGCTTGACGAACGTCAGGCAGAGAAAGAACTAACGCCTAGGCCTTTGCAGCAGGTGTGGATGCCGGCTTTGTCCTTCGCCGCGACAGGACTTGCGTTCCTGTTCCTCCATGAGCGCCTCGAAGAAACGTTCTCTGCCGTTTTGGTATTGGCTTGCTACGGATTGCAACAAATACTCGTCGTGATCCCGGGTATGGTCGCGCAGGCTAAACAGGCCGTCGAAGACGGGTGCCTTCCGCTCAAGTTTGGCGGTGAGCCACGATGGAAGCATGTGTCGGGCGTCATCACGTCCATCTTCCTCGTCATTGTCGTCGCAATCATCTGGGCTGCCCGGTTGGCAGAGTCCAACTACGACAACCTCGTAATCACTGGCGATTTCGGACTCGCGATGATCGTCGGCGTCGGCGGTCTTTTCACGATTTATATCTTCCTCCCACGGCTACTCTCGACGCGAGCTTCCGCATTCTGGTCGCGAGCGAGCTCCCGGCTCCTCGGTCCCGGCTCTGTTCCGAGCGGCTGGTTTGTCTTTGTCTCGCGGCTGTTCAGTGTACTGGACAGCTGGCTCGTCTACTTAGTCGCGCCACTAGCCGGCGTAACACAGGCGCGAACTCGGCACAGATACGGCGTCATGCTGACCTACATGCTCACTTGTGGCGTGCTGGGGTGGTATGTGCCGGCACCGTTTGGCCTAGCGCCGATTGCATTTGCGTTCGCATTGGCAATCGCAATAAGCCGCCGTTGGTCGTGGGTCGAAGACGATCGAGCGCTGACCCTGCGCAATCCAGGCTATTCCCAGGATCAACTTAGGGTCGGGGTCGAACAAGACCTACGCGACGAAGCGCTCCTTGCACTCCTCTCACTCCTGGTTTTCGTTCCGTTGGCAATGCGCCAAGTCCACTTCGCTATGCCGCAGCATCCGATATTTGTGTTCAGCGAGCTGGCTCGCGATGACTTGAGGACGTGGCTTCAGTTCTTTGGCGTTGAGCTGACCAAAGCTGTTCCCTTTGTAGACTGGGCAGACATCTACAAGGTCAGGACTGACGCGGCGATTTCAGTAGCGTCTCCGATCGCAAGTCACGTCGTGTTCGGTGCTCGTGCGATTGTCGATCTCGTGTTCTTGGCCGCGCTTCTCCAAGCCATCTCGATCTCAGTCCGCCTGTCCGGTCACAAGCGAATGTTTTTCGAGAAAGACATCGCGCTGCTGGACCCAATCGTTGAGCGCGCTGAGTTCGAAAAACTGGCGGTTCTGAAAAAGAGCGAATGGGTGTTCCTGGAGGATATTGAGCAATTCACTCACTACGACGCGATCGCGCTATCCCGGCTGAGGGTCGACAACCCGAAGGGATCTTCAATCTACGCGGTGGCCACCGAGATCATGCGCAGAAAAGGCATTGTCACTGATAGTCCTGGCGAACGTTTCCTAAAGTCAGTCAGTATGAAGGAGCCGCGCGTTGCCGATGTCACGTTGGCGCTGCACGCAGCCTTCGCAGCTAACGATGTGCCCCTGGAATACCTGATCGCGGCGCATCGTTCGCTGAACCGCCGTCCGCCGTTCAATCAAGTACGTCAGACCATCATCGAGCGAATGGCGAGCCTGCCACCTTCTCCGGAACGGACGACAGCGCTCAGGCACACCTTTAGCGGGCCGGATGCAGACAGTCTTGGTTCGTTGCGCCGAACATTGATCGATCCGATGCAAGAGGCCGCCGTTAGCGACCCCAGAGCGCTCAAGGCCCTCCAAGTGGCTGCAGAGCATGATCGGTCCGCTACAGTGCGCTCCCTTGCTGAGGCGGCCGTCAAAACTCTTGCCAAGGCTCAGCCTCAGCAAGCAACCGAACCCCTCCCCGAACCGGCCAAATAGCCATTTACAGGCCAACTTTTTGGACCACGGCGTGGACCAATCCATCGGGTTTTGCTTTCGGATTGAGCTGGCTAGGCGTTTGACGTCTTGGGGAAACACCGAAAATGAAAGGGACTGGTACGGGCGGTCGGGGTCGAACAGACATTCCTTTGAGGGGAACCGGATTTTGAGTCCGAAGAACTGACGTGGGCGAGGAACAGCGATGGCGACGTTTTTCAGTGAGTTCTTCGGCGTAGAGCCCAAAGTCATCGAGGACTATGGGGCGTTCAATGTCTCGCTGATCAATGATCTCCCGCTTTTTATCGACCCCTTCCTGCTCTTCAATAGTCGCAAGCCGGCTTATCGCGCGCTGCACGAGTCGATCATCGAGTACCTGCTTTTTCTGAGGGACAAGGCTGCGACTGGTTCGGTGGACGAGGCGCTTCTTAAGGAGTGGTACTGCTTCCGAGAGGTGCGGCAGTCTTGGTTGGGCTTCTCGCAAGTTGGAAACGCCGGACGTGGCCTGGGAATGGATTTTGCCAGGGCGTTGCACGGCAGCTTGCAGACGATCTTCGCCGACTTCGGAAGTGAGCGCGTCACGAAGGGCAGCCATCTCGAGAAAGTCTGCCTGATAAAGGACGGCGTTGGTCGCGACAACATTAGCGACTTCACCACCAACTTGATCAAACGCCACCTCTACAAATTCAGTGAGGACTTCGCGCTCCAGCACCTCCGGTCGGAGCAGCGGAAAGAGGTTTCGATCCTGAAGGTTCAGTTCAACTATGAGACGGAAAGCTGGGAGACAACGCCTTTCGTGCTCCCCTGGGCCAATGGCGATCACGTTGTCCTAACGCCTCGCGATCTGCTCACCCGTGATGAGAACTGGATCAACCGCTCGGATTTGATTTCAGGGTTTGAGAAGATCCCTGTCAGCATTCCGGATCAGCAAGTGCGCTCTCTGGTGAACAACTACTTCATCCAAGCTTTGAAGCGGCGGCGGAACCGAGAACCTACGAAAGAGGAACGTGCCGAGGCGGTGTTAAAGACGATTGAGCGGTTCCCGGTGCTGATCGACTACTTCATTCGTATGAAGGAAAACGAAGGCGGCAAGGCCACCAGCATTAGCGCCGAGCGGGTCCGGTTTGCGAGGCAGTTGTTCGAGATAGGCATTCGATCCTTACAGTCGTTGCTCGCTCAAACGGGCTTCTATGGTTCAGCGGGTTCGACCCACCAGGAGGTCCATGACCGCCTCGCCTACTTCAAGGACGTCATGGAGAACAAAGGCGGCTACAAGATTTTCTGGAATAAGGACGCTCTTCGGGTCCGCAATGAGAAGGAGCTACAGATAATGTTTCGCCTTGTCTGGACGGGCACTCCGTCGGACGTATCGAGCGAGGTAAATGACGGTCGCGGGCCAGCGGACTTCAAGGTGTCCAAGGGGCAAGGCGACAAGACCATTGTCGAGATGAAGTTGGCGTCCAACAGGAAGCTCGAAACCAATCTCCAGGCTCAAGCCGAGCTTTATCAGAAGGCGAGCGACGCGCGGCGAGCGGTAAAGGTCATCGTCTTCTTCTCCAAGCCAGAAGAGGATCGCGTTCGGCGCATCCTGTCACGGCTTAGACTCGCGGACGATCCGGACATCATTCTGATCGACGCGCGACACGACAACAAACCTAGCGCCTCACGCGCGAAGTCACCTCGCAAACGCGCTGCCTGATGCTGTCGCCGTCCTACATTCTCTCTACAAGTGGTCCTACATCGGTGGCGGAACGCAGCGCACCACTCTGAAATAACTCGATATTTTTCGTCCTTGGAGAGGCTGGCGGAGAGGATGAGATTCTCCCGCAGATTCATCGCCGGTTCCAGGATGGCGGCGTTCTCGCAAACGCATCTGGCGAATACGTTGCTAGGACGGTTTGCCACCGCTCACAAAATCGAGATCCGGCGAGTCACAATGACGGAAATCCTCGTTCCCGCCTCAATTTTGATGGTTGGAGGAATTGCGAGGCTTCGGTCGACGACCCGGTTGGTAACGATGGCTGCGCCGCGCTGTACGCCGTCGCGCAGGGCGTCCTGGACCGGGTCGTAGTTGGAGGCGACGCCGACGCCTCCGAAGGTGATCCCGGGCTGGTCCTCGGTTGCGGCGACGCCAATATTGATCAGCGTGCCGAGTGCTGCGGCGCCGAACACCTCGCCCCAATGGTTGTCGACATCGCCTTTTACCCCGGCGGCGCCTGAAGGATCGACAGCGGCTTCATCGAGCGGGATCTCGTCGCCGTTTGGCATGATGAGGCGGGACCACAGGATGGCGACGCGGCTCTGGCCGTACTTGGCCGAGGATTTATAGTCGCCGATCAGCTTGGCGCCCTGAGGAATAAGCAGGGTGCGGCCGGTGGCGCTGTCATAGATCGCCTGTGTCACCTGGGCGATCACCGGGCCGGGGGCTTCGGAGTTGATGGCTGTTATCAGGCTGGCGGGGATGACGGCGCCGGGATGGAGGGCGTTCTTCGGGGTGGTGGATCGGATAGCGGTCTGCGGATCGTCTTGTGGTGCGCGCAGCGCCGTGAGCGGGCTTTGAGGTGCGGGTGTTGCGGCGCCTGCTGTTGGTGTTGCGGGCTGGGCCTGGCGCAATTCGAAGAAGACGGAGGAGCGATCGGCGAGCTGAGCCTCCTGTTCGGCGGGATCGGGCTGGCCGGGCGGGTCGGCGTATCCGCTGGGGGAGCCAGACCAAGATGGGTCTGGTTGATTGTATTGCGCCTGTTCGGGTGCGAATGCCGCGATGTCGCCGGCCATGGGCGGTCCAAGGAGCGGCGCGCTCGCTGGTTGGGTCGCCGCCTGTGCGATGGCGGCTTCCTCATAGGTGGCGGGCAGGTTGCGGATGGCGCTCTTGGCCATCTCGGGGCGAGCAGGATCCGACATCATCGGTCGCGTTTCGGCCGGCTTTTTTGAGCCATCGTTCATGAACCCGCCGGACGCGAGGACGAGGACCAGCGCGAGACCGCCGCCGCCAGCTGCGAGTATCGCAGGCTTGTTGAGCCCCTTGGCCCCCGGGCCTTTGACGCGGATGGCGACAAGCGGCGGGGGCGGCTGGCCGCCGCCCTGCGGAGGCCCCGCCGGCTCTTCATGCGGCGCCGGAGTGGGCGGGAGACCGTCAGCCATTGCGGGCTCCTGTCGTGTTCGCAGCGCGGGTCGCGGAGATCGGCGTCTGGCGCTCGATGGTCACAGTCTTGGCGCCCCAGCCGGATCCGAGACGAAGTTCGGCTTTGGTGAAGAGACGGTCCACGACGTAGTAATTGCCATGGACCCGATAGTTCACGAGTTCCGCGCCCTGATCGCCGATGACGAATAGCGGTGGGGCTTCCATTGTATGGATGCGCTCCGGCATTTCGATGAAGACCTGCTGGCCGTCGTCGAAAGCCGCCAGCGGGCGCCAGTCGGGCTTTGCGCCACTGATCCGGTAGCGGAGGTTGAGCGCTTCAGGGGTGAACGGCGGCGGCGAAGGCGACAGCGCCTGGGGCGGAAGCTGGTTCTGCAGGACAAGATCGGCGGGATAGCGCCATGAGACAGCGGCCATGGCGGGGCCTGCGACGCTCTTGAGTTCGACGTGATAGACGCGCCGGTCAGTCATGATGACGAGGTTGGTTGCAAGGCTTGCTGCGTTCGGCTTGACCAGCACATGGGCCTGCGTTGCTGGCCCCACGCCGGAGCGAGCGTCGCCGACGATCCAGCGGGTCGTGTCGCCGGCCGAGACCGAGAGCAGGGTCTCGCCCTGTTCAAGCGCGATGTCGGTGATGCGCTGAGGCGAGGCCTGGATCGCATAGAGCGCGCCGCGCTCATAGGCGAACTCGTGCAGGGCGCCGACGAGCGAGGCGTCGCCCGGCTTTTGCAGCGCGGCGCGGTTGGTGGCCGCAAGATCGTTACGGCTTTGCTGCGCAATTGCGGGCGAAGCGAGGATGAACGCCGCGATGGCGGCGGTGAGGGTGGTGGAGGTTTTCATTGTTGAAGATCCCGGGACCAGGTGAAGGCGTGGACGTAAAGACCGAGCGGGTTCTTGGAGAGCCGCTCGGGGGTTGAGGGTGGATCGATCACGATGGTCGCAACGCCGGTATAGCGTTCGACATGGGTGAGTGTCCCCGACATGTAGGTGGACTCGCGCCAGCGCAGGTTGAAACTCGTCGGGCTGGCGCGGACGACGGAGAGAACTTCGACGGCGACATTGGTCTTGCCGACTTTGGCGAACGGATCGTCGTCGGCCGCCATGGCGTTGAGGACCTGCGCGCCGCCCTGTGTCGCCCAGTCATAGGCGCGGAGCCAGTTCTGGCGGACCACGATGGGATCGGACGGCAGGCCGCGCACCATCTCGACGAACCGGGCGAGGTGCCAGGATATCTGGGCGTCGCTCGGTTCGTAGGCCGACGTTGCGGGGCCTACGAGCCTCGCTTCCCCGGTCTCGCTGGCTTCGATCACGAACGGAACGGCGGCAGGCCGCAGGGCGAGGAAAGCGACGGCCGCTGCAAGAAAGCCGGCGACGCTTATCAGGCCAAAGGTCGCCGTGCGCCAGGTGCGGGCGTGATCCATGGCGGCGCCCATGCGGCGGTCCCATAGCTGCTGGGCCTCCCGGTAAGGTGTGTCTGGCTCGGTGGTCTTCTGGAAGCGCGAAGATCGTGCGCGGGCAAACATGGGGTTTACTCCCTGCTCTTGAGGTTGGGGCCTTCGGACGCGCCGCCGCCATCGCCGGCGCCGACGGTATGCGCCGCCATCAGGACGCCTTCGCGCATCTGCTGGGCGCGGCGGAAACGTTTCGCCCAGGCGGGTTGGCCGGAGCTTGATGAGGCGGCGGCGCCTGCCGGGCTTGGCGCCAGGGTGGCGGCGCCAGATGCGCCGGTGACGGCGCGGGCGCCGGAGGTGCTGCGGGCCTGGAAGTGGCCGGCGACCTTGGCTGCAGCCTGGCGTGCGCCGCCTACGGCCGCGGCGCCGAGGCCGACCGCCGCATTGAGCGGCGCTGCTGCGGGACCGGTAAGGCCGGTGCGCAGCGAGCCGAGCGCGGTCGCCGATCGGAGGCCGCCCGTCGCGGACGCCGCGCCGTTTGCAGCCCCGGCAGCGGCGCCGCCAACAGTGCGGGCAGCCGACGCCCCCGCCATGGTGGCGGCGGCGCCGGCGGCGGTGACGCCGAGAGTTGTTGCGGCCGCAGCGCCTGCCGAGAGCTGGGGCGCCCCTGAAACCAGGCCAGCGGCGATCCGCGGACAGAAGATGGCGAGGCCCATCAGGGTCATTGACCCCAGCACGACGGCGAACGCCTGCTCGATTGTCATGTCGTTGGGGTCGAGCGCCGTCCTCAGGGTCGAGAACATCGTCGAGCCGATGCCGATGATGACGGCGATCACCAGCACCTTGATGCCAGAGGCGATGACGTTGCCGAGGACGCGCTCAGCCAGGAAGGTCGTCTGCCTCCAGAAGGCGAACGGCACCAGCACAAACCCCGCCAGCGTCGTCAGCTTGAACTCGACGATGAGGACAAAAAGCTGGATCGAAAGGACGAAGAACGCTCCGATCACGATGATGCCGCCGATCGACAGCAGGATGATCTCCGGCATGTTGGCGAAGAACTCGATTGGGCCCGGCGCGATCGAGCCGATATGATCGAAGATAGGCTGCGACGCTGCGAGCCCCTCGGCCGCGATAAGACCCGGCTTCAGGAGGTCGGCCGGACCGAACGAAGCGGCGGACGCGTTGAGGCCGAGCGTGGCGAAGCTGTTGAGAATGATCGTCGACAGCATCGCGAAGTTGCCGAAGATATAAGCGAACGCTCCGACGTAGAGCGTCTTCTTGACCAGGCTCTGGATGATGTCCGTGTTGGAGCCCCACGCCCAAAAGAGCGCGGCGAGGGTGACGTCGATGGTGATGAGGATGACCGCGAGCGAGGTCACGTCGCCCGATATCAGGCCAAAGCCTGAATCGATGTAGCGGATGAAGACATCCAGAAAGCCGTCGATCGCAGAAAAGTCGTTCACGTCCGTCCCCTAACCTTGCCCTGAACTGGAATCCGCCTGCGCTGGCTACTGCCAGGGCTTCTGGCCCGGATGGGACGTTTGCGCTGTCCCGAAGAAGTGTGCGTGCTGGGCGCGTGCGGCGGCCTGCACCTCCATCTGACGTGCCTGCTCAACCGCTTCCGCCCGGCTTTGCGCGACCAGCAGCGCCTGGAGGCGCATGCTCTGTTCAGCCTGGAAGGCCAGGATCTCGTTCGTCGCCTGGGTCGCCGACAGGGCGCCGGTCGCATTGGCGCTGGCGTTCGACAGGCGCTCAAGCGTGCTCTGGTCCGACCGCAGCTGTTCAGTAACCTTGGCCTGCACCAGGAGCGAAGTTCGGAGCGCCGCCCGGGAGGCGTCGATCTGCTGCACGGCCGACCGGGCGCGTGCGGCGACATCCGTGCCGGCGTACTGGCCGCTATAAAGACCCTGGAGCGCGTCGCGGGTTTCCTGAACCTGCAGCGCGATCCCGCCGGCCGCGTCGATCAGCTGGTCGAGTTCCTGGAGCTGCCGCACAAAGTCTGGAGCGAATCGTTCCCCGAGTTGGGTAAGGTTCCTTGCATCGTTCTCCAGGCTTCTCACCTGGTTGGTGATCTGGGTGACCTGGTTGTTGATCTGCTCCAGCGCCCGCGCTGCGTTGAGCGCGGTCTGGATGAGGTTCAGCGGATCGATAACCGCAAGCTGTGCGTGTGAGGGCGCAGTCGCGGGGCCGATAAGCGTCGCGGCAAGGATGATCCGCAGCACGGAAGAGAGCGAAAATCTGGGCATGGAAGAGTCTCCTGGGTTAGCTTGTGTGTTCGGGAATGCGGCGGGTGCGCGGGAGAGGCTGGTCGTCCGGGTCGTCCGGACCGTCGAGCGCTTCGAGCACCCAGGCGAGTTGGCGCGCCTTGAGGAAGCGCCGCCAGAACGCTACGGCGCCCGTCTGCGTCTCAAGGCGACTGATCAGCTCGCGCGAGGTTGAATCGGACGCGGCGCAGAAGGCGAGGGCGACCGGTCCAAGATCGAGTTCGAACAATCGCCGGCCCTTGGGACTGGCATAGTAGTAGTCACGCTTGCGCTGGGCGGTGGCGATGAGCTCGATCTCTGTCTCGTTGAGGCCGAAGCGTTCATAGGCCTGCCGCTGTTGCGGTTCGAAGGCGCGCTCGTTCGGCAGGTAGATACGCGTCGGACAGGACTCAATCAAAGCAGGCGCAATGGCGCTGTCGGCGACATCGGCGAGGGACTGGGTGGCGAACACCACGGCGACGTTCTTCTTGCGCAGCGTCTTCAGCCACTCACGGATGCGCGCGGCAAAGAGCGGCGAGTCGAGGAATAGCCAGGCCTCGTCCAGCACCAGGAGGGTAGGCCGTCCGTCGAACCGCTCTTCCAGCCGGTCGAAGAGATGGAGCAGGGCCGGCGCCGCCGCCTTCGGCCGCGCCATGATCTCTTCCATCTCGAAGAGGACAGCGTCGGAAAGCTTGAGGCGATCCTCCGCGCCGTCGAAAATCGCGCCATAGGCGCCATCCTGGGTGTAGGGCAGGAGCGCCGCTTGCAGTTCTGCGTCCTGCACGAGCAGGCGCAGGCCGGTCACGTGACGCTGTTCGCGTGGCGCGCTGGCGAGGGAGCCGAGCGCCGACCATACCCGCTCCTGCATTTCCGGCGTCTGGACGACGCCTTCCTGCCCGAGCAGCCCCATCACCCATTCGAGCGCAGCCGACCGGGCGGGGGGATCATCAATGCGCGCCAGTGGCTGGAAGGCGGGATTTGCGCCGCCGCCGAGATCAATGGCGTCGCCGCCGATGCCGAGGATCGCCGCCCGCGCCGATCCGCCCTTGTCGAACACAAAGACCTGAGCGTCCGGATAGCGTCGCCATTGTAGCGCGAGGAAGGAGAGCAATACCGACTTGCCGGCGCCTGTAGGCCCGATGACCAGCGTATGACCGACGTCACCGACGTGAAGATCAAGACGGAAGGGCGTCGAGCCGTCGGTCCGGGTGACCGCCAGCGGCGGTGCGTCGAGATGCCCGTTCCACGGATCTCCCGCCCACGGCGTCGCCAGCGGCGCGATGTGCGCGAGGTTCAGGGTCGAGACCATGGGATGACGGACATTGGCCCAGGCGTGGCCGGGCAGGCTGGACAGCCAGGCCTCGACGGCGTTGAGAGTCTCGGCGATCGTGGCGAAGCCGCGCGCAGAGATAATGCGTTCAGCGACGCGAAGCCGTGTCTCCGCCTCCTGCGGCGTGGCGCCCATCACGACAAGGGTCGAGGTGAAGAAGCCGAAGCCGATCAGCTCTGATCCGACCTCCTGCAGCGCCGCATCGACCTCTTCGGTCTTGGCGATGGCGTCTGGATTGGAGAAGGTCGCCTGCTCCTTCGTCAGCATCTCCTTGACCAGCGCGGAGAGGGATTTGTGCTTGGAGAACCAGAGCCGGCGCCATTTGGTCAGTTCCCGTTCGGCCTCGCCGCGATCAAGGCAGAGGTGCCGGGTCATCCAGCGATAAGGCATGCCAAGTGCGTTGAGGTCGTCGAGCACGCCGGGATTGGTGAAGGGTGGGAAACCCTTCAGCGTGAGCACGCGCAGATGCTTGTCGCCCAGCATCGGCGCAACTCCGCCGACAAGTGGCGCATCGCAAAGTAAGCCGTCGAGAAAGGCAGATGCCGCCGGCGCGCGGACTGGCGTCGCGCGGGGCGATACCGTGCGCTTCAGATAGGTCAGCGTCGCGTCGTCATCGAGCGCATGGAATTCGGCGGCGATTGCCTGAAACAGGCTGAACGCCCAGCCGCAGCTCTTTTCGAACTGCTCCAGCGCTTCCCGCGCGACCTGACGGTCGATCGCCCTGCTGGGTTTTCCACGCTTCGCAGATTCCGCTTTTGACGCGGATGGCTTCTTTGCCTGGTCTGGCCGCCCGTGGTCGAGTTCGAAGAAGAAGTTCGACGCCTTACGGCTGGAATCGGGCGCTGGCGTCCATTGCAGGGTAAGATGGTGGATGGTCTCGAACTGCGAGGACGCCTGCTCGAACGCGGCTGCCCGCTCGCTGTCGATGAGCCGCGATAGATCATCCTCGAATGCCCCAGAGGGATAGTCTGTCACTTCGCGGCGCTCGGCCTCGATGTAGATGGCCCAGCCTGATCCCAGCCTGCGGAAGACATTGTTGACGCGCGCGACGAAGGACACGAGTTCCTCCGGCGTTGACGACCGGACGTCTGGTCCACGAAACCGCGCTGTCTTCTGGAACGAACCGTCTTTGTTGAGGATGACGCCCGGCGCAACCAGGAGACCCCAGGGTAGGAAGTCCTCAAGCCGGCTCGGCTGGTGTGCGTAAGGAGCGAAACTGATCATTGTCGGGATTCCTGTGGCTAGGCGCGCCGGTCAATCAAATCGATTTGGGACGCGCATGGCGCGCTTGAGGACGTCGATGGCGTCGGGGTCTTTCCTCGCGAGAAAGACCCCGACGATGTGACCCACGACGCCCACGGCTATGCCCACCAGCGGCGCGCCAGCGAAGGCGACGACCGCCGCCAGCGTGCCGTTGAGGATTGCATAGGGACGCGGCGCCCCGCCCATGAGGATGGGTTGGGTGAGGGCCTGTCGCACGGGCGCGAGGTAGCCGGGAACGTCTCTTGGATCTCTCATGTGGGGTCTCTCATGTGAGGTCACGCATCGATCGATCCTGCCTGGGCTGGAGCTAGGGCAGGACCGCGCCGCCGCCGCCGACCATCGGCAGGAAGAAGCTTGTCGCCGCGAACACGATCGCGAGGCCGAACAGGATCTGCAGCAGCTTCTTGAAACCCTGACCGACATCGCCGAAGGCGAGCGTCATGCCGGTCGCCACGATGATGAGGATCGCGATGATCCGCGCCACGGGGCCGGTGATCGAGTCCATGACCGCGGTGAGCGGGCCTTCCCACGGCATGGCGCCGCCAGCAGCTCCGCCGGTTGCAGCATGCGCCGCGCCGGTTGCGGCCAGGGCGATCAGCACCAGAGGCGCTGCCTTCAGTATAATGAGAGGATTGATCGTCATATCTATGCTCCGTTGAGTTATCGATGCGCCTTGAACCCAGGCGCTGCGGGCTCCCGCGCGCCAGGCCGGTCAGGCTTGGGCGCGTAGATCTCTGAAATCCTGCGGCCTGCCGGGCCGCCGCGTTCAATGAAGACGACGAGGTCGACCGCTTCGGCGATCAGCGCCGTCGGCGGGCTCGACGTCGCCTCCATCGCCAGCTGCTCCAACCGCGCCAGTGCAGCGCGGGCAGAGTTGGCGTGCAGGGTGGCGATGCCGCCAGGGTGGCCAGTGTTCCAGGCCTTGAGCAGGTCGAGCGCTTCAGGTCCGCGCACTTCACCGACAATGATCCGGTCAGGGCGCAGGCGGAGCGTCGAGCGAACGAGGTGGGAAAGCGAGACCGACCCTGGCTGGGTGCGGAGCGAGACGACATCCTCGGCGGCGCACTGTAGCTCGCGCGTGTCTTCGAGAATGACGACACGCTCGTTAAGTGCGGCGATCTCCGCAAGAAGCGCGTTGGCGAGCGTCGTCTTGCCTGAACCGGTGCCGCCGGCCACAATGATGTTGGCGCGGGCGATAATCGCCTGCTTGAGGTCGCTCGCCTGTCCCGCCGTGACAATGCCCGCCACGACATAATCCTCCAGGTGGATCACGCGGCTCGCAGGCTTGCGGATGGCGAAGCACGGCGCGCGCGACACCGGCGGCAGCACGCCTTCGAACCGTTCTCCATTCGGCGGCAACTCTGCTGACACAATGGGCTTGGTCCGGGTGACTTCCGCGCCGGTGAGCGTCGCGACAAGGCGGATCGCGCGCTCCGTCTCCGAGGCCTCCATGGAGAAGCCGGCCGCTTCGCGCCCACGGCCCACGCGCTCGACCCAGACGCGGCCGTCCGGATTGACGATCACCTCGATTGTGTCGGTCGCGGCGAGCTGGGCCATCAGGGCTGGGCCGAGCGCTGTCGCCAGCATGGCGAGACCGCGCGCGGGATCTGAAGCGGGGGACTGGCTCATTCTGCGGCCCTCACGCTTTGCCCCGGTTGCGGAGAGAGAGGATCGCCGGCAAAATTATCACGCCATACGCTGCGTCCCTTTGCGAGCCGCTGGACGATGGCGTCGATGACATTGCGGAAGCGCTCGGCGCCGCGCGCGTTGAACGTGACTTTCTCGGGCTCGCCGACTTCAGGGGTCACGCTCATCACGAACCGTGCGGCATGCGCCGACAGCTCGAAGTGCGTCTCCTGTCCTTTTTCGAGAACGCCCAGCTTGCGGGCGATCGTATCGAGCTTGGCCATCAACGCGGCCTGCTCCGCCTCGCGGCCCGAATTTGCGAACGCCTTGGCGATCGCTTCTTCCACAATGTCCGACACGCTGCGGTCGCGCACGGCAGCAACGCGCCTCAGCGTGTCGGCGAGGTCCTGCGGAATATAGGCAGTGATCTTGGCGCGGATCATCAGAAGCTCGGATCCTGGTTGTCAGGGTCAAGAGCAAACTGGGCGACGATGGCGGTGAACGGCCCGCTGAGCGCCGCGTCGAGATCATCGTCCGCGGGTATGATCGGCCGAACGTCGGCAGCGACTGGCGCCACGGCCGTCTCAGGCGCGATTGCCGGCGTGAACGCGAAGGCCTGCTGCTTGACGTCGGGCGAACGAACCTGGCTCTTGCGCGCCTTCGAGGGCTGCGGTGTGGGTTTAGGCTCAGGCGGGAGAGGCGGCGCCACGATGCCGTTCCAGGGGGTCGGCGACCCCGGGCCCGCCTGCGGCGCGACAATGATGGCGGGTCGGATACGCGAGGCGAAGGACGGCTCGGCGAAGTAGCGCAGCTTGTTGGCGCGGATCGGCGGCGATCCGCCGACAAAGACGAGTTCTTCGTTCGGCGGGAGTTGCATGACTTCGCCCGGCGTAAGCAGCGGACGCGGCACCTCCTGGCGGCTGACCATGGTGTGGCCAAGCCATGGCGCCATGCGGGATCCGGCATAGTTCATCTGGGCGCGGCTCTCGGTCGTCACGCCCAGCATGTCGGACAGCCGCTTGGCCGTTCGCTCGTCATTGCAGGCGAAGGCGACCCGGATGTGGGCGTTGTCGAGAATGGACGAGTGTTCGCCGTAGGCCTGGACGATCTGGTTGAGCGACTGAGCGACAAGGCATGCCTTGATCCGGTAACCGCGGATGTAGGCGAGCGCATGCTCGAAGAAGTCGAGTTTCCCAAGTTGCGGAAACTCGTCCAGCATCAGCAACACACGGCGTCCTTTCGCGCCTTCGCCATGCTGGGCTGCAATCTCGGTCAGTCGCTTGAGGACCTGGTTCAGGACCAGGCGCAGCAAGGATTTGAGACGCGACAGCTCCTCGGGCGGGACGACAAGATAGAGTGAGACAGGCTTTGGTCCCGAAATGAGATCGCTGATGTCGAAGTCCGAAACTTCAGTGGCGCGTGCGAGCACGGGATCGCGATAAAGTGCGAGGTAGCCAAGCGCGGTCGAGACAACACCGGAACGTTCAGCTTCCGCCATGTCCAGAAGCTGGCGTGCGCCGGCGGCGACGACAGGATGCGGCGCGCCGTCCTTGATTGGACGCTCCAGCATTTCCTCAAGCAAGGCCAGGATGGGGCGCTGCGGATCGGCCAGCAGCTCGGCAAGACGCGCGAGTGTCTTCTTCTCGTCAGTATAGAGTGTCCACAGGATCGCCGCGACCAGCAGTTCGAACGCGCGCAATTGCCAGTGATTGCGCTGGCCGAGCGCGCCCTCGGGATCGACAAGCATGTCGGCGAGGACCTGGGTGTCGCGGACTTCGGCCTCGCCACGGCGTATCTGCGTCAGCGGATTATAGCGGTGCGTGGCGTTCGAAGTCGGTTCGAACCGGAAGACCGGTCCGAAAGAGGCGCGCAGGCCCGACGTGACCTTCCAGTTCTCGCCCTTGAGGTCGAGCGCGATAAAGGAGTGACGCCAGACAAGCCCTGTGGGCAAGGAGATGCCAACACTCTTGCCAGTGTTGGTTGGCGCAACGACCAGCACATGCTCGTCGCCATCATGGCGCAGGATCTGGCGCCGCCACGTCCCGAGGACGACGCCATCGCCATGCGTCAGTCCGAGCTTGCGCACCTCGGAGGGCCGCGCCCAGCGTGCTGTTCCATATGTGTCGGAGGATTTTGCTTCGCGCGAGCGCCAGAGCGAGAAGACAAAGCCCGCAGCGATTGCAAGGACTGTCGCCCCGAGAAAAATCAGCGCGCCTGTTTCGAATGTCGTGCGCGCGTATGCGTCAAAGTGATACCACCAGATGAAGAAGCGCCAGGGCGCGTAGACCGGTTCTCCGAACAGGGTCGCGTCCGGCGCACCAAGCGCCGCCTGGTATCCGAGGCCGTGTGCAGTCCACTGGGTCGCGGCGATGGCGCCGAGCACAATCGCGCCCAGCACCACCACGATCTGCCCCCAATATACGCGTCCGGCGCCCATCAATGCGGCTCCCCGGTCGGAAGCAGGACAAGGGGATGTGCGACACCGACAACTTGGCGCTGATTGACTGGACCGAAATAGCGACTGTCGAATGAGTTTGGATGATCAGAGATGACGACGATCTGGTCGCCAGCGAGCGTGTGGCATCCGCTCCAGACAGGCAGGATGCTTCCGCCGCTTGAGTGCAGGCGCGCCTTCGCAGCAATTGCCCCGTTGATCGTTACCGCCTCGCCGTTGCGGCAGACACGATCGCCGGAAGTCGCGGCGAGCGGCTTGAGTAGGAGGCG
Source organism: Hyphomonadaceae bacterium (assembly GCA_030697555.1). GTDB lineage: Bacteria > Pseudomonadota > Alphaproteobacteria > Caulobacterales > Hyphomonadaceae > UBA7672. The sequence continues at coordinate 23,125 of JAUYPV010000018.1, forward strand.
GTTGAGGGGATGCCTGATCGTCTCAAGCGTGGCGGCCAGATCTGCCCGCGGCTGAATGGCTACGATGGCCCCTCGCGATGGTTGGGCGTCCGCTATCCAGTAGAGCCCGACCGGAACGCTCGCGGTGTAGTTCCACACCAGCACTGGCTGGGTAGGCGCCAGCGAGAGCAAGCCAGCGGTTACGCCGGCGGCAGTCATCGCCAGCACGCAGGTTTTTCGACCCACTGTCGTCCGCAATCGCGTCGCGGTTTTCACCGCGTCTCGCATCGCATCATGATTTGCCAGCGTGCTCACGTCATCTCCCCCTTGGCAGGAGAGGCCGCAAGTTTGCTGCCGATCAGGGGCCGAATGTTATGCGGTGAAGTTGTCGGTTGAACGCATGGCGTTCGGTTTTGGCCGCATGATGTTCGGTCGTCTCGCACCACGTTCGTGTCCGGGACTCACGGTGTCCCGTAACGAGCCACGTTACTTCAAAGGCTCAACGAGGATGCTGAAACGCGATTGGGAAACGCACCCGAGCGAGTCGAGATTTCGGCGAAAGGTATTCCACGCGCCGATGTCGCCGGCGCAGAAGCGCACGATGTAGTCGTAGTTGCCGGCGATCCGATGGGCTTCGATGACCTCCGGCGCTGATTCAAGAAGACGCGTAAACTGGTCAACGAGCCCGGGCGGAGGATCGACGAACCGGATGTCGGCCCAGCCTTCCAGTCTTTCGCGCGAGCCTTCGCGTCCGATGATGGCGCGGTATCCGACGATAACTCCGCTTCGCTCCAGGCGGCGAACCCGCGCGAGGCAGGCGCTCGGGGAGAGCCCGACGCGCCGGGCGAGTTCAGCATTGCTGAGGCGCGCGTCTCCTACGAGTTCGGCCAGAAGCTGACGGTCCTTGGCGTCCATCATCCTGCATCCCATAAATCTCCCTATGACGCGAAAGGGCGCTAACGCGTGGGTAGGGGGAACGTGACTTCAGGCGGCTAAGGGATGGAGACGGCGCGACCCCAACCTGACAGCCGTCCTCATGCCAGCCATCAGGTAGCGACCCGCCCTGATGGCTCACTGAAGGGTTACTGGCGCCGCCGTCGAAAGACGGCGGCGTCCTTTCCTAGCATCCCCGCTCGTTTGCCCCTTCCGCAAAAAGTCTCGCGATTGCCTCGGCCCGATCCATCCGCGCTGCGAAATGGGCGCGGAAGTTTGTACGCAAGTCCGAGAACCGCCTCTGAGCCCATAGCTGGATCAACACATCTGCCTGTTCGACTGCATCCTCGAATATCAGGGGTTCACATCGACGCGTTGAATACAGCCGGCTATCGAGGGCGACGATCTGGTCTGAAAGCTCGAGATTGGGCTGGGCCCTCGCAATTTCTCCCGCAAGCCAGGCAAGTGCGTTGGCGTAACCGGTGGGCGGCTGGCGGGAAGAAGGCTTGGCTGCTCTTGCCCGTCTGGAGTGGTTGCCGCGTTCAATTCCCAGGTCGATCAGAAAACCAGAAAGCTCGTAGAGGTTCTCCAGGCGCCGCGCTGACAGGCTGGCAACGGTGTAGCCCTGGTGAGGGGCGAACTCGATAAGCCGTTCCGCGCTCAATCGCGCCAGCGCCTCGCGTACCGGCGTGACGCTCATTCTCAGACGGTCGCCAAGCGTTCGAATATCAAGCGGGCCCGCTAAAAGTGCGCCGGACTGGATGTCGCTCTTCAGGCGCTGGTAGGCGCGTTCTGAAGCCGACGGATCCGCCATCAGTCTCGTCCTCCTCCCCAAAGTGTTTCGCCTCGCCATCCCGGACGCAGCTTCGGCTGAGCGCGTAACGAATCGCCCAAGGCGAGAAGCTTGGCACTTCAAATTCGTGCAGTCGTCGTCATTCCGGCGACACAGACCTGCAGATTTTGAGATAGGTTTTCCGCTATGAGCTTCTTATGCGCGCCGCCGCCACGTGCGGGCGCGTGTCTGCTCCCACAATGTTTCAGGCAAGGCGCGATGGCCGCTGTCATTGACCGCAGACTCTGGTCCGTGTTGCGAGACCTTGCGGACCGTCCGGTACGGTTCCGCGTGGTTGCCGCGATCGTGCTTGCAACTGCGGCGTCTGGGCTGGCGGGTCTGGCGCCACTGGCGCTCAAGCAACTGATCGACCAGGGGTTGGAGAGTTTCCCGGTATCAGCGACGACGCTGTACCTCGGCGGCCTTTATGTTGGCGCCATGGTCGCAGGACGACTGGCGGGCTGCCTTCAAGGTTATCTTTACGCGACCGGCGATCAGGCGCTGCAAACGCGCGTAAGCGTCGAAGTGCTTCGTGAATTGCTTTGCCTGCCCATGCGGTTCCAGCTGCATGCACCGCCAGGCGCTTTGGTGCAGACGCAGAATCACGCACTGCAGGGCGTGCGCCTTCTGCTATCGCTGGCGTGCCTTTCGATCCTTCCGGTGTTCGCCCAGATGGTGGTGATCCTGACCGTGGTCGCCGGCCTTTTCGACGCATCGATCTGGACAGTCGTCGCCGCGGCGATCGCAGCCTATGGGTTTGTCTTCACGCTGGGGGTTCGAAGGACGGCAGCTCCGGCAGAGCAGGCTCTGGCGTCGCAGATCGCATCGGCCAGCATTTTCTCCGATGCCATCCTGCACGCCGAAACGGTGAAGGGCTTTTCAGCCGAAGGGCGCATCCTGGCGCGCTATCGCGAGCGTCTGGCGGCTGGCGAACGGAGTTGGCGAGCATGCTATGTGCGAAGAGCGGAAACCGCCCTGCTGGCGTCCGTGGTTTTCGGCGTCGTGATGAGTGCAGCCTTGCTGCTTGGAGCCGCCGGCGTCCGCTCCGGCCAGATCACGATCGGCGAATTCGTGCTTCTCAACGCTTATCTGTTGCAGATCGTTGGACCGCTTGAAGCGACCGGCTTTGCCTTTCGTGACGCCGCACAGTCACTCGCCTACCTGAAGGACTGGAATCGCATGTTGCAGGTTACCCCGGAGCAAACTCAAAACACGACAGGTCCAACCGCATGCACGACGTGCGATCGCGAGGCAGGCGTGCAAATCCGGTTCTGCAACGTGTCGTTTGCCTACGATGCGGGGCGACCGGTCATCAATGACGTGACGTTTGAGGCGCCACCAGGCGGCCTTACGGCGATCGTAGGCCTGTCCGGCGCGGGCAAGTCCTCAGTGCTGCGTCTGCTTCAGCGCCACTATGAGCCGACCGCTGGCCAGATTCTACTGGACGGAACCCCACTCTCCCACATTGACCTTCATGCGCTCCGTCGGCGGATGGCGGTGGTCACCCAGGATGTGATGCTTTCGAACGACACTCTGCGCGAGAACCTGCTCATCGCCCGACCAGACGCGGACGACATTGCCTTGCATCGGGCGCTTCTGGCCGTCGGACTCGCACCGCTTGTGGTGCGTCTTCCCAAGGGACTGGAGACATTGGTAGGCGAACGAGGCCTGAGTCTCTCCGGGGGTGAGAGACAGCGCGTCGCGGTTGCAAGGGCGCTGCTTCGCGATGCCGAGATACTGATACTTGATGAAGCTACCTCGGCGTTGGACGGCGACACCGAAAGGGCTGTCTGGGCTGAACTGATTCGCGCAACCAAGGGGCGCACGACCCTCATCGTGACCCATGACCTGTCCGTCGCCGCGCTGGCGGCCAACATTGTCGTGCTGAACGACGGTCGCGTTGAGGAACAGGGCGCACACGGGGACCTGATCGACACGGATGGTCTTTATGCGCGACTCTGGCGCTGCCGGTCTGCGGGCGGCACATCCTGCATCAGCGATGCGGCTTTCGGCACGCATTGAAGTCAGGAATGGAAGCGGGCCCGGAAATGTCAATTTGTGTTTGCGAATTCGAATCCTGTTCATCTATCCTGACAAGGGGCGGCGACACGTGCTTCGCCGGGGGGAATGGAAATGCGGCAAGTCAACGAGCGGCCAGTTTTTCTGTTTCGCAACGAGGCTGCGACGCCCTCGTACCAGGCTGATTCCGGAATGCGCAGCAAATTCTGGACTTTCGTTGAAGCTTGCGATGAAGCACGATCGCCACGAGCAGTGAGAGATCTGCTCGTATCGACGTTCCGGGATTTGGGGGTCCGTAGCTTCGCAATCGTCACGCACGCTCCCCTGGCGGATCTTCGGAGTCTCGGGGTCGTCGTGCATAACTGGCCTAGTCCGGCCATCGACTACCTGTTTGCGCATCGGGCCAGCCGATCTCAGAATGTCCTTTTTGACGCCGTTGAAGCGTCTGAAGCACCCGTACACTGGCCCTCACAACAAACGCGACGTGAGTGGAAGAGACATCATCGCGTCTGGTTTGACGCGCTTCGCGACATGCTTGGCGAAGGGGAGGGGGTCTCCCAGGCGTTGAAATCGACGATCGTGAATGCGTCCTGCTCCGTCATCGCGGCTGAGAAGCCAGACACCGAGCGCGTGCGTGTCTTCATGAGGATCGGAAACTACGCCTATCAACAGATCCTCGCGCTGCAGCGGCCGCTTCTGTCGGAGCCCGAACAACTGACAGCGCGGGAACACGAGTTCCTCTATCGCGCAACGGTCATCGGGGAGCGGCCGAGCGACGTGGCGGCCCAGCTGGGTGTGAAGATTTCGACAGTCCGGACGCTCCGCCAAAAGGCCAGCATACGTCTCGACGCCGGGAGCCAGGAGCAGGCCGCCTGGCGCATGATCGAGACCGGGCAGTTATTCCGGACCGGGCGCAAGGGCAGAACGCGCAGCCGATAGACGTCAACCCGTATCGCGCGCCCGGGCGAACATGCCTGCTACTCGTGGTCAATAAAACGTACAACCAAGGTAGGGGTGTCTCGTTCTCGCGCGGCTATCCACCGTCAGACAATTGAGGGTGGGATGAAGCGCAATCGGACTCGATACAGTTTTCGTAGCCAACGACCTTTGCGGCGCGCACTTGCAGCGGCGGCGCCATTTGCTGCCGCCGCTGTCAGTGCCTTGCCGGCCTATGCACAGACCCAGACCTTCGCCTTCCGCATCGAGAGCCAGCCGCTTTCCTCGGCGCTTCTCAGCCTGGGACGGCAGGCTGATCTGTCGATAGCCGCGCCGACTTCACTGGTTGCAGGCAAGGTTGGGCCCACAGTTAACGGCCAGCTCAGCGCATCCGAAGCGCTTGAGCAACTCCTCGCTGGCTCCGGCCTGACCTTCGTCTTCGTCAACGGAAGCGCCGTCAAGATTGTCGCTAAAGACGCGCCGCCCCAGCAACGCGCAAGCGCGGCCGACGCAGAGTCAGAGGGGAGGACCGACCGGGTCATCGTCACCGGAACAAACCTGCGTGGCGTTCATCCCGCCTCATCGCCCGTCGAGACATATACCGCTGGCGATATCGCGCGCACGGGGGCTGTCACCACGGAGCAGTTCGTCGCCAAGCTTACCCAGAACTCAGGCGCGACGTCGCAGTATGCGGTGGGATCGACGATTGCAGGACCGAACCTCGACGGCGTCTCCGCCATCGATCTCCGCGGTCTTGGCCTTGGCTCGACGCTGACGCTTCTGAACGGCCGCCGCATGGCGCTCTCCAACGGCGGCAGAAGCGCCGACGTGTCCCTGATACCGGCGAGCGCCATCAAACGCGTGGAGGTGCTGACAGACGGCGCCTCGGCAATCTACGGATCCGACGCGATCGGAGGCGTCGTGAACTTCATTCTCCGCGACGATTTCGAAGGAGCGGAGTCAAGGCTGTCTGTCGGGGGTGTCACAAACGGCGGGCTTCGGCAGCTCGACGCCAGCCAGACATTCGGGGGCCATTGGGACGGCGGCCATGGCCTCGCTGCGTACAACCTGCATGCCGCATCGCCCTTGAAAACCTCGGATCGCGACTACGCGATCCTGGCCGGCCCGGGCAATCTCACACCTGTCGATACGCGGCACAATGTCTTTGGAACGGTATCGCAGGATATTGGCGACCGGCTGACACTCAACGTGGATCTGGGCGCCGGTTGGCGCAAGGTGAAGAATGGCTATTCGAACCTGACCGGATCGACGCTGGCGACCCAGACTTTCGCCCGGTACAAAAGTCAGACGGACCAGATCTTCACGGCCCTGGCGCTCGACTATGAGCTCAGCGATGACTGGACCACAAATCTCGCCGCCTCGTATTCCCAGGTGGACGTCGATGGGCAGGTTTCGGTTACACGATTCAATCTGTCTCCACCGCCGACCGTGACCGCGGACTATGGCGCGCGCAACTCGCAACTCGACATCATGGGGAAGGTGGACGGCGTGCTGTTCACGCTGCCGGGTGGCGACCTGAAAGTCTCCTTCGGAGGCGGCGTCCTGGAGGAGCAGTATGAAGGTGTCAATCCGACGAACAGCACCCAGATCGCGGGCGAGCTGGGGCGTCGGTCAACCTATGCATTCGGTGAAGCCTATCTGCCCCTGATCGGACCAGGGCAGGCCATGCCATTCGTGCGCCGGCTGGCGCTCAACGTGGCGGCCCGCTACACAGACTATCAGGAGACGAGCAGTCCCAGCCTTGGTCGCGATTTCGGCGACTCGGTCGATCCCAAAATCGGTCTGCTCTGGTCGCCTATCGAGTCGCTGAACTTGAGAGGAACCTACGGCACGTCGTTCCGCGCGCCGACTCTCACGCAGCTGGATCAGACGTCAGGCCTCCACTACCTCTTGCCGGATACGGTCGCAGGCAATCCCGCAATCCTTCTCACAATGGCCGGCTATGCCGCTGCCGGCCTGAAGCCAGAGACTGCAGAGACATTCACGCTGGGTTTTGACTTTGCCCCGGTCGAAGCATCCGACTTCCGCCTTAGCGCCACGTACTACAACATCGACTATACGGACCAGATCGGACTTGCGCCCACGGGAGGCCTCAATCCGTTTGCGTCGCCAGGCCTGGCGCCAGACCTGATCTATCGGCCGCCGTCTCAGTCTTTCATCGAAGAGACGTTGCGAGCGACCCCGTTGCTGTTCAACTTCTCGGATGTGGATGTATCGGACCCGCAGACAGGCGCGGCAGCACTGTTCGGCCGGAACGATGTCTGGATCTTCGATGGACGCCTGAAGAATATCGCCCTTTCCCAGCAGGACGGGTTCGACGTTTCGATCCAGGACCGCTTTGACACTGCGTTGGGTGACCTGCAGCTCGGCGCGAACGTGACCCACATCCTGAGCTACCGCCAACGCGGGTCGATGACGTCGCCGACACTGAATGTCAGCGACGTTCCGGGTCAGCCTGCTGACTGGCGTGGGCGTCTCAATGCTGGTCTGTCGAACGGCCCCTTCTCAGGATCGCTGAGCCTCAACTACACGGACGACTACACAAACCCTCTTGCGCCGGCCGGGCAGCAGAAGGTGGATAGCTGGGTTACACTGGATGGCTACGCATCCTTCAACCTCGGCGGATCTGCATCGGCGTCCGGTCCCATTGTCAGTCTCAGCATTCAAAATCTGCTTGATGAAGACCCGCCGTTTCTCCTGCCTGGGTCGGGGTCGAACATCGTCTATCCGGTGGGGTTCGATCCCGCCAACGCAAACCCGCTTGGGCGGTTCGTCGTCATTGGTCTGACGCAACGCTGGTAAGCAGCTTACGAAATTGCAGAAGAAAGCAGCATGCGCGAGCCAGCGTGCGCCTTGAACCGTGGATTATCGCTCTACCGCCTGCTGATCGCGATCGCAGTCGGCCTGGCTGGCCCTGCCTGTGCCGAACTGAAGACGACATCGCCGAAGGTGATCTCCGGGTCGGTATCGACCGCCGAACTCGTGGAGGCCAGAGGCCTGTCCGGGCTCGCGGTTTCACTTGATGGCGCCAGCGTCGCGATCCAGGTCGATCATCAAGACATCTCAGGCAATCGCACGGTTCTGGACTGGTGGATCGTCCGCCTGTCCGATGGACATGCGACACGCGTGGCAGATGGCGGCGAACCGCGCTGGAACGTCAACGGCTTTGTGGCGCTCGAAACGCCCCAATGGTCGCCGGATGGGGAGTGGCTGTATTTCCGGCGCCTGGCGAACCAGGAGGTTCAACTCTGGCGCGCGAGCCGTGACGGCGCCCGCGAGGAACAGATCACAGACGACACATCAGACGTGGAAGCCTTCATCGTCAGTACGGACGGCGCCGTCATCTATGCCGTCGGGCCGGGAACACGCGATGAAATCAAGCGCAAGGAAGCGCTGGAGATCGATGCGGGCGTCCTTCTCGACCAGACAATCATCAAGGGATTTCCGATTGTGCACGGATTCCCGGTCAATGGCCGGATGGCGACCCTTCGTCTGTTCCCCGATGCGGCAAACTTTGGTCGATCGACACTTCTGGGCGACACGCCGCTACGATCATGGCGCATCGATCCGCGTACCGGCGCGATTGGCCCGGCAAACGATGCGGACGCCGAGCGTCTGGCGCAGTTGTGGCTTGAATCAAGCGGTGCATCGCAACGTCTGGATCCGCTGGATGCGGGGAGAGCGATCTCACGCCAGCATGGGCGCGCACGCGTGGTATCCGCGACGACGGCTCCACCCGGGAGCGACACGGCGTCAGCGTCAGGCAAGACGCTCGCCTGGCAAGACCGCGACGGTCCCAGTCGCCAGTGTGAGGCTCTCGTTTGCCCCGGCGCCGACGACATCTCCGTTGTCGGTTGGACTTCCGACGACCGGCGCCTGATATTCCAGACCAGGACGTTCGATACGGTTCGGTTGAACAGCTGGGACGTGCTGACGAACATCGTCGAGACTCTTGATGAAAGCCCGGGTGTTCTCGGGTCGGACGAGTCCGGTACAACCGGGACCTGCCAGCTCGCGGGAGCAGAAGCGATCTGCATTTCAGCCTCTGCCGACGCGCCTCCCCGCGTCGTCGCCATTGATCTGAAATCCGGCAAACGCCGTTCACTGTTCGAGCCAAACCCTGACCTTTCCCCGGACAGGCTCGGTTCCGCCACTGCGATCACGCTCACCGACAGGTTCGGGAATACGACGGTTGGACGGCTCATCCTGCCGAAAGACGTCCCTCCTGGCCGGCGCCTTCCGCTCGTGATCACGTCCTACCGCTGTGACGGCTTTCTGCTGGGAGGGTCGGGACGGGACGTGCCGGAGCATGTCCTTGCGGGTCTGGGGCACGCCGCCGTCTGCGTCGACCTCACTTATGATGTGGTTCGGCGGGCGGCGAATTTCGAAGTCACTCAGGACAGTGTCAACACAAGCGCCGTGGACTTCTTTGAGGATGCGGTCCGCGTGCTCGATCGCCAAGGACTGGTTGACCCCAAGCGTGTCGCGCTCAACGGATTTAGCGGGGGAACGACGGCGGTCACTTTCGCCATCACGCAGTCGCTGAAATTCACCACGGCCGGCGTCACAACCGAAGGATCGCTCGATCCCATCACATGCTACGTGACCTCGCCCGCGAGAACGTGCGCGAGTCTCGCGCAGCGCCAGGGGTTCAAACGTCCCTACGACGATCGTGCGGGAATTCTCAGAAACTCGCCTGCTTTGAACGTGGAGCAGATACGCACGCCTCTGCTCATGCAGCTGCCGGAGGTTGAATACGTCACCATGTTGCAGCTTTACAGCGCCATGCAGGATTATGGGCGCGCGGTTGAAATGCACGTGTTCCCCGCCGCTTATCACTACAAGAACCAACCCCGTCAGAGGCTGTCAGTCTACAATCGCAATGTGGACTGGATAAACTTCTGGCTCCTTGGGCGGGAGTCATCCGAGTTGGATCGCAACGATCAGAACGCGCGCTGGCGAGAGCTCAGAGACCGGCAATGCCTGCTATTCCCGGCAGGCGGTGCTGACGCGCGGCCCTGGTATTGTTGACTGGCTGGCGCATCCGTCGGGCCATCTGGAAGCACCGGGGCGTGCGAGGTTCCGCGAGGACGGTTGACGGATGGTGGCGGCGCCGATCACAATTCGAGAGGTGTAGGGCTCGACGCCGCCACCGCCACGCGGTTCAGCCGGCTTTCGGATAGAGGCTTCCCGGCGTTTGCAGGATCTGATCCTCAACGCGGTTCGGGACCGCAGGACCACGCGTCTCTTTCGACACTCGACCGAGCTTCATCATCTTCTTACTCCGCTACTTGAACTGCCGCGACACTGCGGCACGTCGAGATTGTCACGACCAGAAACAGGTGAAGGAGAATATATCCGGAAAATTTCTGCAGATCGAAGCGGAGCGAGACGTTCAGCCCAGGCGCCAGGACACGAGCCAGGCTTCGGCGGCGACAAGGGTCAGCAGCGTATCGAGATCCTGATCGGTCAGGGGATAGGCATCGGAGAGGAGTTGTTCGATTCTGGCCCGATCAACGTTGCCGCTCGACAACAGGTATCCTTCGAGCAGAAAGCCTTGCAGCTCCTTGGCGACCTGCGTGACGTCATCCAGCAAGCGATGGTTGATGAACCCCTTGTGGACCCTTCGCGTGATCTCCACCGGAAGCACGTCGGAGAACGCGGCGCGCTGCAAGGTTCGATCGCGGCCGCCTTGCACAAAAAGATAGGCCGGCGTTCGAAGCGCGAACTCGACAATGGGCTGGGAAATGAAAGGGTGCACCGCATCGAACGCCGCGCCATGCCCTAGAGTCGGATGGTAGTTGCTCAGCGCGACGATGCTGCGAATCTGCTCGGCCTTGCACGGTGGAAGTGATGTTGCAGCATCCAGCCAGTCGTGCCGCAAGTAAGCCTCATGTGGGCGGTGGCCGCCGCTCCCGCCAGAGGGTGAGGGCGCTGGCTGGCCATCGCCGAGGAAAGCGAGCGGGCTCCATTTTTTGCGGCCAAGACGATGTGAAATCCCGGTCTTGAGGACGCGCCATACCGACTGTTCAAGGAGCGATGCGCAGTCATAAGCCGTCCGCCATGCGCCCCGTCCCCAGTTGTTGAGCAGGAGGTAGTCAGCGAAGGCGTCGCTTGCGAGACTTCTCTGGAGGAACAGGCTGTCTCCTCCATGTCCAGCCATGACGCAATCGGCGCCGAGGTCTCGGCACGCTCCGGTCAGCAGCGCGTCAGCACGACCGGACAGGATCTGGCGGGTGGGGCGAGCGGTTCGAGGCGCCGCGAACATCGAAGCGACATCCAGGGTCGATCCTTCGACCTCAAGCTCCACCAGTTCTATTCCGGCATGCCGCGCCGCGAGGCGCGCCAGCTTCACCTCGAACTCTTCGTAGCCTCGCCCCACAAGATGAAGTCCCGTGACTTTGGCGTCGCCAGTCCGGGCCATGAGATTTGCGACCACCGAGGAATCCAGGCCGCCAGATGTCCTGACGACGATACTGTCCGAAAGACCTGCCAGGGCGTCGAAGCAATCCCCGGCGGTGTGTCGCAACTCGTCTGCAGCGTGGTCGAATGACTGCCGGCTTGGTTCGGCCGCCAGATGCGTGGGGTTCCATACCCAGTTGAACGCATTCTCCGTGCGTGGGCGCCAGGTCAGGCGCTGACCGGGTAGAAGCTCTTTCAATTCACATAGCCCGGTATGCCGGGTGACAAAGTAGCCGTTCATCAGGAAGGCGTTGATGGCTTCCCAGTCGGTGGAGAACGCGGCGCCGGCAAGGTTCGCGATGTCAGCGACGTGGGAGCAAAGAATGTCGATGCCGTGGAACTGGGCAATGAAGCACGGCGTCGGGCCACATGGGTCTCGAACGACTTCAACGGCTTCGGAGCCGGGAATGCGCCACAGCGCAACATAGTCACCCCAGTAGCGGGAGATCAGCGCCTTGCCGTTCGCGTTTGCGATGTCATCACTTGCCTGCCTGTCGAGTTGTTCGATCCGCCCCGCGCCCTCGCGTCCGCGCTCGAACAGGGAGCCGATTACAACGCCTTCTGACCCTGAAAGCTCGGTTGCTCGCACCACACGCGCGCCCATCTGGAAGGTGATGACGCGGAGACCTGGGCGGTCGACAAGGAAGGACTCTCGCCCCGACCGCTTCCCTAACGTCTCGGTCCAGCGGTCAACCTGAGCGCCATGGGCGGCCACATGCCGGTCCCAGAGAAAGGCGACGAATTGGTCCATCCCAGGGAGCCATCAACGTGAAGGCCGGCGACTCCGCACCTGCGAAGACCGTATGAGCGAGTGGATCACAGTACGTTGCAATCAGGCCGGTTTCGTCCTCGTTCCGATGAAGACGATCGATGGGATTTGGTTTAGCCGCTCGACGGCGGCTTTTCCCTACCTCTGTTGCGAGGGAAATATGTTTTTCCTTCTAGCCCTCTGGTTTGATTTTTCCGTCCCGGGATTTCGTCATATGTGACTCACCAGCCTGGTCGCGCCACGAACCCGCGTGATGTTGAGGAGACATATCCATGCCCTCCGACGTGGCTAAGCCAAGTCGTCAGGATCAGGCCGCTGCCTGGTTTGCGGCTGAGCGAGCCGGAGTGATGCTGGTAGAGCAGCGTGTAGCATTGGATGCGTGGCGCGCTGACCCGCGGAACCAGGCCGCACTCGACGCGATGTACGAACTCTGGGACGATCTTGCTGTTCTGAAGGGCAATGAGCCAGCTCCCAGGAAGGTCGCTCAACGTTCGCTCCTTCCAATCGCTGCAGCGGTGCTCGTCCTGGTGATCGGTGGCGTAGCGGCATCCAGTTGGTTTGGGCGGCCGGGCGATACGACGATCACCACGTTTGCCGGCGAACAAAAGACGCAGTCGATGCCGGATGGCAGCGTCATCGCCGTCAACGTGGCTTCCGGCCTGACATACAAAGTCACCGATAGTCAGCGGCTGGTCACCATCAAGAGCGGAGAGGCGGCCTTCTCGGTTCGGCCGGATGCGGCAAAGCCGTTTGTCGTGCGAGCAGGCACGATTGAAGTTCGCGCCGTTGGCACGTCATTCAACGTGCGCGAGCGAGATGGTCTGCTTCAGGTCGCGGTCAGCGAGGGCAAAGTCCAGATCTGCAAGGTCGCTGCTTCAGGTGACGTGTCGGTGCTGGCGGTTCTTGTTGCAGGTCAGCTTCTGGAAATGCCTGTGACATTCGACGGAGCCATGCCCGCTCTCTCTCCGATCTCAGTGCCAGCTGCCCAGGTTTCCGAATGGCGTATGCGGATCGTGACCTACGAAGATGCGACCGTCGGTGAGGTGGTGGAGGACTTCAACCGGTACTTTGAGCAGAAGCTTGTTGTCGAGAAGCCGGAGCTTCTGACCCGCCGTGTAACAATTCGGCTGCAGGTCGAAGATCGGGCGCGTGCAATTGAAACCCTGGCCGGCCTGCTGGGCGCCCGGGTCATCAAAACAGATAAGGGAGACGCTCTCTCTGATTGATGCGGGTAGATCGAGATTGACGAATTTCGAAGGGGGGAGACGCTCAGGGCCCGTGCATCTTCTGCTGCGCATCCTTCACAAGTCGGCTTGCGTCTATGCCGAGGACGTTTGCGATGCGGACCAGCTCAATCACATCCAACCGACGTTGTACGGACTCGATTTTGGCGATGATTGACTGGTTCCAGCCGAGAGCGTCCGCGAGCGCTTGTTGGCTGAAGCCGGCTTTCACGCGCTTCTGTATCAGCTTCTCAACGAAGCTGGCATAGGCGTCATCGTGTAGTGACGCTGTACGCGCTTTATAAGGCGGGCTGGCCATACCCGCGGCTAAGTGCGTTATGGAATTATGCCATAATCGGCTCGCCATGCAGACATGGAGCAGAGGCGGTCGAGCGCATCACTTAGCCAAGGTGTTGCGACTTGATCATCTTCTGGAGTCTTCGGACTAGGAGCGCCGGGTCGAAGCCGACAATCTCCGCCACTCGAATGAGTTCGACCACGTCAATCCGGCGCTGCTTCGTCTCTATCTTCGAAACAACTGATTGATTCCATCCAAGCGCATCAGCGATGTGTTTCTGCTTCAATCCCGACTCGTCCCGAACCTCTACCAGCATTTTCACGAACACCGCGTAGGCGGGGTCGTGAAGTGATGCTGTTCGATTCTTGCGAGGCGCAGTCCCCATTGCTCGCCGCGTAAAGGCATTATAGCATTATGCCATAATCGGCTTGCTGTTGAGATGGCGGGTGCGAGGCTTGGTTTTCAGTCGGCGTCTGACCCGCTGATCTACTGTCGACGCATGTGTCGAGGGACACCAACCCACACTTGGGGCGCTAGGGTTGAGGCACGATTTTGAAGCGTCGCGGAACTGAACTTGAAGCGGGTTTAGAGAAGGCGTTCCGCGAACGCCGGACTGCACTGCGTGACGTAGCCCGGCGGGCTGGCGAGCAGGATGAAGAAGACGTCTACCAGGACGCCTTCGTCAAAATCGTCGAGAGATCGCGGCGGGAGGAGATCCCGAAGCTTGACAATCTGCTCAGGCACGTAGTCCGTTGCCTGACAATCGACCGGTTCCGACGGAAGGCTTTACGCCAGACATATACGTCGGATGAGGCAGGGGAGAACGCTGTGGACCCGGCGGCCGATCCAGAACGCAAGCTGATAGGCGCTCAGCGGCTCGGGCGCGTAATGTCTGCTATTGAGGCAATGCCGCCGAGGCGGCGGGAAGTCTTCCTGCTGCACCGAATTGAGAAACTGACCTACGCCCAGATCGCACGGCGCCTGGATGTGAGCATCAAGGCCGTGGAAAAACACGTTCACCTGGCGATGCGGCAACTGTCCGACACCGACGACTAAGTCGAACGCTGTGACGGAAGCCTGCCGTCCTTCATCGGAATGACGACGAAAACGCCCAGCCGATACGCTACCTTTGGCAGATGAGCGCAGCACACGATGCATCGAAGCGGACAGAATGACAGGGCGGCTGTCCCTGAATGAAGACGTCTACTTCTGCGTGACCCAGGGGCAGGGGATCTTCCTCGATCTGAAACGCGATGAGTACAACGCCATCCCGGTTGCGACGCGGACTGGCGTTGGTGATGACATTTCGGAGGAAGACGTGCTGCGAGCTTTTGAGCAGCACAGGTGTGAGCTTTTGGAGGAGCGTTTGCTCGCCGATCGCGACGACGGGCCGACCAGTATCGCGGCCTACAAGTCTATTCCGCGGTCTTCAGAAAATGTCTTCCATCCAGATGATCAACGGGCCTTTGGCCTGCCGGGCCCGGCAGGCAGGTCTGTGCGCGTCGATGCGAGCGATGTCTTGGACTTTGGTCTCGCGTGCCAGCGAGCATCGGCGGAACTAAAGGAACGACATATTCGCGACGTTGTGGTCCGCGTGCGCACGCGCAAGGCCGCCGCCTGCTCATCGACAGCGAACTTGAACGCCATGCGGCTCCAGACCGCGATTTTTTGCAAGCTGAGACCCTGGTATCCCCGCGGCTATCTTTGTCTCTATGACGCGTTGGCGCTGGTCGAATTTCTCGCTCGCCGGCGCTTGTATCCGCTGTGGGTCTTTGGCGTTCAGGCTCAACCGTTCGGCGCACACTGCTGGGTGCAGGCCGGCGACTGCCTGCTGAATGAAGCGACCGAGTATGCCGGGCAGTTCACGCCGATCATGGCCGTGTAGGTGTGCCGTCATCAGCATCATTGCATCCCCACCGTCGCGCACGATAGCAAAAGGGCGCCCCGTGTGAACGGGACGCCCTTCGTTGCGAGCCCTAGGTTGGGGGGCCGGGCCCGCAACGTCTTAATTACCTCGCACTTGAACTGAAATCTACCGGGTTGGTGTCTCGATCACGATGTTGGCAAACAGGCATTCGACCTCCTCCGTTATCGACGCGATGCCCAGGCCGTCCGCGGCGACATAACTCTTCGCCATGACGCGTTTGCACATGCCCTGTGGAAGTTCCCGCAACACAAGTTCTAGAACCAGATAAGCGGCCTCTCCGCGCGCCTCAGCCCCCGTGATGAGCGCATGCGGCTTGTTGGCAACCGGATGTCTCCGCGTTCTCGTCGCTTTCGTTCTGGTCATCATCATTCTCCCAGCCGCCCAATGCGGCGAGGCGAGACCAGAGTCAGGCGCCGCTGCCAAAAGCGGGGGAGCCCCCGAATGCTCCAAAAAAGCTCTGAGTGAACTTGGGGCCTGTGACGGCGTCCCGATGGAAGGCGCGGGGCCGCCCGCACGCTGTCGTCGCGTCGCCGGCCACGCGCGGCGTTCAAATGGCCCCATTGGGCCGCGCACCTGTCACTCGGTCTTCATTCAGAACCTACCACCTATCTCGCGGCCTGGCTTCGGGGGCATTTCCTCCCGGTGCAGGCGGTGAATGATGTTCTACGCGAAGCGGAAGCGCGTCAGTCGGATGGCGCCGATCCCCGGCGCAACAAGAGAAACACCAGCCACGCCGGACGGGCCGCTGAGTAGGGTCAGGGCGCCTGCGGCGCCGACTGGCCAATCAGACCGGCAAGGAAGGTTGTGAACGGGACGATGTCCTGATCGACACTCGCCTTTTCGAGCGCGGCCATGTACGCGGCGCGCTTCTGTACCGGTATGACTGTCCAGGGATATCCGGCGGCCGCCATCATCAGATTCATCAGGAAGCGCGCGGTGCGGCCGTTCCCGTCGCCATAGGGGTGAATGTGGACGAAGACAAAGTGCCCGAGCACGATGCGTACAGCCGGGTCGGCTTCATCGCGCAGCAGTTCGAAGAAGGTGGGCATGGCGTCGCGGACGGCGTCAGGATTTAGCGGCGTATGGCGAGAGCCGCGGATGTAGACGGCGTTGGTCCGATAGCCAGCGAGACTTTCGGGCCGGAGGATCCCCGCCGTCACGCTCGGCGCAAATAGCTCGCGGCGCCAGCCGTTGTGGTCGCGTTCAGCGACTTCGCCGGGCGCAGCGCCACCGAGGACCTCTCGGACGCTTTCCTTGACCGATTGGAACGCCTGCCAATAGCCGCGCGCGGCCAGGCCGTTCTGGTGCTCGAGGTCGGCTTCACTCTGATCAGGCCGCCAGGTTCCGCGGCGTACCCGTTCAATCAACTCGGCGCTGACCTGATACCCCTCGATCGACAGCGAGTGATAGGCGTCAGTTACGTAGATCTCATCGACGCGGCGCATGTAGGCGTCGATGTCATTGATGCGCGCAGGCGATTCGGGAAAGCGCCCGACGATGTGTTGGCGCATGGTTTGCCACATCAGCCGGATGCGCTGGACATAGGGAGAAGGATCGCGCTGATAGCGAAGATTCGGGAGCTGCTCGGCGAAGGGATCTCTTTCACGGATGTCGAAACCGGCGGCGCGCATGGCGCCAATAATTTCATCGGCCTCCCGCGTGCGGCCGATATTCCTGAAGGCGCCGGCCAGGCGCCCCGCAACGTGTGAGTGCCCGCCCCCGAGCAGGCGTTCAAGCAGCGCCGAGGCGTCACGCTGCGTCGCAAGGACAGTGCGCGCTTCGGTGGGATGAAGTTGAAAGAAGCTGGGAGAGGCGGCGATCAAGGCAGGCTCGACCTTGAAAACACGCAAACCTTGGACTTCGTCCGAGTCACTTGGGTCGGGAAGCGTGTGGTTGCCCTCGAAGAGGGACGTGTTGTGAATGAGCTGCGTGGGCTGGTTGCGCGCGCCGCGCGCGCGCACAAGCAATTGGCGCGGCACGCTGAAGTTGCCGGCATGCAGGACAAGTGATTGCTCGGGCGTAAGCGACCAGTTCGCGCCGAAGCGCTCATCAAGATAGTCGCGGCAAAAGCCCCAGAAGGCGGTGTACCACGCAGTGGTCTCGCCATCGCCTCCACTAGGTCGCGTGGAGATGTACCAGCCTTTCATAACTTCCTGGAGGAAGCCGTTTTTCGACAGGATTTCGCGCGTTGTGCGCGGCAGGTCGGATGAGCGGATGGCCTGCCGGCTGGAGGCTTGCAGCTCTTTGAGCGTTTCCAGAGCGGCAGCGAGTTTTTCATTGAGGGCGGCCATGGCGGTCTCCGTAGTGATCCTTCTGTGACATGGATCGCTTATTCTGTCGTGAAGAAAATCGCTTATTATGCCGTTGAAACCGGCGCTTATTGTGCTTTAGACTGCCCGCACTCTACGATAACATGTGTATTATCAAGATAATAACTGCCGAAGTCGAGCGCGTGGCCAGCCGGTGGGCGGCGTGCCGATTAGCGGTTGAGGGCGCCGGCAGCTGCGGCGAGGGCCCGCTCGCGCGTTTGCCGGGCTCGCCTGCTTCGTCCCGCGTTCAAGGGACGCTGCGCTCTTCGCCCTTGAGCGCGTGCCGGAGCGCAGGCGGGTCGGCCAGGGGTCGCGCAAGCGGCCCCGGCTTCGCGTTCTGCCGCCGGGATCTCACGGAGATCTCCATGTCTGCTCAATCTCAACCCGTTCAATCCATTCCGCTCAACCGGCTGCTCGTCTCATCTGACAATGTTCGTCGCACTGACCGGAAGGCCGATATCGAAGCCCTGGCCGCGTCGATCGCATCGCACGGGCTTCTGCAAAACCTGTCCGTCACCGCGGCGGACAATGATCGCTTCGCGGTCGTCGCCGGCGGGCGCCGCCTGGCTGCCCTGAAATCGCTCGCCAAGGCCGGCGTGATCGCAAAGGACTTCCCGGTTCCCTGCAAGGTTGTTGCGGTCGAAGCCGGACGCGAAGCGTCGCTGGTGGAGAACGTCCACCGCGTCGCGATGGACCCGATCGACGAGGTCGAGGCCTTTGCGGCGCTACTTGCCGAGGGCTCGACAAACGACCAGATCGCCCATCGGTTCGGCGTTACGATCCGTCATGTCGATCAGCGGCTGGTGCTTGCGGGCCTCAGCCCAAAGATCAAGTCGGCCTGGAAGCGCGGCCAGGTAAGCCTCGAGGCGGCGCGCGCTTTCTGCTTGGTCGAGGATCACGCCCAGCAGGAGGCGGTGTTTCGCAGCCTCGGCAAACCCGTCACCCACGCTGCCTCGGTCCGGGCCCGACTGATGGAAGGCCGCATGCGCGCCTCGGACCGCCTGGCGAAATTCGTCGGGCTCGAAGGCTATGAGCTGGCCGGCGGCGCGGTCGTGCGCGATCTCTTCGACGTTGACGCGGTCTATGTCGAGGATCCTTCGCTGATGGCCCGCCTCGCCGAGGAAAAGCTGCACGGTGACGGGCAAGCCTATCTGGAGCTGGGCTGGGGCTGGGTCGAGGTCAATCTTGGGCAAGGCCGGATCGAGGGCGCTTCTGGAACGCGGCTCCAGCCGGAATGGCGCGAGCTTGACCCGAAGGAGCAGGCCGAGATGGACCGGTTGAAAGGCGAACTCCATGCCCTCGATGAAGCGCTGGATCAGGACAGCGTCGAGGACGACCCGCGCTGGGAGACTCGCGATGATCTCGCAGCCGCCATCGAAGCCCTGCGCCAGTCGGCGAGGGACTGGGACAAGGAGCTCAAGCCGCTTGCCGGCGTCGTGCTGTCGATCGATCACGATGGCCGGGTTCATTCAGCTTTCGGCGTCGTGCGGCAGGCCGATGAAAAGACCATCCGCGCGATCCGAAAGCGCCGTCAGACCGCGGAGACAGGGGAGAGCGGATCCGTCGAGGCAACGTCCGACCTGGCGAAAACGCCTGGAGAGGAAAGCGGCCTTCCGAAAGGCGTCATCCGCGATCTCTCGCTGGCGCGGACGCGGGCGATCCGCCTGACGTTGGCGCGTGATCCTGACAAGGCCCTCGCCGTGGCGGTCGCGGCCATGATCGTGCGGACCCACTTCCGGTCCGATCTTGCTGGCGTCAGCGTCGCCGCCCATCCAGCGGTTGTCGATGATCTCGACGCGCTGGAGGAGACGCGCGGCATGCTTGAGGCGGTCCTGCCGGCCGAGGAATCGGACGTGCTTGGCTGGTGTCTCGGGCAATCAACCGATGCGCTGCTGTTTGCCCTTGCGGTCCTGGTCGCCCGGTCGGTTGATCTCGCGCACGAGAAAGGATCGCCCGCAGATCGCCGCAGGCACGCTCTTGCCGACAAGCTGGCCGCAGCGCTGCGCCTTGACATGCGGGAGCATTGGACTTCTGACGCCGCCTTCTGGACGCGCCTTCCCAAGGCCGAGCTGCTGGCAACGCTCGCCGACGCGCCCAGCATCGCCGATTTGCCGGACGGCGAGCGCCAGACCATGCTCAAGGCACACGCCAAGCTGAAGAAGGACGACCTCGCCGCCAGAGTCGGCGAGGTGTTCGACGGGACCGGCTATCTGCCGGACCTGCTGGTCACATCGCTCGAAGAGGGCGCCTTGGAGATTACCATGGCTGGCGATGAAGCCGTGGCCGCGTAGGCCTTGACCTCTGATCCCGTCCGGTTTGCCGGACGGGATCTCTTCAGATCGCTTGCTGGCGCTTGGCAGGATCTCGCTGTCTAAGAATCCATCGCGAACGAACGTTAGTCCTCGTCTAGTCGCGAACGGCTTTCTCGAGCTCCGCGAACGTGACGAGCCTACCTGCTCGTCGATCCTGATGACGGTCCCGCCGGCCTTTATCAGCGAAATCGAGCAGGTGCGGCGCGGGAATGCGATTGCCGCCTTTGGATCGACTAGGACGGTGGCAATGGTGGGGCGCTACGTCCTGACCTGGCCCACAGCGGTCAATGACCTCTCGCTATCTGGGCGATAGCCAGTCGCGGTCGCGCAATTCCTTGGTACGCGTTCTGCTGACCGGCACTAGATGTCCGCTCTTCAGAACGAGAAGCGCTTGCCGTCCTTTTTGCACGGCTTCCGCCAGCGCGGATCGAGCAACCCACCAGGATCTGCGAACCTGCTCACCGTCGACACCATCGAGTTCCGCAACAGCATCCGATAGCCGCATCAGGATCAGCGCTTCTCCCTGACTGGTATGAACGCGCAGATAGTGGTCCTCGGCCTGCAGGGCCCAGAGGTCGGCGCCGCGCAGGTGCACCGGAAGTCGTTCGATGAAGCGAACCGCACCTCGATCCTCGATGGGCGAGGCTGCTTTTCGACCCTCGCGCAGACGCAGGCAAACGGCCAATGCACAGCCCGAAAGACTCGCGCCAAAGGCCAGTATCAGGATCCAGGGCAGCGTTCCCCACCTTGCATTGCCGGTTAGCGCGGACTGCATTGCGAACAGGGCCACGCCCATCATCAGCGCGCAGGCGGTCGCCACCCCCAGGCCTTGCAGCCACCGACGCCGGTCCCAGCCCATGCGATCGGTGAGGTGAAAGAGGCCGCGACACAGGGCAACTCCGGCAAGGAGATAGGCAATGAGGATCAGGCTGCGCATGACGCTTGGCGGCCCCGCCAGCATCAGCGCCGTCCCGGCACACACGGGCGCGGCGAACAAGGTTGCAACCAGGATCGCCGGTGCGGCACCTGCTGGCGAAGCGTGAGCGGGCGCACCCGCCAAGTCACGAAAATCCCGGCTCATTTCACGCAAACTCCGCACCCGGCGCGCTTTGATCAACTAGCAACGCCTGCAGAAAAAGACGCTCCCCGCGTCTCGTCAACTCCAAGGATCCCATGATGCGCCATGTTGGCTGGATGTTAGCCGCTATCACCTTGGCCTCTGCTTGCGCCTTGGGACCATCGGAGCAGAGGCCCGCCGCCGAAACGGAGCTACGCCGGCTGGTCGACATCGGCGGGCGCTCCCTCAGCCTGCGGTGCACAGGCCGGCAGAATGGCCCAATCGTCGTCCTTGAAACCGGGGCCGTGGCGTCCTCCGTCCTCTACTGGCCGCTGCAGGATCGGATCGCAACCTTCACTCGCGTCTGCACCTATGATCGCGCTGGCTTGGGCTGGAGCGATCCGGTTCCGACCGGGCGCACCTTCGAGACCATGGCGGACGATCTCGACCGTCTGCTGAGACGAGCTGGTGTGCGCGGTCCATTCATTCTCGCTGGACATTCAATGGGCGGCTTCGTCGTGCGGTTGGTTGCGGCGCGTCGGCCCGTCGACATCGCCGGAGTGATCCTGATCGACGCCAGCGAGGAACGCGTGAGTCTCAGTCCGGACGGGATTGCCGGGAATGATCAGACCGCGGCGCAGCTGGGCAGGCTCGCGTCCGCAGCCGCGGCTGGCCTGAGTACGGTCGTAGACGCCGCGTTGCCCATACCGCCTGGCGTCCCATCAGAGGCCGTCATCATCCGCGCCCCGGACGTCATCCGCGCCGGGCAGGATGAACTTGGCGCATTCGGCCGGACACAGGCAGCCGACCGAGGACCGGCAGGCCTTGGGGTGCTCGGCGACATTCCGCTGATCGTGTTGAGCCGCGGGCGGATGGCCGATCCACTCAGCTCGCGTGACCTCTTCTGGCGCGAAGGTCAGCTTCGCCTTCTCGGCCTGTCGACCCGAAGCGAGCAGATGATTGCGGAGCGGAGCGGCCACAATATTCATCTCGATCAGCCCGAAGCGATTGCGGATGCTGTTCGCCGCTTGATCGAACAGCCCAAGCAATAGCCTAACGATTTTTGAATGGCGGCCTTCGGCGAGTTCCTGCCGCTTTCGTTTGGCTTGCGAACGACAGGATATCAGCGCAGTTCGGACACAAGGTCTTGGGTCGATGGACGGTTCCGCCTTCGGCAGCTGCCGTCACGAACGCCGGCGCCGTTGCGCGTCCGTCCCGTTTGCCTGCCGCGTCCGCCGGTCAAGGGACGCTGGCGCTCTTGGCCCTTGAAGACATTCCAGGCGCCGAGATCTCCCGCGCAGAAGCGAAGGATGCCGTCGTAGTGGCCAGCGAACCGCTGTTTTCGAAATCCTGCATTAAGTTGCGCCTGATTGCGGCGGCTATGGCGAGGATATAGGCGCTTAACGGCTCGACCTACTGTGGCGATCTGAAACGCCATTCGCATCGGCAAAGCCGCGACCGCGTCGCGCCAGCGCACCAAACGGAAATCTCGCGATGAGCCTCTCGGTCTATTCGGAAAAGACGCTTTCATTGGTGCGCGCGGAGACCGAACGCGTCCTCAGCCAAGACCCGTTGGCGTCAATATTCGAAATCGAGCGTTGGGTACAAGAACAAGACGAATGGCGAAGTCGTCATTGCCTAAATTTGAATCCTGCAGAAAGCCTCTTGTCGCGGAGATGCCGAAGAATTCTGGACAGCGATTTGGCAACCCGGCTTTCAGAAGGGCACCCAGGGGACAAAATATATCCGCCCAAGCGGCAACACCGATACATCGATCGCATCGAAGCTCAGATACTCGGACTGACAAGGGAGTTGTTTGGCGCGACCTATGTTGAGTGGCGCCCGTCTTCTACTTCTCTTGCAAACGCCGCGGTTTTCTTCGCCGGCTTGCGCCCCGGAGATGTCGCCCTTGTTCAGGGCGACAACAATGGCGGCAACTATGCTTACAATTCCCGTGGACCGATCGCGCTGACCGGCGCCCGAATTGAACCGATCGCTCCACAGGGCGACTGTTTCGAATTCGATCTCGACGAGTTCCGTCGGCAGGTAGACAGGCTTCAGCCCAAGATGATCGTCATCGGCGGCAGCTATGTACTGTTTCCTTATCCAGTGAGCGAGATGAGGCGAATCGCGGATCGCTGCGGAGCCCGCCTAGTTTATGATGGCGCGCACCTGGGCCTTCTACTCTCGAAAGGAGATTTTCAGCGGCCGTTGGAGGAGGGCGCGCATGCCCTTATTGTCAGCACCCACAAAGTGATGGGAGGGCCGGTTGGAGGTTTGGTGCTCAGCAACGACGCTGAATTCATGTCGAGAATTCTCGACATTACCTTTCCCGGTTTGTTGCAAACACGCGACCTGAACAAATATGCCTCGCTTGCCTTGGCGCTGAACGAAATCAGAGCCTTCGGAACTCCGCTCGCCAAAGCGATGGTCCACAACGCAAAGGCGCTGGCGCAATCGTTGGAGGCGGACGGGTTTCGCGTGTTGGGCCGGGTCCGCTCATTTACGCAGTCTCATCAGATCTTCGTCCATCTTGGGAATCGAGCGGCTGACGCCGAGCAACGGTGTCAGGACGCGGGAATCTTGCTGGCGCGAAGCCTGATGGTAGGCGACGAGCGCGACAACCCGTCAGGTTCACGACTCGCGACCCACGAAGTCACCCGCCAGGGGATGGGAGAGTCGGAGATGGCACTCATTTCTTCGTTCATTCGACGGGTTGTCATGGATGGTGAAAGACCCGAGCAAGTGGCGGAGGATGTTTCTCGTCTGCTGACGAGATTCCCAGACATTCAATACAGCTTCGACGCCGCCAAAGAACCCAACCTCAATCAATGAGCCCTCTTCAGGGGAGAAAGAAGATGAAACTATCAAACAGGCGGTTCGCCGGGAATGCACCTGACGATATAAGGAGGGAATGGTCGTTGCATTTCAGCGCCAGCAAGATCAGCTTGCAGGCAGTCGGCTCGGTGCCCGAGTTGGCTCGCTTGACGACGCCCGGCAGCGGCAATTTCTGCATCCTCACCGACACGCCCGTTGATGAAGTAGCGGAGCGCCTGCGCTGCGAAGGCGTCACCATCGCCGCTGGACCTGACATGCGCGAGGGCGCTCTCGGACCGATCCGCTCGGTCTATTTCCGCGACCCGGACCACAACATGGTCGAAATCAGCAACCAAGCTTAAGACGCGCGAGTTCACGCGGACACGAACTTTCCAGAATGGGGAACCCGCTTGCCCTGAATTTTCCAGCGTGGAAGATTCCGCCGCGCTGGAGATGTCATGACAGAACTGGACCGCATCGACAGGAACCTGCTGCGGCTCCTGCAGAAAGACAACCAGCTCACCAATCTCGAGCTTGCGAAGCTGGCGAATCTTTCGCCGCCGACTTGCCTGCGGCGGGTGCGGCGCCTGAGGGAGGAGAAAATCATTGTCGCCGACGTCTCGATCGTCGATCCGGCGCGCGTCGGCCAGAAGCTGTTCGTGTTCGTCGAGGTGACACTGGAGCGCCAGACCGAGAGGATGCAGCGCGCCTTCGAGCAGAAAATGACGGCGGCGGCCGAGGTCATGCAGTGCTATATGATCTCCGGCCAGTCGGACTTCGTGATCGTGGTGCTGGTGCCGGGAATGGAGGAGTATCATTCCTTCGTGCGATCCGTCCTGGCGGATGATCCCAACATTCGCAATTTCCGGTCGATGTTCGCGATGAACCGAACGAAATTTCGAATCGAAGTTGACCCGGACGCGGTGTTCTGAGGTTTGTCGAGAATTTCAGCGGCGGCCAGCAATTGAAACTACATTTCGGCCGTGCTGGTCCATTCTTGCGGGGCAGAACACTGGAGACGTCATGCGCCTTAGACCGTTTGCCCTGACCATGGCGCTGGTGATCGCCGCCGGATGCCCAGGAGCATCGGCGCAGGTGTTCGATACCGGGAAAGAGGCTTTCGAACGGCATCTTGCGAAGGCCATCGAAGGCGTGCCAGCGGCGCAACAGGGCCGCATCCGCGACCTCTGCATGGGCCCGCCCGATCCTTACACCAGGGCGCCCGGAACACGCGTGCCCGACGAGCCGGAGGATCTTGCGGCCGACCGCGTGCCGCCGATGAAGGTGTTCGACAATCTCTACTTCGTCGGCGACCGGAGCATGTCGGTCTGGGCATTGACGACATCGCAAGGGATCATCCTGTTCGACGCCACACTCGGTGAACTGGTTGAGGACCGGGTCGTGCAAGGCCTCCCGGCGGTGGGGCTCGATCCAAAGGACATCAAGTATGTCCTTGTGAGCCATGGGCACGACGATCATTATGGCGGCTCGAAGCTGCTGCAGGAACGTTTTGGCGCGCGAGTCGTCATGGGCGCGGCCGACTGGGCGATGACGCCCGATCCGGAGGTCAAGGGTTTTCGCGAGCCGCTGCCGAAGCCGGACCTCTATGCCGGCGACATGACGCTCACGCTCGGCGATGCCTCGGTAACGATCATGGCGACGCCGGGCCATACGCCGGGCACGCTGTCTTTCCTGTTCAGCGTCTTCGACAAGGGGGCGCGGCACACGGTCGCCTTCTGGGGCGGCGGCTTCCCGCACGAGTCGGTCGCAGCGATGCGCGCATTCGCCATTTCGGCGGAGCGGTTTGCGCCCGCGGTCGCGAAGGCGGGGGCGGACGTGGTGATCTCCAACCATCCGAACAACGACGAGTCGCTGCCTAAGATGAAAGCGCTGGCCGCCCGTGCAACAGGCGGGCCTCACCCCTTCGTGCTGGGGCCGGATCAGGTGGCGCGCCGCCAGGTTGTGCTCAGCGAGTGTGCACGCGCCTATGTCGCCGCCGGCGGGCGAAAGGGCATGCCGGCGCTCGGCATCCGCTAGGCGCGTATGCGCCAAGGGACAGGCGTCAGCGACTGTTTCAGCAGCTCGAGGAAGCGACTTGTGCGCGCGGCGCGATGGCTACGCTCTCCCAGAAGAGCGATGACGTCGGCGGGCGGTGCGCGCCACCCGGGCAGGACCTGGACCAATCGGCCGGCGCGAATATCGCTGTAGGTGTCCCATTCCGAGCGCACGATGACGCCGTGGCCAGCTAGCGCCCAACTGCGCACGACGTCGCCGTCATTGCTTGCCATAACCGGGTGGATGCGGACTGTCGCGTCGGCGCCGCGACCGCGACCGCGACCGCGGCTGAAGCGCCAGAGCGTCACGTCCTCCTCGTTCTCGCGGAGCGCGATGCAGTCGTGCTCGCGCAACTGCTCGGGCGACTTCGGGTGGCCCTTGCGTTTCAGGTATCCCGGCGAAGCGCACGCGATCCTGTCGTTAGCGGCGAGGCGGAACATGATCATTGAAGAATCGCGTAGCTCACCAATGTGGATCAGCACGTCCCAGCTCTCGACGGACAACTGGTGCGGCGTGTCCGATAGCGTCAGCGAGACGGTCGCCTCGGGATGATCGCTGCGGAACTGCGCCAAGATGGGCGCGACGTAGCGCCGGCCGAAGCCGAGCGGAGCGACGATCCGTAAATGGCCGGTAACCGTATTGCGCCGTGTGGCCACCGCATCGGCGATGCGGTCCACATCGGCAAGCACCGAGAGGCCACGCGACATCAGCAGTTCGCCCTCATCGGACAGGACTAGCCGGCGTGGTGAGCGATGCACGAGTTGAACCTTCAGGCGCCCTTCGAGCAACTGCAGGCGCTGTGTAACGGCGGGCGGGCTGACATCAAGCGCGCGAGCGGCCTCGGCGAGGCTCTTCGAGCCGGCGACTACAGTGAAAAAACGGATGTCGTCGAGCGACAGCATTAAGACCCAGCTTAACGTAGCATACCCAATTCATTAATTGCATTCGTAATGTCGCGCGTCAACGTTCAAGCCAGCTGCGGATGACGGGACGGGCGCCGCCGGCGGACCAAGCTGAGCGGTGAGCCAAGGCCAGGGCCGCCGACGGGCGACAAAAAAGGGGACGACGACATGAACAGAATTGAATTCGCAGCAAGGTTGGGCCTCCTGGTTTCCGCGGCCACGGCGGCGTTGGCCGCTCCGGCCTACGCTCAGCAGGGGCAGGCGCCACCGAAAGCCGATACCAGCCGTGACATCGTGATCGTGACGGCGCGCAAGGTCGACGAGGATGTGCAGGATGTGCCTGTCACGGTCAACGTGCTCTCGGCCGATGACCTTGAGAACCGAGCGGCAGAGACGATTTCGGACATCGGCTCGCTTGTGCCCAACGTGCTGTGGGATGACTCGGGCGGCGGCACGCTGGCCAACCGCATCACTATGCGCGGCATCGCCTCGAACGCCTCGAAGAACGGTTTCGACCCGGGCGTCGGCATCTATGTCGATGATGTCTATATCGCCAACGAGATCGGCTTCAACGGTGGCCTGCTGGATGTCGATCGCATCGAAGTGCTGAAGGGTCCGCAGGGAACGCTGTTCGGTCGTAACACAACGGCCGGCGCCATCTCGATCGTGACGCGCAGGCCCTCGGCGGACGACGCCTATCTCGAGTTCGACGTGACAGCCGGCAACTACAATCTCCGGCAGTTCCGCGTCGTGGGCAACGTGCCGATCTCGCCCAATGCCGCATTGAAGGTCTCTGCGATCAGCCGCGAGCGCGACGGCTATCTCTACAACATCGTCACCGGCAAGCGTGACATCAACGACGAGAACCACAAGGGTATGCGCGCGCAACTCCTCTGGCAGCCGAGCGATGCCGTCGAGATCCTCGCAAGCGCGCATTATTTCCACGACGAAGGCTCTGCGGAGGCACAGACCTGTTGGGGGCCGGGCACCGCAAACTGCCAGGTGCGCCACCCGACGCGCGAATCCGTCATTGACGGCATCGGCGAGGACAACGCCAGCATAAGCGAGCGCAACATGTGGGGCGCATCGTTGCGCGCCAATTACGATGCACCGAGCGGCATGCTCTACACCTCGATCTCGGCCTACGAGCACCTCGACGCCTTCAACGACCAGGACCAGGATTATACGGCGCTGGACGTCATTCGCAGCGGCTTTACGGTTCCCGACGACTGGCAGTTCAGTCAGGAGTTCCGTCTGACCACGCCGCAAGATCAGAAGCTGCGCGGCGTGGCCGGGCTCTACTACTTCCATGAGGAGCGCGAGGCGATCACGCCGCTGACCTACGGGCCCATCGCTATCGCCAACTTTGGCGGGCCAGCCGGCCAATCGGGCACGGCGCTGACAGAAGGGCAGATCGGCACGGATAGCTATGCGATTTACGGGCAGGGCCAGTACGATCTGACGCCCACGCTAACGGGTGAGATCGGGCTCCGTTACACCAATGACAGCAAGGATTTTACCTATGTCCAAACGCTGAGTTCCGCGCTTCTGGCAATTCCCCCAGCAAGGCGCAACCAGCTAGGCATTCCTCTGGTCGTTCC
Source organism: Hyphomonadaceae bacterium (assembly GCA_030697555.1). Taxonomy (GTDB): domain Bacteria; phylum Pseudomonadota; class Alphaproteobacteria; order Caulobacterales; family Hyphomonadaceae; genus UBA7672. The sequence goes on from JAUYPV010000018.1 coordinate 51,577, forward strand.
GGAAAGCAGTGCGAGCGACTCTTGGGGTCAGCTGACCGGCACCGCCTCGCTGAGTTGGCGACCGACCGAAGATGTCATGCTCTATGGCCGCTACTCGCGCGGCTACAAAAGTGGCGGTTTCCAGAATGCGCAGTCGAACCCTGATGCGCAGGGCGTGTTCCTAGCCACCGTCCCGTTCGGACCGGAGATTATGGACCAGTATGAGGTGGGCTTTCGGTCGGAATTCCTCGACAACCGTTTCCGCTTCAACTTCTCCGCCTTCCGGATGGAATATTCCGACATTCAGCAGCAGACAACCAACGCCAACTTCGCCAAGTTTGTAACCAATGCTGGCGATGTACTCAGCGAAGGCATCGAAGCCGAGTTCGTGCTGCTGCCGTTCGAGGGAATGTCGCTGTTCGGCAATTTCGGCCTTGTGCATTCCGAGTTCGTGAAAATCAAGCCAGGTGGCGATCAGACGCTGGTCGGCCGCGAACTCAGCTATTCGCCGCAGACGACCGGATCGATCGGCTTCACCTATGAGCGGCCGTTGTTCGGCGACTGGGGCGGGATGGTCAGCTTCGTACACACATACCGCTCCGACATCGCGCTCAACAACAACGGTTCGGTGATGTCGCCAGCGCTACCCTTGACCAACGGCCGGATCGGCATCGAGAACGACAATGGCTGGGGCGTCTACGCCTTCGGCTCTAACCTGTTCGACTCGCGCCGCATCACCGCCTTCTCTGGTCCCAAGGCGGGACTGGCGCAGGGATCGGCGCGGCCGAGCGCGCCGATGACCTACGGCGTCGAGTTGCGGGGCGCATTTTGAAGGTGCTTTCGCGCAGACACGTCCTGGCTTCGGCGGCCGCAGCGGCCGTCCTCCCGGCCGGTGCGGCGTATGGCGACGCGCGGCGGCGTCCGCTTGCGATTGAGCGCGTGACCCTCGCCTCGGCGCAAGCGGACAAGCCGGCGCTGCCGGACGCCCTGATCGTCGTACGCGATGGAAAGATCGAGTATGCCGGCCCGCGGGCAGGGCGTTCGACACCCTCGGACGCGAAGCGCATCGACGGGCAGGGGAAGTGGGCCATCCCTGCGCTCATCGACATGCATGTTCATGCGCCGCAACTCGGCCTTGCTTCAGGTCGGAATGTTGCGGCCGATCCGCGTACTGCGGCACAGGACGCGCTGCTGCCCTATCTGGCGAACGGCATCCAGGCGGTCTTCAACCTGTCCGGCACGGTCGACACCATGGCGCTGGGCGCGATGACCGCGGCGGGCTTTGTCGATGGGCCCGCCATCATCAACGCAGCGCTGATCGACGGCTCGCCGCCGGTGCGGCCGGGGACGCGTGTGGCGGCCACAGCGGAAGCAGCGCGAGCCTGGGTAAGCGACATCGCCTATGAAGGCTATCGCTTCGTCAAAGTGTACAGCCGGCTAGAGTTGAATGTGCTGGCGGCGATCATCGACGAGGCGCGTAAGCAGAACTTGCGGGTCGTCGGGCACATCCCCAACTCGGCGCGTGGCCAGATCGAGAAAGCACTGGTTCCCGGCTTCGACATGGTGGCGCATGCCGAGGAGTTCGCCAAACAATCGCCCGAGCTTTCCGACGCCGACATTTCCCGCTTCGCCGCGCTTTCGCGCGCGAGCGGTACTAAGCTGATTGCGACGCTGACCTGCTTCGAGTGGATCGCCCGGCAGACGCGCTCGGTCGCTTCGCTGGATTCACTGGATGCGATGAAATATCTACCCGCGGCGGTGAGGAATGAGTGGCGCGCTGGTAATCCCTACGCCCGCAACTCGACGCCGGAACGGATCGAGCGGTTCGACCGGTTCGTCGATTTCCACCGCCGGCTGGTGAAGGCTTTTCGCGTGGCGGGCGTGCCTGTGCTAGCCGGGACCGACTCGATGATCCCCGGCCTGGTTCCAGGCTTCTCGCTGCATGACGAACTGGAGTCGTTGGTGGCTGCCGGGATTTCGAGCAACGAGGCGCTGGCCGCTGCGACAGTCGAGGCGTCCGCCGCGCTAGGCCTTGCCGACACCGGCGTCCTCGAAGCCGGCAAGCGCGCCAATATCCTGCTGCTCGACGCCGATCCTAATGCCGACATCCGCAACTCGCGGCGCATTAACGGCTTCGTGCGCGAAGGCGCCTGGATCGCCCGCGCCGATCTCGACAAGCGCCTCGCCGGCCTCGCGAAGCGCAACGCATGAGCGCGACCGACTCGAGCGCGCCTCCCGCCGAGCGGGAATGGTTCGGCCAGCCTCGTGGATTGACCATCCTGTTTCTTACCGAAATGTGGGAGGTGTTCTCCTTCGTCGGCATGCGGACCATGCTGGTCTACTACATGACCAAGCAGCTCCTGTTCGAGCAACAGGCCGCCTCGCTCACCTACGGACTCTACACCGGCTTCGTCTACCTCACTCCCATCATCGGCGGCGCCATCGCCGACCGACTCCTCGGTCGCAGGCGGGCGGTGATCCTTGGCGGCTCGATCATGGCGGTTGGGCATTTTTTGATGATGTTCGAGGGCCTGTTCCTGCCGGCGCTGGCCACTGTCGCGATCGGCAACGGCTTCTTCCTGCCCAGCCTTCCGAGCCAGATTCCGGCGCTGTATGCGTCCAACGATCCGCGCCGGCAGTCGGCCTACAGCGTCTATTACATGGGCAAGAATCTGGGCGCATTTCTCGCCCCGCTGGTCTGCGGCACACTCGGCGAACTTGTCGGCTGGCACTGGGGTTTTGGGGCGGCGGGTGTCGGCATGTGCCTTGGCTTGGCGATTTACATCCTCGGTCGGAGGCACCTGCCGGCGGATCCGCCACGGCGCGCGCTCACCCGCGGCGCAGCAAAACCAACCACCGACATGAAACGGCGGATCGTGGTGCTGACAGCGGTTGCGCTCAGCGTCGTGCTGTTTCGCTCGGCCTACGAGCAGACCGGCAATTCCGTGTCGCTCTGGATCGACAGCGGTGTCGACAGATCAGTTTTCGGCGCCGCCATTCCGATGACCTGGTTCCAGTCGATCAACCCGCTGCTGGTCTTCGTGCTGACGCCGATTCTAATCGTCTGGTGGACGGGGAAAGCGAAGCTTGGCCGCGAGCCCGAGCCGCTGACCAAGATGGCCATGGGCGCCGGCATGGTCGCCGCCGCCTATATGCTGCTCAGCATCGTGAGCCTTGTCTCTACGCAGATGGACGTGAAGCCCATCTGGATCTGGCCAATGCTGTTCTTCATGCTGCTGACACTGGGCGAACTCTACATCCTGCCCATCGGCCTAGGCCTGTTCGGTCGCGTCGCGCCCGCCGCGTTGACGGCGACCGTGATCTCCTTCTGGTATCTCACCAGCTTCGGCGGCAATTTTCTTGCCGGCGTCCTCGGCACTCTGTGGTCGCAGATGGCGCCGCAGGTGTTCTTCGCCTGCATCGCCAGCGTGGCGGCGGTCTCATGCCTGTTCCTGATGGCGTTGCGCGGTGCGGCCAGGGGAATCGAGGAGCCCGCCGAAGGGGCCGTTCGTGTTTGATGTGATGTGCGGGATCGAATAACATGCCAGTGTTCATGAAGCGCCTCGTTGCCGGCCTGCTCGGGCTGGTCGTCCTCGCCACAGCGCTCGGCGCCGCTACGTGGGTGTTCGTGCTGGCGCCGGCCAACGCCACGCTGCCGCCGCCCGATTTCGCCGCCCCTCGCGACGCCGCCGAGGCGCGTGTCCAGGACCTCACCTACCTCCGCCGCCTTCCCGAGATCGACCGCAGCTTCTCACCTGAGGAGACAGCGACGTTCCACACCGAGATCGATCGTTTGATCGGCGTCGCGAATTCGATCGACGGCGCCCGCTTCGAAATGGGCGTGGCGAGGGCGATCGCACTGGCGGGCAATGGCCATACCTACCTGCGCGCCGCCCCGATGGGCCTCTCGCTCAACTCGCTCCCGCTGCGCTTCCTCTGGTTCGACGATGGCCTCTTCATCGTCGCCGCAAAAGTGGAGCACGCCGACCTGCTCGGCGCACGCATCCTCAGGCTGGCTGGCCGCGCACCGGAAGACCTCGTGCCTGAACTGCGCCCCTATGTCGGCGGCCGCGAGACGCGCGCTCGCTTGTTCTCGATCAATTTCATGACCTCGCCTCAAGCGCTCAACGCTATCGGCCTTGCACCTGATCCCAGCGCGCTCGACCTGACGCTCGAACTCGCCGATGGCTCCATCGCCGAACGCAATGTCGCCGCCGACACTGCCTCGGCGGCGTCGGACGACGCGCCGCGTTCGCCGGCGCTCGATCTTCTGCCGGAAAGGCTTCCCGCGGAAGACTGGCGGCACGTGCTGGCCGGCGTGAAGCCGCCGCTCTACCTGCAACAGAGCGGCTCGCTCTACTTCCACGCCTTCCCGACGCCGGACACATTCTATGTTGCGGTGCGCCGTACGCGCGACGACGAAGGCAAGCAGAAGCTCGGAGACTTTCTTGACGACGCCCTGGCGCAGGCTCGTGCGAAACGCCCGCAGACCATCATCGTCGATCTCCGCGCCAACACCGGCGGCTCATACGAAACCGCCTCGACCTTCACCAGGGAGCTGCCGAAGGCCCTCGCCGAAGGCGGCCGACTCTTCATTCTCGTCGGCCCCGACACGTTCTCCGCCGGCCTTGTCCTCGCCGCGCGTCTCAAATATTTCGGCGATGGCCGCGCCATGCTCGTTGGAACCGAGATGGGCGACGACGCGCAGTTCTGGGCTGAGGGCGGCCGTCTTACGCTGCCAAACTCAAAGCTTATGGTGCGCTATTCGACTGCCTATCACGACTGGAGCAAAGGGTGCGGTCTCGCCGACATCTCGCGCTGCCACTTCATCAACTATTTCCAAGGCGTCGCGGCTGGCGACCTGTCGATCGAGCTGCCGGTCTCCAGCACTTTCAGCGCCTACCTTTCCGGCGGTGATCCCGCGATGGACGCCGTCGCGCGCAATAAGGGTTCAGCGCAATGATCGCTCTGGAACACAGAAATTTGAAAGCACCGGCAGCGCTCCGCGAGTTGCAGACGCCGTGCTTGCTGCTCGACGAAACCAAGATGAACCGCAACCTGGCCCGGCTAGACGGCCATCTGCGCCAGTTCGAAGTCGGCTTCCGGCCGCATCTCAAGACCGCAAAATCGATCGAGGTCGCGAGCCGCATGATGCGGTCGCCCGCCGGTCCTGCGACGGTGTCGACGTTGGCGGAAGCCGAAGCCTTCGCCGGCGTCGGCGTCGCCGACATTCTCTATGCCGTCGGCATTGCGCCCGGAAAACTCCAGCGGGTGCTGGCGCTGCGTCGGCGCGGCGTCGAACTCTCGATCATCCTCGACAGCATCGAGCAGGCTCGAGAGGTGGCGAAGGCGAGCCGCGAGGCAGGCATGCCTCTGCCGGTCCTCGTCGAAATAGATTCCGACGGGCACCGTGCTGGAGTGAGGCCGGACGACCCCCTGCTGTTCGAGATCGCTGCGATCCTGGACGGGCAGGGTGCACGCCTGGAGGGCGTGTTGACGCACGCTGGCGGGTCATACGACCTAGTCGGCAAGGCGGCGCTCGAGCGTGCTGCCGAAGAGGAACGCCTCGCGGTGGTGACGGCGGCCAAGCGCCTGCGCGCCGCCGGCCACGCCTGCCCGGTCGTCAGCGTCGGCTCGACACCGACGGCGCACTTCGCGCGTAGCCTCGAGGGCGTCACTGAAGTGCGCGCGGGTGTCTTCGTGTTTTTCGACCTGGTCATGGCGGGCGTTGGCGTCTGCGCCATCGACGACATCGCGCTCAGCGTGCTGGCCACCGTCATCGGTCTGAATCGCGATAGCGGTCGCGTCTTTGTCGACGCTGGCTGGATGGCCCTGTCGCGCGACCGCGGCACGGCGAGTCAAGACGTCGATCACGGCTACGGCCTCGTCTGCGACGCTGCGGGCCGGCCGTTCCCCGACCTCATCGTCTCGCAAGCCAATCAGGAGCACGGCGTGCTGACGCTCCGCCCGAAATCCGGAGCGAGATTACCCGATCTTCCCATCGGGGCGCAGGTACGCATCCTGCCGAACCATGCTTGCGCGACAGCGGCGCAACACAGCGCCTACCACGTCATCGACGCCAATGGCTCGGTCGACAAGGTCTGGCCACGCATCTCGGGCTGGTGAGCGCTGTGGATCAGGCCTTCTGCGAAACGCACCCGGGCGCCATCGAACTCATCCCGCTGGCAACGGTGGATCTTCAGCGCTGGCGCATCGAGAACCCTGATCTCTGGACCGGCTTTCACGCGCGGCCGGGGCAAGTCCATCACATGCGTCACAAGGGCGGCGAATGCGTTCTCTTCGGCATATGCCCGGACGACCGCTGGGCGCTCGGCGATGCGCCGCGCCTATTGCCGCAAGCCGACTATCGTCTTACGGCGACCGGCTCAGCCATCGACCTGACCGAAGCCGCTCTCGCATGGTCCGCCGGCCGCTACCGCTTCGGCCGCTACAAGACCGCCGACGCAGCTTCGGGCCCGCGCCTCTGCTGGCCCGAGGGCGTCGACCGCCAGAACGTCAAACGAGAAGCCGAAGCACGCACGCTGGTGCGAAACCTCATCAACACCCCCGCCAACGACATGGGACCGGCAGAGCTGGCCGACGCCGCCTCAACGGTAGCAAAGCACGGCAACGCGCGGATCGAAATCTGCTGCGGCGACGATCTCTTGGGGAAGAACTTCCCGCTGGTCCATGCTGTGGGCCGCGCCTCTTCGCGCCCTCCGTGCCTGATCGACATACGCTGGGGCGAGCACGGCGCACCAAAAGTGCGCCTGGTCGGCAAGGGCGTCTGCTTCGACTCCGGCGGGCTGAACCTCAAGGCCGCCGATCCCATGCTGCTGATGAAAAAGGACATGGCCGGCGCCGCTCACGTGCTCGGCCTCGCGCAGATGATCATGGACGCCAAGCTCCGTGTCGATCTGCGCGTGCTCATCCCCGCCGTCGAGAACGCTGTCTCGGGTTCGGCCATGCGCCCGCTCGATGTGATCCGCTCGCGCCGGGGCCTCACCGTCGAGATCGGCAACACTGACGCCGAAGGTCGTCTGATCCTTGCCGATGCGCTGGCGGCCGCTTGCGAGGATGATCCCGATCTCGTCATCGATTTCGCCACGCTGACAAGCGCCGCGCGCATTGCGCTCGGTCCGGAGGTGCCGGCGCTCTTCAGCAATGACGAGACGGTGGCGTCGAGCTTCCTCGCCGCCTCCGCCGCAACCAATGATCCCATGTGGCGCATGCCATTGTGGCGCCGTTACGCGACGAACCTCAACGGCGCCGTCGCCGACCTGGCGAGCGTCGCGCCCGGCCCGATGGCGGGCTCTATCCACGCCGCGCTGTTCCTCGACCGCTTCGTCAGTGCTCCGTGGGCGCACCTCGACATCTACGCCTGGAACCCGAAACACCAGCCGGGCCGGCCTGAAGGCGGCGATGCGCACGGCCTGCGCGCCGCCTACGCCGTAATCGAGCAACTGGCGCGCCGCTAGCTCGGCCGCCGAAACGCGCCATTCCTCTCGAACTGGAAAGCGAGGCGCAGCAGCATGAGATCATCGCCCATCCGTCCCGCGATCTGCACGCCGACGGGCAACCCGTCCGCCGTCACGTGCAGCGGAACCGACATGGCCGGCCGTCCGGTGACGTTGAACGGCACGGTGAACGGAAATCGCCGGAACATCTCCCAAGCATATGCTGCAAAGTCGCCCGGGTAGGCCGCCGCCCATCCATGCGGCTCCGGCGGATTCGCCGCCACGGGCGACAACAGCACATCGAACCGGGACAGCTTCTCGACAAAGGTCCGGCAAGTCTGGTGGAGGAACTGAACGGCGGCCCAGTAATCGGCGGCGGTGTCCCGCATGGCACTCCGGGCCAGCAGCCAGGCGAGCGGCTCCATGCCGCTTCCATCAGGTTCGAGGCCGAGCGCGCGATATCGGCGCTCGGTTAGCGCCCAGAGCTGCGCCGCCCAGATGCGCGTGAGATGACCGATGGCCTCGCCATAGTCGAACGGCAGCCGGGCTGGTTCGACCTCATGCCCCATCGAGCGCATCACTGACGCAGCTTCATCGACTGCCTTCAAACATTCGCCATGCACCGCGAAGCCGCTCGGCGCCTCGAAGACGACGCCGACGCGCAGGCGGCCGGGCGGTTCGCGAAAGCCGGCGGCCAGGCCACCTGCAAGCGGTGCGGCGAAATAGGGATCGCCAGGCGAGGGGCCTGCCGTGACGTCGAGGAAGATCGCAAAATCCTCGACGGTGCGCGCGAGCGCGCCCATCGAACTCATTCCGGCCCAGCTCTCGCCCATGTCGGGCGCAAAGGGGACGAGTGCGCGACTGGGCTTCATGGAAAAGAGGCCGCAGTGCGAGGCGGGCACGCGCAATGAGCCGCATCCGTCCGTGCCGTGCGCCAGCGGGACGATGTGCGCGGCCACCGCCGCCGCCGAACCGCCGCTCGATCCGCCGGCAGAATGGGATCGCCGCCACGGATTGTGAGTCGCGCCATAGTGCGCCGGCTCGGTCGTGAGCGTGATGCCGAACTCGCCGCTATTGCTTCGGCCGATGATCGCGGCGCCCGCTTGCCTAAGCCGCTGGACGGCGACGCAGTCATGGCTCCACAAGGGCGCGTCGGCGAACAGCGCGCTGCCAAAGGTCGTTCGAGTGCCGGCGCAGGGCGCTCCCAGGTCCTTCAGTAGCAAAGGTACGCCGGCGAGGGGGCCTTCGGTCCTCATTTCGCAATCATAAGTCGCGATAACCGCGTTGATCGCCGGATTGCGCTCGGTGAGCACGCCTGCGGCGGCGTCGAACACGTCGGCCGGTCTGACCTCGCCCGAGCGGATCAACGCAGCCAGCGCCGCGGCACCGAGGGTGCAATAGTCGGAACGTGTCAGCGTCGTCATGGCGGCCCGATGCAGTCGAGAAGCGCGGCGAAAGTCCGCTCGTCCATTAGCGGATCGATTCTCAGCCGCAGCGACGAGCTGAGGCGCTGCCGCTTGGCGCGAATGCGCTCAAGCCTCGCATCCGCCGCTTCTATGACTCCGTTTCCGGCTAACAAGCGAATGATCGGGGACGACGGCGCAGCGACCGCTTGGAAGCCCGAAGCGTTCGCGCGCGCCAGGAGTTCGTCGCGGCGAGCCTCCATCAGCTGCCCGAAGCGGCGATAGCCGGAGCGACCAAGCAGGCGCGCCGTCGCCCAGGCGGCGGCAATGGGCGCAAAGGGGCGGTCGCCGGCCAGCGTGTCGCCAGCCGCCGGCGGGTTGGCCCCTGCAGGGAAGCGGATGGCTGAAGCGCGAGGGTCGGGGATGCAGAGCGCGGACAAGTGCATCGGCGCATAACCGAACTTGTGCCAGTCGAGCGAGATTGAGGCGGCGGGCGGCGGCACGCTGATGGGCGAAGCGGGCAGGAAGGGTGCAAGCAGGCCGCCGATGCAGGCATCAGCATGCATGTGGAGGCCGTGTTCCGCGCAAAAGACTGCGATGCCGGAAAGATCGTCCCACCCTCCCGCGGCCCAGGCTGGCGCAGAAGCGGCGGCCGCGAAGACACCGGGGCGAATGGCGCCACGGAACGGCTCGGCGGTGGCGCGGCCGTTGGCGCCGACATCGGCAAGAATGAGATCCGCGCCAATGATTCGCGCCGCCTTGGCGACCGCAGGGTGGATCGTATCCGGCGCGACGATAGCGGCGCGTTGGCCACCGGGAATGCTAGCGACCTCTCTCGCTGCATGCAGCGCCAGCAGGATGCTCTCCGATCCCGATGAGGTAAAAAGGCAGCGTGTATCGGAAGGCAAGCCGACAATGGATAGCGTGATCGCCCGAAGCTCGCGCTCGACCTGGCGGCAAGTCTCGTCTGCCCCGGCGTTGACGCCGGCGAACATCATTGCCGCAAGTATGGCGAATTCCGTGTCGGTCGGAGAAATATCGCTTAGGTCCGCGCGTCGTGCCGCGGGAGAACGAAGCAGCGTGTCCGTGAGTTCGCTGCGTGTAGCGGGCTGGTCCGCGAATCCTGTTCCAGAAAAGGCCATCGCACACATCTTGGCTCGCGCGCCAAAGCAAGACAAGCGCGTAGCGGTGATTGTATTTTCTGGAAAGCGAACGGTCTCGCTCTGAAATCGGCGACCAATAAGCGGGCTGTTTTTGAACCCCTCTTTCCAGCCCGCCCGCTAGCATCGCGCATGACCGCCAGCCGGATATTCCGCAACAGCGCCGCCTTCAGCCGTGGCTCCTATCAGTTCCAGCGGATCCAGTCGCTGCGCGCCGCCGGCGAAGCGCTGGAGGCCGTTCGCGCTTGCCCGCGCTACCAGCCGACGCCCTTGCTGTCGCTTCCGGGAGCGGCGCGCCGCGTCGGCGTCGCCTCCGTACACTACAAGGACGAGTCGCGGCGCTTCGGCGCCAAGAGCTTCAAGACGCTGGGCGGCGGCTACGCCGTCTGCCGCCTGCTGCAGCGTGAACTGAGCGCGAAGCTGGGCCGCGACGTGAAGTTGTCCGAACTGTTCGAGGGCGCTCACCGCCGACACGCCGCCATGCTGACGATGATGTGCGCCAGCGACGGGAATCACGGACTGGCGGTCGCCGAGGCATCACGGATGCTCGGCTGCAAGTGCATCGTCTTCCTGCATTCCGGCGTTAGCCCCTCCCGCGTCGCAGCCATAGAAAGCCGCGGTGCAAATGTGGTGCGCACGGACGGCGACTACGACAAGTCCGTGGTCGAGGCGGCCGCGGCTGCGACAGCTCCGACCTCTCGCCTCGTGGCTGACACCAGCAATGATCCCGACGATCCGGTGTCGATGCAGGTAATGCAGGGCTACGCTGTGATCGCCATCGAGACGCTCGACCAACTCGAGGCTGCTGGCGAGAAGGCGCCGACGCACGTCTTCCTGCAGGGCGGCGTCGGCGGGCTTGCGGGCGCGCTAACCGCATATTTCTGGGAGCGTCTGGGTGACGAGGCGCCGGTATCAGTGATCGTCGAGCCGGAAAGGGCGGACTGCCTGTTCCAGTCGATCCACGCCGGAGAGCCGCGCCGCGCCTCGGGCGATCTCGAGACGATCATGGCCGGCCTCTCCTGTGGTGAAGTCTCCCGCACCGCCTGGCCCATCCTCGTCGCGGGCGCACACTACTACATGGTGATCGCCGACGCGCAGGCGGCCGACGCCATGCGTCTGTTAGCCAGCGGCGAACTTGGCGGGTCAATCGTCGCCGGCGAGTCCGGCGCAGCAGGTCTCGCCGGATTGCTCGCCTTAGCGCGCACGGGCGCGGGCCTGAACAGCGCAAGCCGTGTGCTTCTCATCGGCACCGAGGGAGCGACCGATCCCGACATCTACACGCGAATCGTCGGACGCCGGCCCGAGCAAGTGGGAGCGGGCGCATGAGCCCTTGCATCGACACCGTCCGCCTGCACGAACGCATCGAGCGCCTCGCCGCCATCGGCCGGAAGGACGACGGCTCCTGCTGCCGTCTCGCGCTCACCGACGAGGACGCTGAAGGTCGCCGTCTGGTGAAGTCGTGGATGGAGGAAGCGGGGCTCGCCGTCCGCATCGACCGCATCGGCAACATGATCGGCGTGCAGCCGGGCGACGCCACGCCGGTGATGACCGGCTCGCACATCGACACAGTCGCGACCGGCGGGCGCTTCGACGGCAATTATGGCGTGCTAGCGGGCATCGAGGCGGCGCACGCGGTCGCATCGAGCGGTGTCAGGCTGGCGCGGCCTTTCGCGGTTGGCGTGTTCACGAACGAGGAGGGCGTCCGCTTCGAACCGGACATGATGGGCTCAATGGTCTATGCCGGCCTGCTGCCGCTCGAGGATGCGCTGGCTGCGCGCGACCAGTCCGGCGTCCGCCTCGGCGACGAACTCGCGCGCACTGGTTTCGCGGGCGAAGCGCCTTGCGGTTTTCCGCGCCCGCACGCCTATGTCGAGCTGCACATCGAGCAGGGTCCGGTGCTGGAGCGCGAGAACCTCGTGCTCGGCGCGGTGACAGACCTGCAGGCCATCTCCTGGCAGGAGATCAGCTTCTCCGGCGTCTCCAACCACGCAGGCACCACGCCGATGAGCTTGCGAAAGGACGCCGGCTACAGCGCCGCGCGCCTCACCGTCTACGTCCGCGAGCTGGCGCAATCGATCGCAGGGCAAGTCGGCACAGTGGGATCGATCCGCCTGCAGCCGGGACTCACCAACGTCATCCCGCGCAAGGCTGTGATGACGGTCGACCTGCGCAACACGGACGACAAACGCTTGAAACTCGCTGAAACGAACCTCGGCACGTTCCTGATGCGCATCGCGGCGGAGGAGGGCGTGACATACGAAAGCCGCCGCCTGGTGCGAACGCTTCCGGTAGTCTTCGACCCGAAGATCGTCGCCGTCATCGAGGATGTGGCGCGGTCGCTCGGCCATCCGGCGAAGCCCATGACCTCCGGAGCCGGACACGATGCACAGATGCTCGCCAGCATCTGCCCGGCCGCGATGATTTTCGTCCCCAGCGTCGGCGGCGTCAGTCACAACCCGGGCGAATTTACCGCGCCCGCGCATCTCGAAATCGGAGCTGAGGCGCTCTTGCAAACCATGATGAGGCTGGCCGAGACATGACGCGACGCGCTTCCGCTCTTCCACCCCCCAGCGCGCCGCGCGGACATTACGATCTCGTCGTCGTGCACGGCGGCCTCGCCTACGTCAGCGGCCACCTGCCGCGCAATGGCGAAGATATCCTCCATCCGGGCAAAGTCGGAGGCAGTTGTACCTTCGCGAACGCGCAAGAGGCGGCGAGGGCGTCGGCGTTGGCTTGCCTGTCCAGCCTGGAGAAGAAGCTCGGCACGCTGGACGCCATCGAACGCGTCTTGAAGGTGACCGGCTATGTCGCCTCGGCGTCGGGCTTCAACATGCAAACCGAGATCGTCAACGCCGCCTCGCAGGTGATCGTCGAACAACTCGGGCCCGAGCGCGGTGCGCACGCGCGCTCGGCAGTCGGCGTCGCCGAACTGCCGCGCGACGCCTCGGTTGAGATCGAGATGATCTGCGCGTTGGCGCCCTGGCGGACATGAGCGGAGCACACCCTCTCCGGGTCGGCATCGCCGGCATAGGCGCAGTCGGCGGCAGTGTGCTCAAGGCTCTCCAGACCATGCCGCAGTTCAAGGTCGCCGGCGTGGTAGGCGAGACCGTACCCGTCGCGATGGAGACCCTCGACCGGTTGGGTGAGTCGCACCACCTCGCCATGGAGATCGGCGAGTTGGCCGAATGCAGCGACGTCGTGGTGGAGGCGGCGCCGGCGGATGCCTTCCTTTCCATCGCGCGGCCTGCGCTCGCGCGAGCGCGCACGTTGGTGGTGCTGAGCGCCGCTGGCCTGCTGGACGTCTACGACTCCGTAACCGCGCTGCTCGCGCAGCAGCAGCAGGGTCGGTTGATCCTCGCCAGCGGCGCCATCGGAGGCCTCGACGTTGTGAAGGCGGCCGCCAGCGGCGCGATCAACGCCTGCCGGTTGGTGACGATCAAGCCAGCTGCGGCGTTGGCTTCGGCGCCTTGGGTCACTGACCACGGCATCGATCTCGCGAATCTCGATGGAAGGTTGCTGGTGTTTTCTGGCACCGCGCGCGAGGCGTCGCAGGCCTTTCCGGCCAACGCCAATGTAGCTGCCACTCTGGCGCTTGCAGGACCAGGTCCGGAACGCGTAGCGGTCGAAATTTGGGCGGACCCCGTTCTCGACCGCAATGTCCACGAAATCCGCATCGACGGCGATTTCGGCGAAATGAGCGTGATAGTCCGCGGTAGGCCCGAGCCCGGCAACCCGCGCACCAGCCGTCTCGCCGCCGCAAGCGTGCTCGCCGTCCTGCGCGATCTCACTAGCCATATTCGATTTGGAACGTGACCGCGCCGATCGCGCAAAACCGACGGCTTGGCGCCCAAACTATCGCTCGCGCTCATGCTCGTCGCGGTCACTTTACGACTCGACGTCGTGGCACAGCAGAACATATCGGCCGATCGAGAGAACTCGGCCTGGTGGCGATCTTCGGACGCCATTTGAGCGGAAATTCATTCCTCGATCAGAAGGGGCGATGGGCGCTCAGCATCGGTGGTGCGTCCGAGCCGCCCTTCGACCCTCTGGGGATCGAACCGCAATGCCAGCCCCGGCGATAGTGCAGGACGGGGCGCCGCGGCCGACTACCTGCAGCTCGCGCGCAAACAAAAAGGGGATGGACAGATGTCTGAACAGAGGGATTCCGGCCGCGAATCGAAGAGTCGGTTCGGAGAGATCTTCGTCGGCGGACGTGTGCTTCTGATCGCCTTTCTGGGCACAGGCGTAAGCGTCAGCACGACTTATCTGCTTTCGCTTAGCATCTTTGTGAAGCCGATGGCCGATGAGTTCGGCTGGGGACGCGGCGTGATCTCGACGGCGTCCTTGGTGGTGAACATCGTGCTTGCCGTTCTAATCCCGCAGGTGGGGAGACTAGTAGATCGCATCGGCTCTATGCCTGTCGTCATCGTTTCCACAATTGCATACGCTGGTGCGTTGGCGTCCTTGGGGGCGTTCACCGTCGATCTTTGGTCCTATTTTGGGCTCGTCGTGCTGCTCGCCCTGCTGGGCGCCGGCTCGACGCCGCCACCTCTCACCAAACTCCTGGTCGCCAACTTCCATCTGAGCCGCGGTGTCGCCTTGGGGATCGCCCTGTCTGGGGTCGGACTAGGCACAGCGATTATCTCCGTCTTGCTAGCACCATATGTCGCGCAGCATGGCTGGCGAAACGGGTATCTGATGCTCGGCGCCGGTGTCTTTCTGGGAGCGGTCGTCATGGCGGCTCTTTGGATGACTGGCGGCAACGTCCGACACGCTTTCGCACGCCCCAGACCGGCGTCGCCGGCCACCGCAGGACTCAAAGCCGAAACTCCGCTGGTGAAGGACCGCACATTTTGGCTTATCGCGGCAATCTTCTACTTCGCCGCGTTCGGAATCCTCACTCTGGTCGCGCACTTCGTCCCGATGTTGACCGACGCCGGCATGAGCCTCGCGGAGGCTGGCGTCCTGGCCGGAAACATCGGGCTTGCGATGGTGGCCGGCCGCATCGTCACGGGCTTTCTTCTCGATGTCGTGCGTGCCGAGCATCTCGGCGCAGTATTATTTCTCTTCTGCGCCGCAGGCATGCTCTTGCTTGCTTTCGGAGGAAGAGAGTTCGCGCTGCTGGCAGCGATCGTTGCGGGATTCGGTGTGGGAGCCGAAATTGACCTCATGGCGTTTCTGGTCGGCAAGCATTTTGGCCTGCAGCGATACGGAGCGGTCTACGGTGGAATCTATGGCATCTTCCTTGTCGGTACGTCGTCCGGCTCTGTGGTAGCGGGATTCCTATTCGACATTACTGGCACCTACATGGAGTCTCTGCTGGTAGCTAGCGCGAGCTTGACGCTCGCTGCTCTCCTTCTTGTGTTGCTGTCGCGAATGGACCGGATCGATCTTGCGACTAAGAGCTTGCAGCGCTGATCTTCTCGTTGGCCTAAGCGCGTCGGTTTCTGGACTGCGGACGCCGACTATTGACTATTGGACGCGTTTGCCAAAGGCCGAGCTGCTGCGAGCCCTTGAACAGGCGCCGTGCGTCGAGGGTCTAAGCCAGGGCGGCCGCGAAGCCTTCTTCGGGACTCACGCCAAGCTTAAGAAGGACGAGCTGGCAGCGCGCGTTGCGGCAGCACTTGAAGGGAACGGCTATCTTCCCGATCTGCTCGTGACACCCGTTGGGGAGGGTGCGCATGAACTGACTGCGGCAGGCGATGAAGCGGTCGCGACCTAGCAGATGATACCCCCGCCGGATGGTCGTCCGGCGGGGTATCAACGCCGGCGGTCGATTGCCTCGATTGCGCCCGCGGAAATCGCCCGGGCGTCGAGTCTGTAAGCGTGGAAGAGGTCCGGTATGTCGCCTGACTGTCCGAAGGCTATGACCCCCAGAGCGTGCACGCGATGGCGCCGTACTGATCCCAGCCAACTCAGGGTCAGGGGATGACCGTCCATAACCGTCACCAAAACCGCATCCGCCGCCAAAGGGCGTAGCAGCCGTTCGATGTGGGCCTCCACAGCCTTGCCCTCGGTGCGGGCGCGCTGCGCCGCCAGCCAGCCGGCATGGAGACGATCGGGCGAGGTGACGGCAAGCAGCCCGTGTCCCGGGAATACCTCCATCAGACGCAGGGACGCGGCAAAGGCCTCTTCGGCCGTTGTTCCGCAATAGACGAGCGCAAGAGGAGAAGACCCTTCCGGCCGGCGAATCCAGTAAGCGCCTTCAATCAAGTCGGCGGCTGTCGTCTCGTCCAGCGGCCGCGGCAGTTGCTCAAGGGGTCGGGTTGAAAGCCTGAGGTAGACCGACCCTCCTTCCTCGGCCTGCATATGATCGAACGCCCACGCCATCACGGTTGCGAGTTCGTCGGCATAGGCCGGCTCGAAATAACTCAGTCCCGCCTGCGACATGCCGATGAGCGGCGTGCCGATCGATTGGTGCGCGCCGCCTTCCGGCGCCAAGGAGATGCCGGAGGGCGTCCCAACGATCATGAAGCGCGCGCCCTGGTAGCAGGCATAGATCAACGCATCGAGGCCGCGGTTGACGAAAGGGTCATAGACTGTCCCCACCGGAAGGAGGCGCTCGCCCCAGAACGCGTCCGCCAGTCCGAGCTGGCCGAGCAGCAAGAAAAGATTGTGCTCCGCGATGCCAAGTTCGATATGCTGCCCCGCCGGCGCCATCCGCCATTTGTTGAGGCTGGCAATCTTCTCGTCCTGGAACAGGTCGCTTCGCTCGCGCGTGTGGAATATGCCGCGCCGGTTCACCCAGCCCGAGAGATTGGTCGACACGGTGACGTCGGGCGAGGTCGTCACGAGTCGGCGCGCAAAGGCGCTGTCCTCGCGGGCCAGGTCCAGCAAGATTTTTCCGAAAGCCTCTTGGGTCGACTGTCGTTCGGCGCGCGGCGCGGTCAGCTTTGGCACGACGAGCCGGGGAGACTCTGGCGTCGGTGGACGACGGCGTCGCGCGACCTCGTCGAGATAGGCGGCGATCGGGCCGGGATTCTCCATCCCTGCAAACTTCTCCCACTCTTCGCCCGGAGAGACGCCGCACTGGCTCTGGAACGTCGCCATCTGGGCCAGGTTCATCAGGCCGGCGTGGTTATCCTTGTGCCCGGCGAAGGGGAGGCCGTGGCCTTTGATGGTGTAGGCGACGAAGGCGGTGGGAGCGTCGTCTTCGGCGGCGGCCTCGAAAGCCTCGAGGATAGTCGCAAGATCGTGACCACCCAGGTTGGTCATCAGCGCTGCGAGCGAAGCGTCGTCATGTGCATCAAGCAGTGCGCCGAGGCCAGCTGCACCGGCAAGGTCGCGCGCAAGCCGAGTCCGCCAGGCCCGGCCGCCCTGGAAGGTGAGCGCGGAATAGAGCTGGTTGGGGCAACGCTCGATCCAGTCGATCAAGGCCTCACCTGCTGGACCGTGACGGGCCATCTCAAGCCGCCGGCCCCATTTGAGCGGCGTCACCCGCCAGCCGACATTTGAAAAGAAGGATGCGATTTTACCGAAGAGAGCGTCGTTGACGACGCCATCCAGACTCTGCCTGTTGTAGTCGATGATCCACCAGAGGTTGCGGACCTCGTGCTTCCAGCCTTCCAGCAGAGCTTCGTAGACGTTGCCTTCGTCGAGTTCCGCATCGCCCAGCAGCGCGATCATCCGCCCCGGCGCGTCGCGGGCAAGGCCGTGGGCCCCCACGTAGTCCTGCGCGATCGACGCGAAGAGCGTCGCCGCCACGCCCAGCCCGACAGAGCCAGTCGAGAAATCGATGGGAATCCGGTCCTTCGTGCGCGAGGGATAGGACTGGGCGCCGCCCAGCCCGCGGAACCGTTCGAGTTGGTCGCGTGTCTGTCTGCCGAGCAGATACTCGATGGCATGAAGCACGGGCGAGGCATGCGGCTTCACTGCAACGCGGTCTTCGCTCCGCAGCGTTTTGAAGTAGAGCGCGGTCATCAGGGTAGCGACGCTGGCGCTGGAGGCCTGGTGGCCGCCAACCTTGAGGCCGTCGCGAGAGGGACGGATATGATTGGCGTGATGAATCATCCATGAGGCAAGCCACAGGACACGCTTTTCAAGCTCCTCCAGAATTGCAATCTCGTTAAGCGGGACAGCCGTTGGATGCGGCTGGCGTGGGCTCAGCCCATATGTCATGTCGCGGACCTCCCCTGATGCATTACGATGCATTGCAGGCGTAGCCACATCGGCGCTCTCAAGCGAGTCCTCAAATCAGCTCTTCAGGCAGAGTAGACTAGGCGCGCTGGAAGCCTGCTGCTGATCAGGATCGGACGGCGGGGGGTACAGCTGGTCGCGCCTCGAGAAGAGCGGTGATCGTGTGTGTGGATTTCATGGCAAGATTTCCCGATCGAACTTTCTCCGATTGGCATGCGATCGGGCCGAAAATGTTCCGAACGGAAAATCAACCTAGGTGCGCGGACGCCCCGCAATTCCAAGAGCAGCGGCGCTGACGCGTTTGCATGGTTGGCTACTGAACTTTCTGCCTGGCCTGCAGGCGAGCCCAGTAGCCGCGCGGTGGTTTCGGGATTCCGTATCGCGCGCAGGTCTTGCCCAGACCGACATCCGAAATTCCGAACTCGATGGCGACGTCCCGCATCGGTCGTGACCAGACCAGATCGTAAAGTTCCTTTCGCGTCACGTTGCGGAACGAGGGCAAGTTGTTCTGCCTTTCTGTTTTTTGATCCGAGAATCAGGTCCGCCATCAGGTTCCCGTCAAGCTCGGTTCATGGCCCGTCTGATCCGCCGTCGCCCGCCGGAGCCACGTTTGCTTTATCCGCCCATCAAGCGTCCGACGCACGCCCGCTCAAGGGGCCGAGGCTTCGGGCTTCGCCCTGCAGGCCGCACCAACCCCTTGCTCGGTCGCCGCTTCGCTTGCTTGCCGGCCGCTCCTGAAGGGCGTCGCAAACGCGACCCCGGCGGGGCTGATCCCGCAGGGATCAGAAGGAAGATCACCATGGACCGCGCCCAGTTCGAACTCATCGGCAATGTCGGCAAGCTCGAGATCAAGCCAATCAAGGACGGGAAGAAGCTCGCCATCGTCTCCCTCGCGACCTCGGAGCGCTGGAAACCCGAGGGCGGCGACTGGAACGAGAAGACCTACTGGCATCGCGTGGCCGTCTTCGCTCCCGCCAAGGTCGCCCTGATCGAGACCGCCGTGCAGAAAGGCACCCGGCTCCGCCTCGTTGGCCAGATCCGCCCCGGTTCCTGGGAGGATGAGCGCGGCCAGACCCGCTACGCCGTCGAGTTCGTCGTCACTGGCTTCGGCGAGGTCGAAATCCTCGCGCGCGGCAAGCCCAAGGCCGACGCGGAGCCTGCGGCTCCCGAGGCCGAAGCGCCTGCGAAGTCCCGCAAGGCTCCGCGAAAGCAAGCCGCCTGACCTGATGGCCAGGCCGGCGGCTCACGCCGCCGGCCTCTTCCTTTCCAGCAATTCAAATTCCTCAAGGAGGTCGCCATGACCGCCGACGCAAACCGCGTGTCGCTGCACGACACCGTCACCAACCGCATTATCAATGAACTCGAGCAGGGGCGCTTTCCCTGGGTGCAACCCTGGGCGTCGTCAGGAACGACACCGCTCGGCCTGCCGCAAAATGCGGCCACCGGCCGGACCTATTCCGGGATCAACATCCTGCTCTTGTGGTCGGCCGCCATCGAGCAAGGCAGGCCATCGCAACGCTGGCTTACGTTCAAGCAGGCGCTCGCCCTCGGCGGCGCCGTGCGCAAGGGCGAGAAGGGAGCGACGGTCGTCTATGCCGACACCTTTATTCCCAAGGCCGAGCAGGAGAAAGCAGTCGCCTCGGGCGAGAACCCGCGGCGCTTTGGATTCCTGAAGCTCTTCACGGTCTTTCATGTGCAGCAGTGCGATGGGTTGCCGGCCGGTCCGGACGCCGCTCTGCTGCCGGGACGGTCGGACCCGCTGCCGCATGTCGAGGCTGTCATCGCCGCCACCGGCGCCGACATCCGGATCGGCGGCGACATGGCCTTCTACTCACCCTCGCACGACTTCATCCAGGTCCCGCCGCAGGAAGCGTTCTACGAGCCGATCAACTGGTTTCGAACGAAACTGCACGAGCTGACCCACTGGGCAGGCCATGTCTCGCGCCTGAACCGTGATTTCTCCGGCAGGCGGGGAGGCGAGGCTTATGCGCGCGAGGAACTGGTGGCGGAACTTGGCTCCGCCTTCCTCTGCGCCGAGTTGGGCGTCGTCCCGACCGTCCGTCACGCCGACTATCTCGGAGCCTGGCTGGAGATTCTGAAAGGAGACAACCGGGCGATATTCCAGGCGGCGTCGCTGGCGTCGAAGGCGGCGGAGTTTGTGATGGGTCGGCAGGCGGCGGCCGCATGACGACCAACTCGTGACCTATGGAGCCAGGACCAGTTTTCGCAGGTCCGCTACGCCGACCTCCAGCAATTCCAGCGCATGGTCCCGCCAGTCGAACGGCCCCTGAACCTTGATGCCAAGTTCGACCTTGGCCAATGCGCCTTCGATGGAGGTTGGCGCCATCTGGCTCGCCTCTTCCGCGAGGCGAGCCAGATGTCGAACCTCGTGTCTTGACCGGCTCCTAGTAAGTGGCATTGCCTTCCAAGGTCCGTGAGCGCTAGAGTCTGCGTGGCGCCGGGAGCGGAAATTGGCGCTCCGCCGGCAAGCGGGCATTGAGTTCCGTCCGAGTGACTCTTTCTGGGCCGTCTTGCTTGGGCTGGAGGCGGCGACAGGGCTTCCGCCCCGTGGCGGGGGTTCATATGCTCAAGTTCTTCTTCGGCTTCGTGCTCGCTCTGGCAGCAGCAGCAGCTCCGGCGCTCGCGCAGGGCGCCAATCAGGACAGGCTGTTCGCGGAGTCCAGGTTCGTGGTCCGCGACAGATTCTCTGACGAGATCGTCGGCGAGGGGCCGGACTTGATCTTCATCGGAGGCATCGCCTCGCGCGCTGCCTGGAAGGCCACTGCCGAACGGCTCAAGGGCAGGTACCGACTGCACCTTATCCAAATCGCGGGCTTCGCGGGGGAACCGGCGCGGGCAAACGCCGGCGGCGAGGTCCTGATCCCCATGGCCGAAGCCCTGGACGCCTATCTGGTCGAGCAGAAGCTCACGCCGGCGGTCCTGATCGGCCACTGGCTGGGCGGGAGCGTCACTCTCTATCTCGCCGAAAGGCACCCGCAGCACCTGACGAAAGCGCTGATCGTCGACGCCGTGCCGTTCATCGGCAACATGCAGAACCCGCCGCTGGCCACGGTCGAGACCATCCGGCCGCAGGCCGAGAGGGCGCGGGACCGCATCCTGGCGGCCGGCCAACCCACGCCCGAGCAGATCGAGCCCGAGATGGGCGCCATGTCCAGGGACAAAGCGACCCGACGCTTGGTCGCCGAATGGCGCGCGCGCTCTGATCACACCGTGGTCGCGCGCGTCTACTACGAGAGCCTGACGTGGGACCTTCGGCTCGGCCTTGGCTCGGTGGAAACGCCGATCCTCGTCCTCCATCCGGACATGGCGCCGCTTGGCGTCCCGCCGGGCCAAATGGAGAAGGCGTTTCCAGCACTCTATGCATCGGCACCCGGCGTAAGGACGAAGCTCGTGTCCGATTCGCTACACTTCATCATGCTCGACCAGCCCCAGCTGTTCGCCGACACGCTGGACGCCTTCCTCGCCGACTAGCGGAGGTCTCCGCCGAGAAGCAGATCGTTTAAGCAAGGGTGCCGAGGATTGCGAGGGCGGGAAGTTAAGCGTTCTGTGGTTGCACGCGAAGCCACCAGACGTCCGGCCTTAGGCGGAGCGGAGAAGCGGAGAGCGTCTCTGGCGGTCACGCTCGGTCCCGCCGCGGAAGACGCAGCTCCTACGGGCGCGGCCCTGCGGGCGCTACGCGCCGCCAGCCGCTCGCCGGCGCGTTCCGCCATGCAGCGCCAAGAGGAGCGCAGGCTCCTGCAGCCTTCATTTTTTCAGCTGGTCGCGTCGGCGACCAGCGTGCGCTCATCGCGCAGACTTTGACCGGGGTTCTGATCCTGCCATTTCCAGGGCAGTAGCGCGTCGAGCTGGTTCACCGGAGTGCACGCTCCATCAGGCACGCTTCGCCGGATCGATCGGTTTCTTGCGACGCATGTCCGCCTCCGCTTCAGCACGCGGAGATCGATGTGGATCGGAGGAGGAGAGAGCCGCAAGTGTGCAGCGACCGGACGGTTACGTCGATAGAGAGTCGAAACACAAGATAAAGATAGTACGGCGCTTCGGGTGCGAAGCGCCTGTCTGCACATAGAAAAATTCGCCGCGCTTCCACGCCTTCATGCGGTGGAAGCGCCGCATCTTCGTGAGCGTGGTGCAAGGTGTCGACGGCGCCCCTGGAGATGGCAGTCTCAAGCCATGGACGCTGACATCGATGATCGTGACTTCGAACCGCGGGTTGGCAGGGTTGCGCGGGAGAAGGGCTCAAGCCTCGTGAAGTTGCGGGCGGCCGTCCGCATTGCCGCTCGGGTTGGCGGCGGTCGTAAAGCGCCTGCCGTCCGGACCGGGCCGCGCGCGCATTTCGCAAAGGGCGCAGCAGCCAAGGCCAAGGCGACCGCCGTCGGACAGCGACGGGTCGTTGTGAAAGCCCGGTATGTGGCTCACGGGGGCGGGAAGGGCGCCCCGTTGCGGGTACATGTTTCTTACCTGGCGCGGGAGCCCAAGGCGGCCGCCAAGGTGGTGGGCGACGACACAGTCACCGCGCGTGCCGACGAACTTGGCCGGTCCGTCGACTACCTGAAGCGCGAAGACGGGGCTCAAACCCCGTTTTCATTTTACAACCAGCGCGAGACTGACATCGACGCCAAAACGATGACCGCTGCGTGGGCCGGAGACACGCGCCACTTTCGACTGATCATCAGCGCCGAGGACGGCGAAGCGCTCGGAGATCTCAGGCCATTCATCAGGGAGATCATGGAGGGTCTGGAGCGTCAGGTGGGGACGCGGCTCGATTGGGTAGCGGTCGACCACCACGATACGGACAACCCTCACACCCACGTCCTTATCAGGGGGAAACGTGCCGACGGCCAGGACCTGTTCATTCCCTCGAAGGTGCTCTCAGCGGGCATTCGCGAACACGCCCAGGAAATCGTCACGCGCGTCCTGGGGCCCCGGCAGGTCATCGACCTCGCGCACGGGCGCCAGCGCGATATCGCGACCCGAGGCGTGACGCCGCTGGATCGCGAGCTGGTCGAGCAAGCCCGTAATGCAGGTGTGGCGGTCACGCGGCCGGACCTGGCGGCACGGTTGGAGAAGCTTGAGGCATGGGGGCTGGCGGTGCGCCGCGCGGATGGCTGGCGCTTGGCTGATGACCTTTTCGGCAAACTCACGTCCATGGAGGCACACGCGGCAGTTGAGCAGGCCGTGTCCGGCTTGAGGCGTGGAGGTGACGCGCGGCAGCTTCTTGCTGCACATCCTGACGCTCCCGTGGTCGGCGAACTCCGGCACTTCGGACCAGCGGACGACCTAGGCGATACTTTTCTCGCGGTAGTGGAAAACGAGCGCGGCGAGTTGCGGTATGCAAGTTTCGACCGGGCTGACGATCTTGCTCATCTCACCGACGCATCCGTCGGAGCAGTCATCATCTTCGAACCGAAGGAAATTCGCGTTCGGGCGGCTGATGAAGCCGTCGCGCGCATCGCCAAGCAGCTCGGCGGCATCTACTCGGTGGAACGTCACGCCTCGGTCGCGCCCAATGTCAGTCACGGTTTGCTTGCGGCAAACGTCAGGCGACTGGAGGCGATGCGGCGAGCCGGCTTGGTTGAACGGTCGCGTGATGGCGTCTTTCACATCGCCGACGACCACCTCTCGCGCGCCCTTGAATTCGAGACCAGACTGGCGAAGGGCTCGCCCCTGTCGGCTCGGGTGCAGAGCTACTGGACCCTATCAGAGCAAGTGGGCGCCTTGGGACCGACGCAGCTGGATCGCGTCCTGGCCGGCGCGGCGCACGAACCCGTGGGGCAGGGCGCGTTCGCCCGCAGGCACGCCGCGGCGTTGCAGCAGCGGCGTCTGTTCCTGATCGAGCAGGGGTGGCTGGGTAAGGACGAGCAGGTGTTGTCGCAGTCATCGCTTAATCGGATGGCCCAGAGCGAACTTCGCCAGACCGCCAGCCGTCTTTCGCGCGAGCTCGGAAGACCGATCCTCACGCATGTGCCGGCAGAGGTGCGGGGCGTCTACGCCCAGCGGATCGATCTGGCGCAGGGACGTGTCGCGCTGATCCTGCACGATCGCCAGGGACTGGTCGTACCCTGGCGCGCCGCACTGGAGCGTTTCGCGGGCCGGGAGGTAACGGGCGTGATGAGAGGTCAGACTTTGTCCTGGTCACTCGGCCGCACGCTCGGGCCGGACCTGCCGCCGATGTAGCCGGGCTTGCGGCGGAACCGCCGCTTTCTCGGGCCGGAGACGAAGACGTTGGAACAGATCCAAAGGCTGTGGATCAATGGAAGGACAGTAAGGTCTGAATCGTATGTCGTGTCGAAAACGTAGCGCCGGTCAGCCGCGTTGGCAGGATCGTCGCACCGAACCTGCAATGTATCCAATCTTGGACGTCCAATGAAATTTCCAAGAGACCTTGTTCCTCAAAAAGCGATTGCAGCGGATCTTTGCGTCAGTCTGGTCACGCTGTGGCGTGCGCGGCAAAGCGGTATTCCTGGCTTTCCGGAGCCGGTCGTTATTCGCAACATGATCTTCTGGCGGAGAGATGACGTTCAGCAGCTCGAAGATGCGCTGATGAAGTTTGAGGGACGCGGTAAGTTTGAAGATTCTCGTACCCGGACCAAGCGGAACGCTGAACTGGAAAAAATACAATCTACCCGTAGGCCGCTGCAGCGTCCTCAACGGCGACGGGATGAGCGGCAAATGGACCTGTTCTGAGCGCCGCTGATGAGATCATTTTTACTGGTGAGCTTGAGTCGAGCCGGAAATGCCCGGAAACGCGGACTGATCACCGCGACGCACTGGCGGTTGGCCGCTGGCGCTTGCGACGCACTACTTTCGCCGCCTTAGCCTTCCCTGACTCGGTGTCTCGCCGTCTTTGCTCAATCCAGGCTTCGACTTCCGCCAGGCTCCACACCACAACACGCGGCATGAGGACGATGCGCCGAGGGAATTCGTTTCGACGCTCCATCTCGTTAACTGCGGTGTCGCCTATTGGCACGACCTGCCGGAGTTCGCTGCGTCGAATGTAGCGAGGTAGTGGTGGAAGACTGGCGCTGTACTGCATGATCCCCACAGGAGCGTGTGCGGTTGCTTTCGTAGACTCACTCATGGACCAAATTCCATCGATCTGGACACCGCCGCCCGAAGACATGTTCGTTCGTGGCGTACGGCAACAATGACGTGCTCGCGTGATTGCAAACTTGCTGTCTGGTCGTGTTGTGATATTTGTCTCGCGTGCATTCGCCGACTATCGCACGTCGCTCGAAAGTTTGGCGCACAACGCAGCAGAAAATTTTGACGGCATGCTTGACGGTGCTGTCCGCTACAGCGCTAGCTCACGGAGCGAAAGCGATAGGTGTCGATGGTGCGGTGGATAATCGAGTGGGAATAGGGGCAGCCTGAATGGGTAAGGGCCGTCACGCCATTGCTTCGCACGAGCGCCGCGTCCGCCGGGTTGCCGTGCGCTACGGCGTCAGCCTGATGAAAGCCCAGAAGCCGTTCGGAAAAGTCCTTGAGCACGGCGGCTACATGTTGCGCGACGACGACACGCGGAAGATCGTCTTCGGCAATAATGGCTACGAGTTCTCGGCCACACTCGACGAGGTCGAAGACTTTCTCCTCGCTCAGCCGAAGTATGGCGACAGCGAGAACGACTAGTCGCTCTGCGCAAGAAGCTCACAGCCAACTTCACGTTTCGCGCGATAGCCGCTTGCCGTCTGCCGCAAGGTGTGTTCATGTTTTGTTCTAAACAACGAAGGCGGTGCGTATGAACGACCGACGTCAAAGGAGACGGCCATGTCGGCGACCGATCGGTTATTTTTCGCCCTCTTCCCCACCGCCACGACCGCAGCGCAAGTCTACTCGCTCCAGCAGGATCTTCGCGTCCGGCACGGGCTCTGGGGACGCCCGCTGGCAATGGATCGGCTCCACGTAACGCTCGCACATCTCGGCGATTATCCCGGCCTCCCGCAGGCGGTCGTCGCGAAGGCGAGCGAAGCGGCGAGCAGGGTGAAGGCGCCTTCGTTCGAAGTGACGTTCGATAGCGCACTGAGTTTTGCGGGCAGGGCGCGCAACCGTCCCTTCGTGCTGCGGAGCAAGCAGGGCGCGGCGTCCGTCGAAGCGTTTCAGCGCCAGCTTGGCGTCGAAATGGCCGCGTGCGGTCTCGGAAGATTTGTCAGGCCTTATACGCCACACATGACGCTGCTTTACGACACTGCAGACGTCGCCGAGCACGCGATTGATCCCGTGACGTGGACCGTTGCCGAGTTCCGGCTCGTTCACAGCCTGCTCGGGCAGACGCGGCATGTCACGCTCGGCAATTGGAGCCTCGGTGAGACGCAGGCGGCACAACGCGAGCTGGAGCGAGCGGACTAGCTTGCTTTCGGCTGACGCGTGAACTCGCCAAGCTGGCAGGGCGTGCCCTCGTCTTTCACGGTGATCCGCTGCTGGTTGGAGCAGACCAGTGTCCCGCTTACCTCCCACGTGAAGCCCTGCTGGAATTTGAGGCCGGGGCAGACGCGGGGAAGCTTGTTCACCCAGACTTCGCCATTCCTCAGCTCGAACCGGATTTCCTGGTCGCTGACGATAGTCTGCTTGGCGATCTCGGTCGGATTGATGCAGGAATTCTCGATGCTGGCCGAGTTCGCTGGCGTGTCAGGCGAGGTGCAGGCGGACAGAATGCTCACGAGCAGAATGGTCGCCGCGCCAGATCGCGTCTCCATCTTCATGACCTTCTCCTTCGCTTTGCGATGCTCCCGTTAGTGCCACATAGGCCATCCAGGCTGTCAATCCACGCAGCGGGCGCCGATGTAAGCCCGGCGCGGCTACCTACGGCTTCACCAGCGTGTCGTAGTCGAACGCTGCGCGAAGCTGGTCGATCAACACATGCAACTCCGCCGGCTCGTGCCTGCAGCCCTGGTTCCAGAACACGGTCTTCTCGCTGCCAGCCGTAGCGCTGCGCGTGATGCGCGTACCGGGACCGTCGGGTATGCAGGGCGGCGTGCCCGCGGAGCGCGTCGCGCCGGTGATCTCGTCCGGCATCGCGCCAAAGCCGGTGGAAGCGAAAGCCGCCTCTGCTTTTGCCCACGCGCCCGGCGCCAGCTTGCCGGTGGTGACGCCCTTGGTCTTCGTGTTGGTGACGCCGTTGAGCGTGTAGCTGCCGTCGGGGCGCACCTCGATCTCGTAGGTCGTGCAGGCGGAATAGCATCCGCCCTCGAACATCTTGACCGACGCGTCGCTGGCGGGCGGCGCAGGCTGCGGCTCCGGGGTGGCGCAGGCGATGAGTGTGGCCGTCAGAATGGACAGCCCGAGCGTCCTGAAAATTAACATGCGCCAGTCTTGCGCGGCGCGCATGCTGCTGTCCAGCGCGAGACGTGATCTCAGTTCGCCAGCATAGCTTTCTTCTTCTGCAGGAACCTGCGCACGGCCGGATCGCGCTCCAAGCCAATTGCCATGTCGTAGGCCTGCGATGCTTCCGCGACGGCGTTCCAGCGGCCAAGCAGCTCGGCTCTTGCCGCCCAGTAGGGCTGGTAGCTGGCCAGCCGCGGATCGGCATCCGCCGAGGGCATCGCATCGAGCGCCGCGCCGGGCCCTTCCAGTTCGGCAATCGCCAGCGCGCGGTTGATGGCGACGACGGGCGAGGCGACGAGCGTCTGCAGCGCATCGTACAGCGCCGCGATCTCCGCCCAGTTGTTGCGGCCGGTAAGGCGCCGGTGGGCATGGGCGGATTGCAGCGCGGCTTCCAGTTCGTAGCGCCCGAGGCTGCCCTTGGCGCCGGCGCGGCGGATCAATGCATCGGCCTTCGCGATCAGACGGCTATCCCAAGTGGCGGTGTCCTGCTCGGCCAACGGCACGAAATTGCCAGCAAGGTCGCGGCGCGCGCCGCGGCGGGCCTCGGCATGGAACATCAGCGCGGCAAGTCCCAGCGCTTCGGGCTCGTCCGGCATCAGCTCCGTGGCGAGGTGGGCGAGGAACAGTGTCTCGCCTGTAAGGTCGCGCCGCGCAGTGTCCGTTCCAGCGGGATCGGTCCAGCCTTCGGTGAAGGCGGCGTATATCGCGTCGAGCACGGCGGAGAGGCGGGCAGGCAGATCTTCACGTCCAGGCACTTCGAACGGAATGCCTGCCTGCCGGATCTTCTCCTTCGCGCGCACGAGCCGCTTCGACATGGCGGCGGGCGAGGTGAGAAAGCTCGA
>JAUYPV010000131.1 GCA_030697555.1 Hyphomonadaceae bacterium
CGACATGCTGGGCGTCGACGCGGGCAAGCGGGCGACGATCGAGAAGCGGCTGTTCGAGTAGGTCGCAGGCGCCGGTGAGCTCGCCCGCGTGGTTCGACGGGCGCCGCCTTCGGCGGCTGCTCACCACGAGGGCTCACGTCCCGTCAGGCCACGTCCGGCTTCTTCTCGTGGGCCGAGTGGATCTTCTTGTTGACCAGGCGCTCCAGCTCGTTCGCCACGGACGTGCGGTGGAGGTAGGCCTCCTCTGGCATGTCGAGAATGATGGCGATGGTCTGGAAGTGATACTTCACGACTTCGATGTCGTAGGTGTCGGTCATGCCAACGCCTTCGATGTAGCGCAGCGCGGTGTTCCACACGCGGCCGATGATTTCGTCACCCAGCGTCGCGACTTCCTGGGCGTACTGCTGCAGCATGCGGTACATGCCGCGGATGCCCGCTGTGCGGTCGACATTGGTGCGGTCGGCGTAAGATGAGAGATTGTCGA
This sequence comes from Hyphomonadaceae bacterium, assembly GCA_030697555.1. GTDB lineage: Bacteria > Pseudomonadota > Alphaproteobacteria > Caulobacterales > Hyphomonadaceae > UBA7672. The sequence goes on from JAUYPV010000131.1 coordinate 485, forward strand.
TGATCGCGCGCAGCTTGAAGGCGTTTTCCTTTGCGAGGTCGCTAGTTGCCTTCTGCGGCGGTTCGTCGGTGAGGCGGCGCCAGGGGCCGGCGTAGCTTGGGTCTTCCTTGCGGCGGCGGCATGGTCCGACATAGTTGCGGCTGTCGATGAACTTGCGCGGGCGGAGGACGACTTCCTCGATGCGCGACAGGACGCCGGCGGCCGAGACGGGCTTGAGGAGGAATTCGTTGATGCCGGCCTGGCGGGCGGACATCAGCTGATCGTGATCGATTACGCCGGCGAGCAGGATGATCGGCGTTTCCCGGGACATGCCCGTAGTGTTGCGGCGGACTTCGCGGGTGAATTCCAGGCCGGACATGCGGCCGGCGTCCCAATCCACGAAGATGATGTCGGGCTTGAAAGTGCGGCCGACAGTGAACGCCTCCATGGCGCTGGCCGTGGCGTTGATATTGGTGACGGTAAGGCGGCGCAGGCTGTCTGCGACCACGCCCCGCATGTAGGCGTTTGGATCGACCACAAGCACTTTCATGCGTTTGAGGTCGCTCGGCGAAATGGTGCGTTCGTCGGTCATCTGAATCTACTCTACGCTGCCAGTTTCTTCTGGATTGCCTTGCCGAGCGCGATGGCGACGCTGTCGCGCGCCTCCGCGTAGCTCTGCGGCAGGGCGGCGAGCTGTTCGAGCGCGCCAAGTGCGGTGTTGAGCACCGGTTCTTCGAGTTGGCCGAGCGGGGTGGCCACGCTGATGTAAGCCTCGAAAGCGGCGAGGCCGGAATGCAGCGCGTGGTCCTTGCTCTCGATGGCAATGTCTTTCGCGACTCTCGTTTGCTGCAGCGCGGTCTTCAGCGCCTCGGGCCGGCTGGCGCGCAGCAGTGTGCAGGTCTGGCGCAGGGCGGTGAGCGCGAGGCGGATCGGGGTCTGCGCCGCCGCTTCATCCTGGTCGACCATGGGGGTGGCGGCGCCGAGCTGGCGTTCTCCGGCGCGGCGCTTGGCGCCGTAATAGTCGGCCGGGTTTTTCCGGCGGCGGCAGGGGCCGAGATAGACCGAGCAGTCGACGAAGGGGCGCGGGGTTTCGAGCACCATTTCGAGGCGCTGGCGCATGGCGAGCGGCGAGATCGGCTTGGCGAGGAATTCGTCGACGCCGGCGTCGCGGCCGTTGATGACCATCTGGCGTGTGAGGCCGGCGGTGATCAGCACGACGGGCAGGCGGCGCAGGCGATCCTCCTCCATGCGGCGCAGGGCGCGCACGAAGCCGAGGCCGTCGAACTGGTCGGATTCTTCCCAGGACAGCAGGACGACGTCGATCGGGCGGTCGATCAAGAAACTGTTGGCCATCTCCTCGGTGCGGGCGCTGGAGATGTTGGCGACGTTGAGCGAGCGCAGGATTTCGGCAATCAGCCCGCGGCTGAAGTTGTTGGCGTCGGCCACGAGGACCGAAAGGGTCCGCGGCTTCAGCGGACGAGGTTTCCTGGGATCGTGCATTCTGCCCACCCGATTTCGAGTTCGGGTTGACCATACTGGATCAAGGTAATTTTCCGGTTGAGACGGAATGAATGAGGTTAAGGGGTCGCGTTAACCTTTTCAGAGCGACTGGCACGCCTGCTGGCCCATTATGTGTAAGGTGTGCTAACCAATTAGAACCCGCCTGGCGGGCTTCACCGGCTCGGAGATCGCCTTTGAGCGACGACGAAAAGCTCGACCAGCGTATCCAACTCGTGGCGTCCACCAGCTTCGGCAAGGATGTCGACGACTGGCGGCGCACCCAGCAGGACCTTCCGTCCCGGTCGGAGGCCATCCGGCGTCTGGTTTATCTCGGGCTGCAGCACGACGAGGAGCATCCGATGCGCATGATCACCGCGATCATCCGGCCGCACAGGTATGAAGCGGTGCGCGATGCGCTGACCAAGCTGGGGGTCTCAGGGATCACGGCGACCCAGGTGCAGGGCTTCGGCCGGCAGCGGGGGCAGACGGAATTCTACCGCGGCAACGAGTACTCGGTGGCCGAGGTGCCGAAGATCAAGGTCGAGGTTGCGGTGGCTTCCGGCCTTGCGGAGTCCGCGATCGAGGCGATCCAGAAGGCGGCCGGATCCGGCAAGATCGGCGATGGCAAGATTTTCGTGACGGGGCTGACAGAAGTGGTGCGCATCCGCACGGGCGAGCGCGACGAGAAAGCGCTCGACTAGAGCCGGACATTTTCAGTTTCAGCCGGGCTTCTGCGTTTGCCGCGGAGGGGCCGTTCCTTCGCGCGGAACGGCACGGTCAGCAACCGCCACAGCAGCCAGACCGGAAAGACGACCAGCGCGCCCACGAGGAATGGGCGCCAGCCCGCCTGGAGCGCCCAGCCGAGGAGGTTCAGCGCGCCTGTGCCGAGGGCGTTCAGGGCGCCGCTGACGGTGAAGTTGGGCGCGAACGGGTTTACGCCGCCGGCATCGAAGATGGCGCCGAGGACAATGCAGATCAGGACGAGCTGGATCCAGCCCCCGATACCGATGCCGAAGAGTTTCGAGGCGAAGCTGCGGGGTTCGGTTTCTCCTGCGAGCGGCTCGGGCGTTCTTGCATCGATGCGAACTGGCGGCTGAGGTGTTGGCCGCGGCGGGTCGGGCGTGGCGTCGGCTGGCTGGTTCATCGGTGTCCCCCGTCTCCGCCGCTATCGCGTGGCGGAAGATGTGCGGTTGGATCGCGCGTGATAGCAACCTGGTGCGGATAGGGAATGGTGATGCCCGCCTTGTCGAAAGCCTGTTTGACGCGCTTCAGCATCTCGCCGCGCAGGTCGACATAGTCGCTATTGGCGCACCAAGCGCGGGCGCGAAGGTCGACGCTGGAAGGGGCGAGGTTTTCGACCTTCACCCAGGCGGGCGGCTCGTCGCGGATGCGTGGCTCATCGAGGAACACCTGTCTGATGATGCCGATCGCCTGGTCGATGTCGTCGTCGTAGGAGATGGAGAACAGGAGGTCGAGGCGGCGGAGGCTGCGCACCGAATTGTTGACGATGGTGTCGCCCCACGCCCTGTCGTTGGTGACCGTGACCTCGCGGTTGTCGATGGTGTTGAGAACGGTGGTGAAGGGCGTGATGTCGGCGACCGTGCCCTCCTGTCCGGCGATACGCACGGCGTCGCCGATGCGGTAGGGACGGAAGACGGCGATGATGACGCCGGCGGCGACGGCTTTCAGCGTATCCTGCAGGGCAAGCGCGATGGCGAGGCCGGCGGCGCCGATGACGGCGACGAGCGAGGCGATCGGGAAGCCGAACTGCTGCAGCGCGGCGATGAGGCCGATGGCGAATGCGCCGAAACGGACCAGCGCTGCAAGGAAGTGGAACAGGGTCTGGCCGGACGAGGCGCGCTTGCCGATCCGCTCGCCGAACTTGCGGACGCGGGAGCCGAGCCACGAGCCCAGGAACCAGACGCCAACGAGGATGGCGAGGCCTTTGAGGGCGGCGACGGCGACGCCCTGCGCTTCGGTGAGGCTGTAGCCGAAGAGCAGGTTGGCGGCGATGGCGAGGGCGACGAGGATGAACGCGGCGCGTACCAGGGCGCTCAGGATGTCGATCATCAGGTGATCGGCGGTTTTCGCTTCGTCCTTGCTTTTCTTGCCGAGGCCGGAGAGCGAGCGGGCGGCGAGGCGCAGGCCGCGCGAGACGATGACGCCCAGCAAGTAGCCGGCGAGGATGGCTATGCCGGACCACATCCATCGCTGCGCTGCGCCTTCGAAGTCGAAGGCCCAGTTCCGGAACTCGTACAATTGCTGCTGGAAATCCATTCAAGATTCGCGCGCTGTTGAACCTGCGAGAGCCCTAGCGCGTCGTGGTGGAAAACCCAACCCGTCTTCGGTTCCCGGGCAGGCAGCAATCCCTCAGAAGAGCGACCGGCAATTGTAGGCCGTGCCAGCCTTCGGATTGAACTGTTCCATCGCCGACCGGTTCTTCGCGACAGAACGCGAGACCAGATCGATCAGCTCGGCGTCGCAGTGATACAGGCCGGTCATGATACCAAGGGCGGTATTCAGCTCGACGCAGGCATTGTTGAAGGCCTTGGCGCTTTTGTAGGCGCTGACATCATATGTCGCGCGATCGAGGTGTTTTTGCGCTCTCTCGACGGCGTCGATCGCGGTGCTCTCGCAATGGGTCAGTGGTGGATCGCCTGACTGCGCCTGTTGCGCCGTCGAGGGCGGAAGGCCGAGAGCGGCGGCCAAGGCGACAATGGCCATAGCGTGTTTGATTGGCATGACGTCTCCCCCGTCTGTGCACGGACAGAGAACGCCGCTCCGCCTCAATTTGCAAGCATCGCCTCCAGCGTTTCCATACGATCGGCGTCGCGTGCGGGCTTGTCCCAGCGGATACGGTGGATGCGGGGGAAGCGCATGGCGACACCGGATTTGTGGCGGGGCGAGCGCTGGATGCCTTCGAAGGCGACTTCGAGGACGAGCCCTTCTTGCCTGTTGGCGGTGACCGAGCGCACGGGGCCGAAACGTTCGATGGTGTTGTCACGGACGTATTTGTCGAGCTGGACCAGCTCCTCATCGGTGAAGCCGAAATAGGCCTTGCCCACGGGGGCAAGTTCGTCGCCAGCCTCCGTCGCGCGCCAGACACCGAAGGTGAAATCGGAATAGAAGCTGGAACGCTTGCCGTGGCCGCGCTGGGCGTACATCAGCACGGCGTCTATCAGGTGTGGGTCGCGCTTCCACTTGTACCAGAGGCCGGCGGGACGGCCGGCGAGGTAGGGTGCATCCCACCGCTTGAGCATCAGGCCTTCGATCTCGCGTGTGGGCGGATGGCGGCGCAGGTCTTCGAGTTCGGTTGCGTCGGCGAAGGGGACGAGCGGGGAGAGGTCGATGCGATCATTTTCGAGCGAGACGACGAAGCGTTCAAGGCGCTTGCGGCGGTCGCGGAATGGGGTCGGGCGCAGGTCTTCGCCATTGTCGAGCAGGAGGTCGTAGGCGCGCAGCATGGCGGGGCGGTCGGCCATCTGTTTCGGCGAGACGGTCTTGCGATTGAGGCGCTGCTGTAGCTCGTTGAAAGAGGCGACGCCGCCTTCGTCGGTGCGGACTAGGAGTTCGCCGTCGATCGAGGCGCTGAAGTCCGCGGCTTCGAGGAGGTCGGGGAAGGCTTTCGAGATGTCGTCGCCATTGCGAGTGTAGAGACGGCGCACGCCGCCTTCGGAGGATAGTTGCACGCGCACGCCGTCCCATTTCCATTCGGCGGCGAACTGGTCGGGCGTCACTCGTGTTGGGTCGAGCGCGTCGGGATCGGAGCGTTCGGACTTGGATAGCAGCGGGTGGGCGAGCATGGGTGGGCGGAAAGGGGCGAGCGCGCCGGAGACGGGCTTTGGCCCCCTGCCCTCCAGCCAGGCGAAGAGGTCGAGATAGGGGGGCGCCATGCCGTGCCAGAGTTCTTCGATCTCGGCGACGTCGACCTTGCCGAAGTCCGCTGCGGCCTGTCGGGCGAGACGGGCGGAGACGCCGACACGCAAGCCGCCCGTGGTGAGCTTCAGCAACGCCCAGCGGCCGGTTGAGTCGAGCGCGTCGAGCCAGCCTTCGACGAGCTTGAGGCCCTGCGCCTTGGTGGAATCTAAAAGTGTCTCGACGACTTCGTTGAGGTCGGGCGAGCGGTTGGCGCCGGGGCGTTTCGGCCAGATCAGGGAGACGGTCTCGGCGAGGTCGCCGACATAGTCGTAGGACAGGTTGAACAGGACAGGGTCGACCCGGCCGGCGACGAGTTCGCGGATGGCGGCCGGTTTTACGGATGGGATGTCGAGGTCGCCCGTGATCGCGGCCAGCGCCCAGCCGCGCGATGGGTCGGGCGCATGCCGCAGGTAATCGCAGATCAACGCAAGCTTGGCGTTGCGTGACGGCGTAAGGACGAGCCGTTCAAGGAGCGCGGCGAAAGCTTGCATCTGCGGGATATAGGATGCGGGCTGCGGCAGAGCGAGCTAACGGAAAGGCGGCGATGCGGGGATCGGGTCGGGCATGGGTATGGGGTTGAGCGGGCGGATCAGGCGGATGTCGTAGCAGTGGCGGCCCTCTGGATGATCCTTGTTCAGTTCCGGAATGCCGCCATTGCCCGGCGAGAAGCCAGCGACGCCATCGCTCGGCTTTGTTGGGCGGAGGAAGGTCGCGCAGATATTGATGTGGGCTTCGTCGGTGGGCGAATAGTCGACGCCTTCGAGGCGGTCCAGCGAGCCCGGCGAGACGTGGTAGCAGCGGCCGAATGAGTCCGGCGGGAAGTTGCTGCCTTGCAGCGCTTTGATGTCGGCGATCGTTTTAGGCGGATCCTGGCCTGTGTTCGCGGCGCACTGCGCCAAGGTCGCAATGTTGGCGATCTTGCCGAGCGTCATGTCGTCGATGCGGCGGGCGCGGGCGTCGCCGGGGCCGCCGACGGCGATGAAGCCCCAGATGATTGCGGCGAGCACTACAATGCCGCCTGCGATGGCGAGGATCGGACCCAGATCACGCCTCATGGGATCACGCCTGCTGGTCATGCTCGTCGCCTTTCTCGGCGTCGCGGATGAAGTAGAGGAAGACGCCGCCGGCCAGGGCGGCGACAACCAGAAGCTTGAGGACGAGGCGGATCGAGAGTTCGCCCGAGAGGAAGTTGTAGACCAGTGCGATGGCGTCTCCGATCAGCGTGCAGGAGGCGATGATCAGCGTGACGTAGGTGAGCCATTTGCGGACCACGCTGCGCTGCATGGCGGGGTTGGTGCGGCGCTGCTTGCGGATGTGGAGGGCGAGCCATGCGAACAGCGGCGTGCCGACGACGAGGCCGGCGATGGCGGAGCGTATCTGGCTGTCGCGCGACCAGAAGCCGTACTGGCTGTCGAGCTGATCGTAGATCGCCATGTCGATCAGGGCGAACAGCAGCGAGCCGAGATTCCACGCCACGACGCCGAGGAGGATGAACAGCACGAGATAGAGGAAGGCTTCGCGGGCGGAGACGTATTGCTTCGGCTTGGGCACGGCCATGCCGAGGTCGGAGACAGCCCAGGCGTCGAGCGAAGCGTCGACTTCCTTCTGTGTCCAGCCGGCGGAGACGAGGGCGGTCGCGATGCGCTCGCGCTTCTCGCCGCGGTTGAGGGCTTCACGGACAAACGTATCGAGTGTCGAACTGGCCATGCGTGTCCCCTTTGCAGCATCATAGGGCCGGAAGGCCGGCCGTTGAAAGCCTTTGCGGTATGACGCGCAGGTCCGCTATCGCACCGGCCTGCGCCCTTGCAGGCTTCGGCCGGCAGGCGGGCGCGCCTCCGCATTCGGACCGGCTGATGCCGTCCGGGTCGCTGTGTGCGCCTCCAGATGGAGGGCCGGGGACGCGGGATCGCCCGCGTGGTTTGGCTTGCCGTCCTGATGGACGACTGCCGGCAGTAAGAAGAAACGCGAAATCCCGCGTCCCCGCGCTCGTCTGGTCAGCGGCCTCGGACAAGGCGGTCGTTTCACGCCTCTGCCGTGGGTGTCGCCGCTGGCGTGCAGGCTGCAGGCGTTCAGCCCTGCAGTCCCTGGATATCCCTCCCACTTGGCCGGAGCTTGACTACGGCGTACGCGGGAGCTGAGGACCCCCAAAGGGCTCCACGCTCGAACGCATCGCCTCCGCGCCGTTGAACAGGTGTACCGGCTGCCCTCCTGCGGGGACGATGGGCGTGAGTATAAGTGCGTCCCGACCCAGCAGGATAAGTTGCACGATTTTTCGGAGCGGATT
>JAUYPV010000134.1 GCA_030697555.1 Hyphomonadaceae bacterium
TTCACCTTCGCAAGCTGCGGCAGAGGTTCTGGCTTGTCGGTCATAGGCGTGGGGATCCAGGTGGCCTTAAGGCCGTGGCCGTACCCCGACAATGCGCAGCCCGTCCAGTCCCGCCTTCCGGGCCAGCTCGATCCGGCGGTCATCCACCGACACGAACTCGCTGATGCGGATCAGGGCGAGCGACCTGGCCCGCGCCACGACATCAGCCTTGAAGCCGAGGTCCCCCAGCAGCCGTTCCGCCATGTAATGGTCGTCATGGGCGGTCGCCAGCGTGTCGTCGTCGCCCGAGGATTCCATGCCGATCCGGCCGATCACCGCCATCTTGGGCGCAACCGAAGGCGAGCCCGGCAGGTTCGGCCATCCGGCCACGATATAGAGGTTGCGGAACCGGTTCTCGTTCAGCATCGGCCACCACTGGCCAATGCCGGCATGTTCCGGCCACGGCACGCAGGAAACGACGCCCTGGGTCTGGTCGGCGCGGTCCAACGCATCGCGGATGTCCACCAGCGGCACTATGGCCGGAGCGAACCCGAAATAGCCGCGCGCCGCCTCGATCGACTGGGCGATATCCCCGCCGGAGACATAGACAGTCTTGAGACCGCGATTAACCAGCATGTCCCCGCAAAGCGATCGCCACACGCGGGCGATGGCATCCGGGGGGGCGCCAACAGCCGAAGCCTGGCGGCAAAGGCGGCGCATTTCTGCGGCTTCACGCGCCGGCCTGAAGCCGACGCCTGCCGGAGAGGCGGCTGGGGCCTGTTGCATCTCGCGCCATCGTTCGGCGAGTGCGCTCAGGAATGGGTCGGTGGCCACACTCACAGTGGACTGGAAACTATCTGCCGCCATCTCACGCAACTTGGTAAACGCTCCCCAGCGCACTGCAGCCTAGTATGCTTCGATGTCATCTGCAAAAAGCATGTCACGCCTGACTCAAGCTAGTTGGCATGAGCTAACGAGCCGCCCCGTTCCTATCTATTGCTTCATTCCGCATCCGACCTGATCTAGGTTCCCGGCCATGAATTCCCCCGCCCGCACCCTGAGCGGCGCGGATGGGCTCAAACGCCTGTCCGTCGCGACACCCGCCAAGCCCCTCCGGCTGGACAGCGGACGCACGCTCGAGCACGTGGAACTGGCCTACGAAACCTGGGGAGAACTGAGCCCCGCCAAGGACAACGTGGTCGTGGTCTGCCACGCCCTCACCGGCGACCAGTTCGCCGCCGACCCCAACCCCGTCACCGGCAGGCCCGCCTGGTGGCCGCTCATCGTCGGCCCCGGCAAGCCGGTCGACACCGACCGCTTCTACGTCATCTGCACCAACGTCCTCGGCGGCTGCATGGGCTCGACTGGCCCGGCCAGCCTGAAGCCCGACGGGACCTATTGGGGCACCGATTTCCCGATGATTACCATCGCCGACATGGTGCGGGCGCAGATCGCCTTGCTCGACCAGCTCGGCATCAAGGACGTCTTCCTCGCCATCGGCGGCTCCATCGGCGGCATGCAGGTGCTGGAGTGGACCGTCCAGGCCCGCGACCGCGTCTTCGCAGCCGTCCCCATCGCCGTTGCCGCCCGCCAGTCGGCCCAGAACATCGGCTTCTACGAGACCGGCCGGCAGGCGATCATGGCCGATCCAAACTGGCGCGGCGGCCGCTATCTAGCCGAAGGCACGCGGCCCGACCGCGGCCTCGCCGTCGCCCGCATGGCGGCGCACATCACCTATGTCTCCGAAAGCGCCCTCAAGCGGAAGTTCGACCGCCGCCTGCAGGACCGCGAGTCGAAGACATTCGGCTTCGACGCCGACTTCCAGATCGAAAGCTATCTGCGCCACCAAGGGCAGATCTTCGTCGATCGCTTCGACGCCAACTCCTACCTCTACATCACGAGGGCGATGGACTATTTCGACCTCGCCGCCGAGCACGGCGGCGTACTGGCCAACGCCTTCAGGGGCCTCAACACGCGCTTCTGCGTCTTCTCGTTCTCGACCGACTGGCACTATCCGCCCGAAGAAAACCGCGACGTCGTCCGCGCGCTCAATGCCGCCGGATGTGAGACCTCCTACGTCAGCATCGAGACCGACAAAGGCCATGACGCCTTCTTCGTCGAGGAGCCCGAGTTCGAAGCCGCCCTGCGCGGCTTCATCGACGCCTCCGCCAACGCGCGCGGATTGCCGAAGAGGCAGGCGTGATGACGACGCGGCCGCTCTCGTCGGGACAAGGTCAGCCATGAAATCCGGCCCCGGTTCTTCAAGCATGAGACGCGCCGACCACGTCGCCATCGCCCAGTTCATCAATGCAGGCGAACTCGTGCTCGACGTCGGCTGCGGCGACGGCCAGCTCATGGAGCTGCTGCAGCTTGAGCGCGGCGCTCGCACGCGCGGCCTCGAAGTCGAACAGGCCGGCGTCAACCGCTGCGTCTCGAAGGGCCTCGCCGTGGTGCAGGGCGACGCCGACCGCGACCTGCCCGTCTATCCTGACGCCGCCTTCGACGCCGCCATCCTCTCCAAGACCATCCAGGAACTCGCCCGCCCGAAATTCGTGCTCGGCGAACTCTCGCGCATCGCCCGCAAGACCATCATTTCGTTCCGCAACTACGGCCACTGGAAAGTGCGCGCCGCGCTGCTGACCTCCGGCCGCATCCCCTCGCTCGCCAGCAACAGCGGCTGGTGGTCCGACGGCGCCCGCCGCCCCTGCACCGCCCGCGACATGGCCGAACTCGCCGAAGAACTCGGCCTGAAGATCACCGCCGCCACCGCCGTCAGCGGCGCGCCAGTAACCGCCAGCGCCCTCACCCGCCTCAACTGGACCGCGGAGGAACTGGTGTTCGTGCTGGAACGCGGTAAGGCCGAGACAGAGTAACGACACAGCAAGCCCCGCTCTGTTCGCCGGCGCGCCGCGGGGCCGGTCGCGATCGTGACGCTGGTCGCGAAGGAAGTGGGCTCGCCGATCGGCTGCGCGCTGGTGATCTTCCTCGGCCAGATGATCTCGCGGAGCTTCCGGCCCTACGGCCGAGCCAACCGGCGAGTGGTCGCGAACGCCGAAGTCGACTCGATGTCGGCGCTCTGAGCTACCGCCGCGGCTCGTAGCGGAGCGCGACGGCGCCGGAGGCGAACCCGCGGTGGCCGGTGAACTTTAGCTCGATATGCCGCGGCAGCCCCACGAACGGTGTCGGCCCATGGCCCGCGATCCGCGGCTGCACCCAGAACTCGTATTCGTCGATGAGGCCAAGTTCGGCGAGCGCGCGCGGCAGGGTGACGCCGGCGGTGTAGAGGCCGTTGCCCGGCTCGTCCTTGAGCCGCCGGACCGTAGCTTCGAGATCGGCGGGGCGGATCGGCTCGGCGTTCCAGCCGGTGCTCTCGAATGTGCTAGAGACGACGTACTTCTTCTTTCCCCCGATGGCGCGGGCGAAGGGCATCATCCACTCGGCCATCCCGTCGGGCCGGACCCCGCTCTCGGACGGCTCGCGCCAGCCGGCCTCCATCAGCCCATACATCACCCGGCCGAAGATCAGGGCATCGGCCCGGGCGATAGTTTCGGCCGAATAGGCGTGGAGCTCCTCGTCCGGAACTCCTGCGCGGTGATCGGCGCAGCCGTCGAGGGTGATATTGATCGAGTAGCGAAGCGGTCTCATGGCGATGGGCATAGCACGGAGATCGGTAAAGCGAATAACCTGCGGGGTCAGACGACGAAATCCGCAGGTTAAGGACGAGCGCTCGAAACTTTTTCAGAAAAAGATTCGCAAGCGCCTCAGAGGCTTGCAGGGGTTTCGCGGAAAATCCGCTCCGAAAAATCGTGCAACTTATCCTGCTGGGTCGGGACGCACTTATACTCACGCCCATCGTCCCCGCAGGAGGGCAGCCGGTACACCTGTTCAACGGCGCGGAGGCGATGCGTTCGAGCGTGGAGCCCTTTGGG